>JBMOFP010000189.1:0-11463 GCA_049318805.1 Bradymonadia bacterium
CGCCCTCGCCGCCGCCGACGGTGCCGCCGACGTTGCCGCCCTCGCCGCCGCCGACAGTGCCGCCGACGTTGCCGCCCTCGCCGCCGCCGACGGTGCCGCCGACGTTGCCGCCCTCGCCGCCGCCGACAGTGCCGCCGACGTTGCCGCCCTCGCCGCCGCCGACGGTGCCGCCGACGTTGCCGCCCTCGCCGCCGCCGACGGTGCCGCCGACGAGACCGCCGCCGGTGGTCCCGCCGGGCCCGCCGTCGGGCAGAACCTCTCCGCCGCCCGTGCCGCCGCCGCCGCCCGCACCCCCGCTGCCGCCGTCGTCCCCGCCGCAACCGGCCAGGGCGACGACCGCGAGACCCAGCGCGCAGAGCGTGCGCGTGCCCACAAATCCGTGCTCGTTGCTCATCACTCTCCCCTTGCTGATGGACCGTAGCCTCTCCGCCTGGGGTCAACGACTCCGGCGGAACGGCGCGCACCCTAGCGACGCGCGGGTCCTCGAATCAAGGGGGGGTGAAGTCAGTCCGCCCGGTCGATGGAAAGGGTGAACGGGCCGCGCCAGCCCTCGCCGGACTCGCCCACGAAGCCGTCTACGAAGATGTACACGGTCTGCTCGGCCTCGAGGTTCAGCACGAGCTCCGAGAGGTAGGTGCTCTCGTCGCGGTCGTCGTTGCAGTCCAGCTCGAGTGTGGGCTGGGCGAGGCCCGAGTAGCCGCACGCGGAGCGCGCGTAGAGCACGGTGTCCGCGTCCGGGTCCTCGGACTCGGCGGTCGCGAGGTATCGGCCGCCCTCGACGGCGGTGAAGACGTAGACACGATCGCCCGCTCCGCCGCCGCAGGTGCCCTCGCCGTGGGACTCGGCGTCCACGGTCTCGCCCTCGACGGCGACCCCCTGCTCGAGGGGGAGCGCGCCCCAGTCCTCCGGGCACGCCAGGACCGGCGTCGCGCAGAGCGGCTCACCCTCTTCGGGCACGTCGCAGATCGACCCCGTCGCGCACGTGCTCCGCGCGCCGAAGGGGTCACAGGGCTCGCCGTCGGGCACGTCTCGGGTCGTGGCCACGAGAGACGCCTCGACCGACGCGCTGTAGAGGCCCTCGGCGTCGACGACACGGACGCGCACGGCGCCGACGTTCAGCGCCAGGCCCGCGTCGTCCTGGAGCACATAGAGCCAGGTGGCGCGGAAGGCGCCCTCGGCCTCGTATTCGAAGGGCTCGAACTCGCCGAGCGCCTCGCCGATCTCCCCGGTCGCCAACAAGGGGATGTCGACCCCTTCGGCGTCCAGCACCGTGATGGCCGGGGCATCGACATCCTGCTCCAGGTCGGCCCCGACGAACTCCACGGCGAGCCGACCGCCGAGGGCGTCGTACCAGGCCGTGGCGGAGGCCAGGGTCGGCGCCGTGACCGTCTCGCAGGTGAAGAGGCCGCTCTCCATGGGGTCGCGACATGCGAGCCCGGGTGCACACAGGTCGTGCAGGCGCAGACCGTCGCACGGCGCCCCGAGGGCGAGCTCGGCGGCGACGGCGATCGGCAGCGAGAGCACGTCGCTCTCGCCGCTTTGGCTGTCGAGGAGCCGAACCTCGAGACGGTCGGGTGTCACGTCGCCCACCAGCGCCGCGAGCTCGGTGGCGGTGTGCAGCGTGAAGGCCGCTTCTCCGTAGACACCGAGGCCGTCCAGCGGCTCGAAGAACAGGTCCTCGGCGGGCCCGTCGTTCAGCGTGTCCACCACGGTCTCGCCCTGGAAGAGCGTCACGAGGACAGCGACTGTGTCGCGGCTCGAGTCCGTGCCCTCGACGCTCAGACCGAGCACCCCGTCGCGGTTCGTCGCGCGACCCGCGACGACCACAGGGGGCGTCGCGGCCACGCATTGACCGACCTCGGGATCGAGGGCATCGGCCTCGACAAAACAGAAGTCCTCGACGCCGCAGGTGTCGACGAGCGAGAGCCGGTCGCAGGCCCCGGTCGGGGCGACCTCTTCGATGCGCCGTGCGTTCAGGACCACGGCGCCGCCGCGCGGGTCTTCCGCGCCCGCATAGGCGTCGACCACGAGGAAGACGGCCTCGCCTTCGGCGAGCTCGACGATCACGCGGCTGTCCGTGCGCGCCGGGAAGTCGAGGTCGTCGTTGCAGTCGACCTCGGTCTCGGCGTCGAGGCACTCCGTTCGAGCGTAGAGCACGGTGTCGAAGGGCGCGTCGGGGTCCGCCGCCGCAGCGAGGAATCGCCAGAGACCGGGCTCCGGCGCCACGAAACGAAACACGACCTCGGCCCCTTGAGCGCCGCCGCACAGACCCTCGAGGGTCGACGCGCCGGCAGGGTCGCTCTCGGCGTCCATCGTGAGGCTGCCCTCGTCGTCCGTCGCGGTCTCGACCGTGAAGTCCACGACCTCGAGCGCCCCGCAGGCGCCCGTCGGGGGCGTATCCGCGTCCGGAGAAGGCGTGGCGTCGCGGGCCGGAGGTGCCTCGGCGTCGGGGGTCGGCGGCGCTCCTCCGTCGGGTGTGTCGACGCCCCCGGCGTCGGTCTCGGTCCCGGTTTCGGCGTCGGCGGCGGGGGTCGCCCCGCCGTCATCACTGCCGCCACAGGCGGTCGCGGTGCAGACGAGAAAGGCGGTCGCGAGCAGGTGTCTCAGCTTCGAGGACTCCATGGACTTCAACAGGGCGCTCCTGGGCATGTAAATCGATGTGATCATTGAGGAAACGGCGGCGCGAAGGCGCAGCTCTCTTCATCGTCTCCCAGGGCCGCGAGGCACGGGTCGTCGAGCTGGGCGGGCTCGAAGCCCTGGCCGCGCATCATGAAAAAGAAGCTGAGCTGCTGCGCCATGAAGGTGTTGATGTCGAAGGCGAAGCTGGGCGACGAGGCATCGAAGCCGTGGGTGTCGAAGTTCCCGCCCTCCCGGTCGTGGGCGTTGCGGGCGGTGTAAGGCATGCGCAGGCCCGCATACCCGCCGCCGGGGGTGCGCTTGAGCAGCCGCAGCTTGAAGTTGCCCTTCGGGTCCGTCGCGAGCCCGTCGGTCCCGTTGTCGAGGTCGTCGGGGTCGAAGTTGTAGACCCCACGTTCGTCCACCCAGCGCGGGTAGGTGCGGGTGCCCTCGTAGACGCCCGTGGCCAGCAGGAAGTCATCCTCCGTGAGCCCCTCGAGGTCGTCGCGCGGCGTCTCGAAGTCCACCACCCCCATGGCGCGGGCCAGCGCGACGCCCGTGTTGATCGGGACGTTCTGGTCTCCGGTCGTCGGCACGACGATCGCGCGCGTCTCGTTGCGTCCTTCGATCCCCTGATAGGCCAGGTCCAACGGATCGACGAAGTACCGGCGTGCGTAGGCTGCGGGGTCGCCCGCGTCGAGGATCGCCTGCGCGATGCCGAAGAATCGACGCAGGTCCGGCGTTTGGCGCGGGTGTCCCAGGCCGACGGACGGCGCCACGAGGGGCGCCTCGGCCGGGTAGATCGTGCCCTGGAACGTCGTGTCGGCCTGCCACGCGTCGATGGTGAAACGCGGCTTCGGCGCGGGCCGCGCGTCCAGGCGCTCGGCGGCGGCGGCGGTCAACGGGATACCCTTGAAGTCCCCGTCGCTGTAGACCTCGAACACAAAACGATCTCCGGACGCGACGACCTCCGCCTCGCTCATCCGGTAAGGCTCGAAGTCGGCGGCGCGCGGGTCGAAGCCGAGCCGCGCGCGCTTCTCGGACGCGGACCACGCGTCGGCCGCGTACTGAAGTCGGAAGCCCTGCCCGAGCCGCACCACCGCGATCCGACGCTCGGACGGCCCGAGATACGTCTTGCCCTCCCGTGTGAGGTTGCGCGCCACGATCACGTCGCCCTCCTCGAACTCGAACTCACCGACCGCGACCTGTGTCACGTCGGGGATGGTCGCGGGCGGCGAGGTGTCGGGCACCAGCCACGACAGTCGGAATCGGGGCGTGGGCAGGGGGGCATCGCCCTCGGTGAACACGGGCTCACCCAGGACCATCGGCCCCATCATGCGCAGCACCACAGCCTCGGGCACACCCGGGTTGGCGCTGCGAATCCCGATGTCCACGAGGCCCGCACCCCCGGCCACCGGCGCCGCGGCCACGAAGCTCCGCTCCACCACCGGCGCCAGCACGCTCAGGATGCCGCCGAGGGACTGACCCCACGAGAAGAACTCCCCGCCCGCACCGGCCACGTCGAGCTTGCCGTCCCCATCGAAGTCCCCGCTCTGGACGCCGTTCTTGCCGTCGAAGCCCTTCAGCAGGCGCACGAGCTGGAGCTGGTCGACCGCCGATTGGCGGACCATGTCCCGCGTGTGGAACGTGTCGGCGGTCCAGAAGTCGCCGCCGGAGTCGGGCACGCCGTCGTTGTTCAGGTCCCGTGCGCGGCCCGCGGTCACGGCGGCGATGGCGCGTTTGCCATCGATGCCCGCGTTGCCCAGGGCCACCGTGAGCACGTTGTTCACGATCGTGTCGTACTCCGGGGGGATCACGATCCCGTGGCCGTAGGCGTCGATGCCGCAGGTCGCCAGGCCGAAACGTGCGTGGTGCCCGGCGAAGCCCAGCATCTCCATACGCGCGCCGCCGTAGCCGTGCCCGTAGAAGACCACGGGGAAGGGCGGGGTGTGTTTCGCGGGCCGACCGTCCAGGCCCGTGTAGTCGAGTGTCTTCGGCACCGTGCACCAGAAGGTGACCCAGCCGTCGCCGACCACGGCGCGCCCGGCGTCGGGACCGTCGAGGTCGAGGTCGAAGCTCTCGTCGTCGTCCTGGGGATAGCCCTCGGCGCTCAGGTTGTCCCGATCGATCAAGAAATTCGGGGACTTGAAGCGCCCTGCGATGAGGTAGTCCACGTACTTGTAGGTGTCGAGCAGCGCCTGCACGTCGGGGCCGTCGCCGAGCACGAGCGGCGCGACCAGGCGGAGGATGCCCACGAGCTTCTGGGCATCGAGCACGCCGGGATCATCGAAGCGCTGGACACACGCGGCCTCCGGCTGTGTTCGCAGGCAGTTGGCCACGCTCTCGTCGGTCCACCACGGGAAGAGCTCGAACTCCGGTGGGAACCGCTCCGCGAGCCAGGCCAGAGGGCCTCGCGCGTTGATCCCGTCTCGGATCGCGAGCAGCTCCCGGGTCGCGGACTGCGTCGAGAACGCCCAGGCGAAGGCGACGTCGTCGAGGCTCGTCTCCGCGGTCTCGAGCGCGGGGACCACCGGTTGGAGCACCTCGGTCTGGCGTGTGTGATTGACCCAGACGAACGGTGAACCGATCGGTCGGCCGTCCAGGTCGACGATGCGTCGCGTGAGCACGACGCCGTAGGTCGTGCCCTCGCGCAGCGGCCTCACCGGACGGAAAATCAGGGTGTTCGTCTGGTACTCGAAGAACGGCACCAGCGCGTCGGCCTCCTCGAGGCTCCCCGTGGGCCGGGAGACACCGTCGGCGGTGTTCGGTCGGTCGAGCACCCCGTCGTTGTCGGTGTCCTCGGCCGGGTCGAGCACGCCGTCGCCGTTCGAGTCCGTCTCGGTGAAGGTCTCGAAGAGCAGGGTCGAGGTGCCGGCCCGGGGGTCGAACGGGAAGTAGTTGTTGGGTTCATCCAACGCCGAGGCGAAGCGCCCGGTCTTCGGAGAGGCGTAGGTGTCGTTCGGACGCAGCGCGTCGGGCAGCTCCGCGTAGTACCCGAGGTCCACGGGCACGAGGGTCCCGAAGTCCGGGCTCTGCGGATCGACGTCCACGAGATACACCCCGTCGTTCGTCGGGTCCCGGTCCAGGTGGAGCGCGCGCAGCGCGGGCGCGTCGATGGCCGCGTCGAACGACACGGTGATGGGGGCGAAGGTGCCGAACCCGTCGAGGGCATCGGCCTTGGCGCGCACCTCGCTCTCGAGAAGCGTGGGGCCCAGCAGGCTCAGGTTGAGCCGGCGACCGGTGGGGCTCTCCGGATCGGGGCGCGTGGCGAGATCGTTCGGGAACGGGATCTCAGGGAGCGGCCTCGCGTCCAGGTCGAAGACCACCTTCGGCCCCTCGGTCGCGGCGGACTCGACGAGCCCCGCGGGTCGGGCCGTAAACGCGTCCGTGCAGCCGGTCGCGAGGCAGAGCAGGAGAGACGACGCACTGCGGGTTCGAAATTGGGCGTTCACATTCCACCTCCGAGGTGGCTGTCCACCGAGAGCTTGAGCTGGGCCGCGTGCACGGTCCCGAGAGACGCCCCCGGGCCTTCGAGGACCGTGCCCGGGAGCAGCACGCCCCACGCGAGCCGCAGCGCGGGCCGCGTCTCGGGGGCGACCTCGGGCAGGCGCCACCGCACGGCGACGTCGAACTCGGTCCCGAGGTTCCCCTCGGCCGGGCCGCCGAAGGGGTTCGTGGGCGCCCCTCCGCGCTCGAAGGTGCGCACGGGATCCACAAAGGGCGCCGTCGTCGACGCGGCGAGGACCTGCGCCGCGGCTTCGAGGCCGTTCACCGGGCCAATCTTGAAACGAAGCGCCCCGTAGGACGCGCCCGAGACGCCCCCGCGACCCGGGAAGTACTGGAACCCCGTCGGCGGGGTTTTGGCGCGCAGAGGATCGTCCACGCTCTCCGTGGCGCGGAGCTGCAGCGCAGGGACCACGTGGTCGAAGAGAACGAGGCCCACGTCGTAGTCCCCGTGGAAGGCGAAACGCTGCAAAGTGCTGTCGTCGGCGTCACCGTCCCCGGAGGCCATGCCCACGGTCACCTGGACCTCCGCCGGGAGCGCGCCGATCTGGAAGGCCCACGCGAGCTCCGCGGCGGCGCCCAGGCCCTCGACGTCCACGCCCCGCGGGCCGCCTTCGGTCCGCACACGGTCGGTCTCGCCGAAGAGCTGCGCGAACTCCATCTCGTAGCGGATTCGATTGTGCCCCTCCCAGTCCTGAAGCAAGCGGAGGTGGCCATCCACGACCCAGACGTCGAGCGTGTCGCCCTCGGCGTAGGTCTGCCACCGACGCGCGGCGTACAAGCCGCCGCTGACATCGGTGCGCGGTCGGAGCGCGGGGGTGTCGAAGGCGCGAGGCCGGATGAAGGCCGACACGACCGCCTGCCACGCCTCGTCTTCTACGGCGAGGCGGGTGTCGAGCAGCTCGGCGGTCTCATCGGCGACGACGAGGTCACCCGCGGCCAGCAGCGTAAAGCGCCCCAGGGCAGAGGTGGGGGACGCGCCGATCGCCTGGAAGGGTGAGGTCGCGAAGAGGAGGCGCTGGGAAACGTTGCCCCGCGTGGGTTCGCCGAAGAGACGGTCGTCACGCTCCCCGGCGTTGGCGAGAATGCCGAGACCCCACTGGCTCGTCTGCGTGCCGAGGCGGACCACACCGAGCCACGTCGTCCAGTCGAGGTAGAGGCGCCGAAGCTGGAGCGGAAACGGGTGGAACGGCTCGCGCGTTCGCACCGCGGGATCCACCTGGACCGGGCCGGTCGCCTCGGGCACGCCGTGGAGCCGGCGCGCGAAGAAGTCGAGCTCGCCGACCAACCGGAGCTTCGGGCCGCCCAGGCGCGCGTCGAAGCCCGTGCGCAGGCGCGCGCTGCCGACCAGCTCGCTGTCCGCCCGTTCACCCTCGGCGTCCAGGTCGAAGCCCTGGCGGGCGTCCTCCCATGCGTCGAAGCCGACGTGGAGTGTCGGTGGCTTGCGGGGGGCCGACGACTCGGCGCGCGCCATGTTGGGCAGGGCGGCGCACATGAGCCACGCACCGAAAGAAGGGAGTCTCGCGAACATGGGGACCTCTACGTGCGCCCCGAGGCGCGGAAGGGGTGTTTTCGCCCGATGCGCGGCCCGGGGTAAAGGCGTGTTTTCGCAGGACCTGCGACCGCTCGGCTCTGCCCCTTGCGTCACCGACCGCCCCATGGCACCCCGTGATCCATGTCGATGCGCGCGCACCCTCCACCGGGGAGCCTCGACGAGGCTGTGGCGACGCTGCGCGCCCTGCTGCGTATCCTCCCGGATGCGCCCCATGCGCTCCTGCACGGTGTGCCCGGTGTACTGCGCCGCTGGGCGTCGCGCTCGCCCGACGCCGCGTGTCTGGTCGACCTGGAGCGTCGATTCACCGTGGGTCAGGTGGACCTGCAGGTCGATGGCCTCACGGACTTCTGGCGCGCCCGCGGGCTGAATCCGGGGGACTGTGTCGCCGTGCTCATGGGCAATCGGCTCGAGGCGCTCCTCCACACACTCGCCATCGGACGTCTCGGCGGGGTGACGGCGCTCGTCGCGCCGGACCTCAGAGGACGCGCCCTGGAGCATGCGCTCGGCCTCGCCCGTGCTCGCGCGCTCGTGTGCGACACGGACACCGCGCACGCCGTCGAGACCACGGGCTTTCGTGGGGCGCTCGGCACCTGGCTCGGGGCCGGTTCGCCGGGCGCGCTTCCGCTGCCCGACGTGCGCGACGCGGTGTCGGCGTCCCCCCGTCGCCCGCGCGTCGATCGCCCCCTGGGGCTCGAAGCGCGCTTCGTGCTGCTCTACACCAGCGGCACCACGGGGCTCCCGAAGGCCGCGCCCATCCGACACACCCGGTGGCTGATGGCGGGGGCGGCGTTTCAGTCCTTCGCGCTGCACCTGCAGACCCGGGACGTCGTCTTCACGCCGCTTCCACTCCACCACGCGTCGGCCCAGCTCGTGGGGTGGTCTTCGGCCATGGCCGCGCGCTGCGCGTTCGCCTGCGCGCCGCACTTCAGCGCGCGCGCCTACCTGGACCAGGCGAGGACGGTCGGCGCCACCGTCGGGGTCTATGTGGGCGAGCTGTGTCGCTACCTGCTCCAGTCACCCCCGCGTCCCGACGATGGGTCCCACGGCCTGCACACCTTCGTGGGCAACGGGCTGCGCGGCGATGTCTGGCCCGCCTTCGTCGAACGCTTCGGGCGCCCACGCATCGTCGAGTTCTACGGGGCGACGGAGGGCAACGTCGCGCTGGTCAACCGCACCGGCAAAGTCGGCTCCTGTGGACGCCCCCCGCCGTTCATGGTGGGTCCGCTCGACGGCGCCGAGCTGGTGCGCTTCGACGTGGCGACCGAGACGCACCCGCGCGACGCCCACGGCCACCTGGAGCGCGCGGCGCCCGGAGAGGTCGGCGAGCTCATCGCGCGGATGGGCTGGATCCCGTACGAGCGCTTCGACGGATACCTCGACGCCGACGCGACCGAGGCGAAGGTGCTGCGCGACGTCTTCCGCACGGGGGACGCGTACTTCCGGACGGGGGACCTGCTGACCCGCGACACGGAGGGGGACTTCTACTTCGTGGACCGCATCGGCGACACGTTCCGGTGGAAGGGCGAGAACGTCTCCACGCAGGCCGTCGCCGAGGCGCTCGCCGGGGCGGGGGGCGCGGCTCTGCTGGTCGCCTACGGTCTCGCGCTCCCCGGCGCCGATGGCCGGGTGGGCATGGCGGCGATTGTGCCGGGCCCCGACGGCTTCGACGGTCCGGCGTTCTTCGAGGCGGCCGAGGCGCGCCTGCGTGCTGCGGAGCGCCCGGTCTTCGTGCGCCTGACCGGGTCGTTGGAGACCACCGGCACCCAGAAGTTCCGTCGAGTTGCGCTGCAGCGGGAGGGCCTCACGCCGGCCAACGGGGATCGGGTGCTCCGGCGCTCCGCCGAGGGGCGCACCTACGTCCCGCTCTCGGCCGACGAACGGGCGGCGCTCGAGGCGGGCACCCTACGGCCATAAGGGGTTCAGTCCCCCGTGGGCACGACGAAGACACCCGCGTCGCAGGCGTAAACGACCCACGCGGTGTCGGTCGACCGCTCTACGAAGTCGACGCCCCGCGCCCACCCGTAGCTCTCGCCCGTGGCGCCCGAGAACGCGCGTAGAGCGCCGGCGGGGTCGAGGCCGAGTGCGGACTGCGCGTCCAGCGGCAGCACCCGCGTCACGTCGCGATCGAAGGCGACCCGCTGACCCTGCGGGAGCTGGACCGCGCCCCAGCCGTCGGCGCCGCGCGCGAAGACCCGAGCGAAGGTGGGGTCGACGACGTACGCCTCCGCCTCACCGTTCGTGGCGACCGCGCGTGCGGCCCCGGCCTGTCCCGGACCCGGGAGCCAGTATCGCTGCCGTGTCGCCGCGCGCCAGGCGAGCGCGCCGCCCGTGGCCGGCACGAGACCCGAGAGGCCATCGACGCCCAGGGCCTCGGGCGGCGCCCCGGGTGTGTGGCGCACGGCGCGCCCGTCGGCCAGGAGCACGGCGCCCGCGCCACTCGCCACGACCTCGAAGGCGACGCCCGCGGCGGGGCCCCCGAGCACGGCCGCGGCGGGTTGGGCGGTGTACGGGGCGTAGACCAACCCGACCCCGTTTCGCACCGCGTAGAGACCCGCAGTTCCGGTCCGGGCCGAGCTCGCCGTGAGACCCGCGGCGAGCAGAAGGTTCTGGTTCGCCACCCCCGGTCGATTGAAGACGATGCGACGCGCCGTGTAGGGGGCGACGTCTACGGGGCCTTCCGGCACCCAGACGAGTGCGCTGCCGTCGGGCAGAATCACCGGCGCGACGAGGCCGGAGACCGCGGGCAGGACCTGCTCGGGGTTGTCGTCGGGGGAACGCATCCAGACCAGCGCGCCCGCGGCGGAGCGCCACAGCAGACCCACGTTCCCCGCGGTGTTGACGAGGTAGTCGGTGGTCACCGGCTCGTCCCCGATCTGACGGGATTCGAGGCCGTTGGCGCTGCCGACGTAGACCCGGTTCACGTCGGGCTCCGGCAGCGTGTCGACGGCCATCCACGCGAGCCGCCCGTTGGCCAGGGTCGTCAGACGCCCGACGTGGTGCCGCTGTGACAGCGTATTCGCCATGCCGCCCGGGCGGTTCGCTTGCAGGCGGCCGATGCCATTCCGGACCCGTGTCGAGGCGACGAAGAGCCCGTCCGACCAAAGCGAGGGCGGTCGGGCCTCCACGAGGAGAGAGAAGCCCGGGCCTCCGCCGGCGAGCGGCCAAAGGGCAATGACGCCGTCGAGGGCGCCGTTGTTCGCGCGCCGCGCCACGAGACCCGATTCGTCTGGGCTGATGCCCAGGTACAGGTCGAGCAGGTCCGGCACGATGGTGCGTGTCGACCACGGCAGCGGGTCCTGCGTGTCCACCATGTCCAGGCGTCCACCGGCCTCGACGAAGATGCGGCGGTCGTCCGCGTCGAAGAAGAGGCGTCGAATGCTCGGGTCGGTGTCGTCGACCCGCACGCCGCGCTCGAGCTCGACGTCCACCGGACCGGCCACCTGGCCGTTCGCGGGCAGCGCCACGGGGGCCGTCTCCGTCCAGTGCGCATCGGCTCGGAACGTGACGGTGACGAGCTGCGGCCCTGCCAGGGGCCCCAGGCTGTACCGACCTGCATTGGTCCGTGTGCACGACACGCCCACGCAGACCTCGACCGGGGCGCGCTCGTCCGCGGCACGGGCGGTTCCGACGAGAAAGACGCCCACGGGAGGAACGCCCACGTCGGGGAGCGCGGCGTCGGGGAGCGCGGCGTCGGGGAGCGCGGCGTCGGGGAGCGCGGCGTCGGGGAGCGCGGCGTCGGGGAGCGCGGCGTCGGGGAGCGCGGCGTCGGGGAGCGCGGCGTCGGGGAG
>JBMOFP010000190.1:0-11388 GCA_049318805.1 Bradymonadia bacterium
CGTGGGTGGGGGCGGGGGCGCTGCTCGGGGGCCGGGACGGGGACCGGAGCCGGGACGGGGACCGGGGCCGGGACGGGGACCGGGGCCGGGACCCGGGGCGTCTCCGACGGCACGTCTTCGTCGAGCTCTTCGAGGGAGGCCTGCAGGCTGGCGAAGGGGTCCTCGTAGGGGGCCTGCTCGTCGTCCATCTGCGGCGCGACGATCTCGAGTGCGCTGCCGAGAACGGGCGGAGACCCCTGCGCTTCGGTCGACGGCAACACTGCGTGCGCCTCCGACTCGCTCGGCGAAACTGTCCCGTCGAGCAGGGCGCGGATCTGCAGGGGGGTGAGCTCGATCTCCTCGGTCATGCGCATGCCGATGTCGTAGTCCGGGGAGACGCTGCCGTGAGGCGCTGCCGTTTCCGAGGCGAGGTCGGCCATGGAGGGCCCGAGCTCTCTCGAGAGGGCGGCGAAGCTGTCGAACTCTTCGACCTCGGGCGACGACTCCGGCGGCGAAAGGGCAAGCCGCACCTCGGGCAGCTCTCCGGTCGGTTGAACGACGACTTGGCCGGGGGCGTCGGGCGCGAACGCCGCCAGGGCCGCGTCGATGGCGCCCATGGAGGGCGGCTCTTCCGGGAGTTCACGGTCGATGGTGGCCGTGCCACGAACGCCCGCGAGCAGCTCGGCCTCCTCGTGCTCGGCGGTGGAGGCCGCAGGCGCGGCGAAGGTCGCCGGTGGGCGCAGCACGGGCGTGGGCGGTGGGCTGGGCGGTGGAGCGCCGCCGACGGCGTCGAGGGCGCGGCTGATGGCCGCCCGAAGCTCATCCGGCGGGAGCTCGGACAGCTCCTCACCCAGCACGTGACCGAGGCGCTCTCCCAGCGTTCCCCAGAATTCGACGTCCATCGGCGCGGGCGGCACCGATCGCGCCCGCTGGCGGGCACTGTCGAGGGCATCGAGCGCGGAGTTCCACGACAGCAGCACGGCGCTGCGCGCTTCCGCGGCCAGCTCGCGCGCCTTCAGCATGCCCTCGAGGTCGGACCCTGCATCGAGCACGCCCAGCGTCGACGCGTCCAGTCTCTCCCGCCGCTGGAGCGCGCGTCGCTCCTCGAGGGCGAGGTGGGACTCGCGCTCGAGCAAACGCATCAGCCTCGCGGTCATCGTATCCGCCATGACCCTCCGAGCCTATCACGACGCGGCGACGCGTCCATTTCGGGTCGCGGGCGTAGCCGGCGAGCGCCATCCGGTGTTGAATGACGCCGTGAGCTCACCCCGAGACATCGTCTGGCACGCGTCCCAGGTGTCTGAAACCCGGCGTGCGGAGCAGCTCCGACAGCTGGGGACCGTCGTTTGGTTCACGGGACTTTCCGGTTCGGGGAAGTCGACGCTCGCGACCGCGCTCGAGGCGCGCCTCCTCGACGAGGGGCGGCCTGCGTTCGTCCTGGACGGCGACAATGTTCGCCACGGGCTCTGCGCCGACCTCGGGTTCGACGACACGAGCCGGAGAGAGAACGTCCGTCGTGTGGCCCACGTCTCGGCCCTCTTCGCCCAGGCAGGGGTCGTCGTGCTGACCGCCTTCATCTCTCCGTTTCGCGCCGAACGGGCGCTCGCCCGGAGTCTGGTACCCCCGGGGTCCTTCCTCGAGGTCCATGTGGCGACACCGCTCGAAGAGTGCGAGCGGCGCGATCCCAAAGGCCTCTACGGACGCGCCCGCGCCGGCAAGATCCCGAACTTCACCGGGATCGACTCGCCGTACGAGGCGCCGGAGTCGCCGGAGCTCACGATCGATACGACCGGCCGCACCCTCGAGGCTTTGGTCGAGGTCGTCCGTGTGTCCCTGGTGGACCGGGGGCGGCTCCTGACCCGGTGAGCCCCGCCGCGGCCAAGGCTGCGTGCGATGAGCAGGCTGCGTGCGTTCAGAACTCGAACGCGCCGATGTCGTCGGCGTTGCCACGGGGGCGGGGACGCCCGTCGTAGTCGGTCGCCGGGGCGTAGGTCGCGTCGGCGGCGTCGATGGCGGCCGAGCCCGCGGTCAGGCGGAAATTGCCGGCCGGCAGGCTGAAGAACCGGGGGTCGGCGACAACGTTGTTCGCCGCGCCGCCGAGCGCGTTGATCGCGTTGGCCGTGTTCAGGATTCGATTCGCGGCGGGGTTCCCGACCGCGGGGCCCTCGTCGACATACGCGCCGAGCGTGTTCTGCCAGAAGAGGTTGTTGCGCAGATACGGCGGATCGCTGCTCGCGCCGAGCTCGTAGAGACCGTACATGCCGTTGTTTGCGAAGACGTTGTTCGCGACCCGTGCGGCGGTCTGGTCATGCAGGAAGAGCCCGGTCCCCGCGTTGTTGGCGATCGTGTTGTTGTGCATGATCACCTGCGCGCCGCGGAAGTCCGCCATGACCGCGTTCCCGGTGCTCTCCGCGATGGTCGTGTTGTAGATCTCGAGCGTCGACAGGGTGCTCTGGATCACACCCTCGTCGTCGGGCGCCGTCCCCGCCGTGTTTCGCCTGAACTGACTGCGGAAAATCTGGAGTCGACCGCCGGCGGCGACATCCACGATGACACCGACGCCCTGGCTGACGTTGTCGGTGAAGGTGCAATCGTCGACGACGACCGAGCCCCCGTCGACGAGCAGCGCCGCCGCCGCGAAGCGCCCGCGCGAGTTCGTGATGGTGAGCTCGCGGAGGGTCGCGTTGCTGTTCTGGACGCGGATCGCGCCGAAGTCGCCGCCGTTGATGCCACCGCGGTTGATCGTCAGTCGCTCGAGCAGGTTCGCCAGGTCGACCGCGCCGCTGTACGTAAACGCGGACTGCCGGTGAGCGGGATCGACGATTGTCTGGGCGATGTCGCCGAAGCCGCTGATCTCGACGCCGTCCGGGATCGGAATCGGGAATCGCTCGAACTCGACCGGGTCCATCTCTGCCGAGTAGGTGCCCGGCAGGACCATGATGGTCGCGCGGGGTCCGAGCACTCGCCCGGTCGCGTGCCGAATCGTGCGCCACGGATTGTCTCGGGCGCCGGTCCCGTTGGCGTTCGAGCCCCCGACGGCGTCGACCCAGTACTCGCGATAGCAAATGCCCTGTCGGCAGCGGCCGAAGGGCTCCGGACAGACCTCACCGCAGGCGCCGCAGTTCTGTTCGTCGCCCAGGAGGTCGATCCCGTTGTCGGCGACGCCGTCACAGTCGTTGTCCTGGTAGTCGCAGACCTCTGGGCTCGGTCGGTCGTCCATGCAGGCGAGGCCGCCCGTGACCGCGTTGCACACGAAGTAGCCGTTCTCACAGAGGTCCTGGTCATCGTTCGCGTCGCATGGGCCGTCGAGGTCGTTCTGGAAGTCCTCGTCGACCCGATTGTCGCAGTCGTTGTCGCGCTCGTCGCACCGCTCGGCCTCACCCGGGCGAGGCTGGGCGTCGCAGACCGTGGTGGCCCCGTCCGCGCGGCAGACCTGCACGCCCTCGTTGCGGCAGGGCCCGTTGCCGACCGTGCACGCCAGCCCGAGGGTGAAGCCCTCGTCGTTGCGGCCGTCGCAATCGTTGTCGAGGGTGTCGCAGCGCTCCGCGGCCGGTGCGCCCTCCTGGGCGTTGCAGGTCGTGGCCGCGCCGTCGATGGAGCAGACACGCTGCCCGCGACGGAAGCACTCGCCCCGGCCCACCTGACACGCGGCCCCGACGTCGAAGCCCTCGTCGATGCGGGTATCGCAGTCTTCGTCTTCCGCGGTCCCACACAGCTCGTTCCGCGGGAGTCCGGGCTCGATGCCGCAAATCGTGCCGGGACCGTTCGGGTTGCAGACCCGGAAGCCGTTGCGGCGACACGCGCCCACGCCGACCTGACAGGCGGAGTTCACGTCGAAGCCTTCGTCGACGGTGGCGTCGCAGTCGTCGTCGACCCGATTGCCGCAGACCTCGACGACAGGCTGCCCGGGGTCCACGTCACACGTCGTGCGGAGCTGGTCGAACGCGCAGACGAGGGCACCGCTGCGCGCGCAGCCGCCCACGCCCACATTGCAGCTCGAGCCGACGTCGAAGCCCTCGTCGAGGCGCCCATCGCAGTCATCGTCCAGCCCGTTCCCGCAGCGCTCCTGACCGGGTGGCACGAGCTGAGCCCGGCAGAAGAGACCACCGTTCGCGTCACACGCGACCTGACCCTCTCGGCGACAGGCGCCGACCCCGACCTGGCAGTTCCCCCCGACGTCGAAACCCTCGTCGGTGGTGCCGTCGCAGTCGTCGTCCAGGTCGTTGCAGGTCTCGGGGGATGCGTCTCCGGGCTGCGCGGTGCACAAGGTGCCCAGGCGGTTGGGCGCACACTCGAAGATCCCGAGCCGTCGACACTCCCCGAGGCCGGCGGAGCACGGCTGCCCCGCGTCGAAGCCCTCGTCGGTGATGCCGTCGCAGTCTTCGTCGGTCATCGAGCCGCAGAACTCGTCCCCCGGCGGTCCCGGGTTGACGTTGCACACCGTCGCCTGCCCGTTGGGGGCACAGACCCGCACGCCGGCACGGGCGCACTCGCCCAGGCCCACACCACAGGCGGCGCCCAGGTCGAAGCCCTCGTCCGTGGTGCCGTCGCAGTCGTCGTCCATCTGGTTGCCGCACAGCTCGAGGCGGGGCACCGCGGCGTCGGCGCTGCAGCGGGCCTCACCGGTAGGGCCATCGCAGAAAAAGTTCCCGCGCCGCTCACAGGCGCCCTCGCCCACCACACACTCGCCGCCGAGCGCGAAGCCCTCGTCCGTGGCGCCATCGCAGTCGTCGTCGACCTGGTTGCCGCACCGCTCGGCCTCCGGCGCCCGCGCGACGGCGTCACACGCGACGCCGACGCCATCGCGCGCACAGTCGATGATGCCCTCGACCCGGCACGCGCCGATCCCGGCCATACAGGCCGCGCCGACCTCGAAACCTTCGTCGACCTGGCCGTCGCAGTCGTCGTCCTCGGCGTCGCCGCAGCGCTCCTCGCCCTCGGGCTCGCCGGGGGTGGCGTCACAGCCCAGCTCGCCGTTCGCGGCGCAGACAGGCTCACCGCCGCGACGACACACACCCTCTCCCACGTAGCAGATGCTCTCGAAGTCGAAGATCTCGTCGTCGCGGCCGTCGCAGTCGTTGTCCGCGCCGTCGCAAAGCTCGATCGCCTGGGGGTAGGACCTGCGGTCGTCGTCGTCGCAGTCCATGCAGATGTTGGCGCCGTCGCCATCCGCGTCCGTCGAGCAGTCCATGCCCGCGATGCAGGTGAGACCGCCGGAGGCGAAGTCACACGCCGTCACCCCGTCCTGAGGGATGCCCCGCTCGTCGTCGTACTTGCAGGCGCCGCCTAGCGCGAAGCCCTCGTCCGTCGACTCGTCGCAGTCGTTGTCGATGCCGTCGCAGCGCTCGTCCACGGGCCCGACGACCCCTTCGCAGTCGACCGACCAGAGACCCTGGACACATCGTTGAATGCCGGCACGACACACCCCGAGGTCGAAACCACACGGTCGCGTCTCGTCCGCGGCGCACTCCTCGACGATACCCAGGTCCAGGGGAGGCCGCGCGTCGACCTCGGCGTCGAGGATCTGACGGACCTCCGCGTCCACGACCGTTTTGTCGCCGTCACCGCCGCCGCTCGAGCACCCCATCGCCAGGGCGAGCGCGACGAGATTCCCGAGTGCTCCGCGACAAATCGACAGCATGTGGCCTCAGAAAAAGTAGCGAATACCCAGGCCCGCATCGAGCCCGCCGTTGGTCTCCGGGATGAGGCGCATCGTCGGGACCACCTCGAGGAAGACGTCGATGGGGACCCGCGGCTCCCAAGCGATCCCGAGCGGAACACGGACGCCCATGGCTCCGGTCGAGTCGTCGTCCCTGCCGTGATCGTTGTCCCTCACACCGATGAACCCCCCGACACCGACATACGGCAAGAAGCGGTGTCCGCTCAAGCTGCGCACGCTGAGGCTACTGGCGTGGAACAAGTAGTCGGCGTGCACGTAGAGGACGTCGTCCACGAGGCTGAAGGCGAGGGCCGCGTCGATGGCGTGCTGGCGACTGACAAAGAGCTTGCCGGACAGGCCGCTGGGGTCGCCGAGCACGATGCCGAGGCCGAATGGCCCCCGTGCCGCAGCCTCACGTGGAGCCGAGATGACCGAAGCGGCGAGAAGCGCCGAGACGACGATAGAGAGCTTCATAACCAAGGACCATGCCTTCGAACGTGAACCGTTCTTTGACGCGGGCGCGTCCCGCTGCCCCCATCCTACGCGCTCTGTCGCCGTCCTGGAGCATCGCGGTCAACGCGGCGGCCAGCGCGGTCGCGTCGCCCGAGGGCACACAGTCGCCGGTCACCCCGTCGACGACGATCTCCGGATTCCCGCCGACACGCGTGACCACGGCGGGGCAGGCCGCGTTCATCGCCTCGAGGAGGGTGATCGAGGTCCCCTCGGTCAGGCTCGGGAGGCAGAAGACGTCGAAGGCGCGCATCAGCGCAGGCACGTCGTCGCGAAAGCCGAGGAGCGTCACGTCGGCCTCGAGCCCGAGTCGGCGGACCGACGCCTCGATCTCCGGCCGGGCCGGGCCGTCTCCAGCGATGACGAGCCGAGCCTCAGGGACCGCGGCGCGCAGGGACGCAAAGGCCTCGACCAGGAGCGGGACGTTCTTCTCCGGGCTCAGGCGCGCACAGAGCCCGACGACGCGGTCCGTGGGCTGCAGCCCGAGCGCGGCGCGCACCGTCGCGCGGTCTGGTCCGACGCCGGGGTCCGAGAGGTGGACGCCGTTGTAGAGGACCCGAACCTTCTCCGAAGGGAAGCCGTCGTTCTCGATGAGCGCGCGTCGGGTGAACTCGCTGACGGCGACGACCTCGTCGCACAAGCGCGCGAGCACGGCGTTGGCAGCGACCCGCTTGGGTTTCCGAACGTCCGGGTGGTGGCGGCCGTGCTCCGTGAAGAGGCATCGTGCGCGGGCGGACAGCCGCGCCCCGACCACCCCATAGAAAAAGGGCGTGTACTGGTGGGCGTGCACCACGGAGAGCGCGCGCCGCCGGCAAAGTTCTGCGATGCGCAGCGGCAACAGGGTGTCGAGACCGGGCCTGCGCTCCAGCGGATGAAGCTTGTACCCCCGGACCGCCAGGCCGGCCGCGAGCGCGCCGAGCCCATCGAGGCAGGCGATCTCGACACGAAACGCGTCGCCGTCGGTCGCGAGCGCCAGGTCGTGGACCAGCTTCTCCGCCCCCCCGATGTTCAGGGAGTGGACGACGTGGAGCACTCCGATGCGAGAGTCGCGGGCGGGCATCGCTGGGGGAGTCTCGCGCGGGTCGTGGCCCGGCGCCAACTTCAGGGGCGTGTCAGCCCTCGGTGGGGACCGCCGTGCCACCTCGCTGTAGGTCACGGAGTGCCACCAGGAGGGCGCGCTCCTGGTCTGTGGTGCGGGTCGGAATCTGCACGCGGACGCGCAGGTGGAGGTCGCCGCGGCCACGGCTCTGAACCCTCGGCAGACCGCGGCCGGCGACGCGCACGACGGTGTCGGGCTGGGTTCCCGCGGGGAGGTCGAGGTCGATGGCCCCATCGAGCGCCGCGAAGGTGGTCTTTTCGCCGAGGCAAGCGCCCACCATGCTGATGGGCAGGTCGGCCACAAGATCGGCGCCATGGCGCTCGAAGCGGTCGTCCTCACGAACGCTGACCTGGACGTAGAGGTCGCCTGCGGGTGCGCCGCTCGGACCCTCTTCGCCCTGGCCGTTGAGGCGCAGGCGCATGCCGGTCTCCATGCCCGCGGGCACCGAGACCTTGACGCTCCGCGTGATGCGCTGGAGACCCCGACCGCGGCACTTCGAGCACGGGCTCTTGATGGTCTTGCCCTGTCCCCGGCACTTCGGACAGGTGGTGTGCATCGCGATGAAGCCCCGCGCGATCTGCACCTGCCCGACGCCGCCACACGTGCCGCACACCTCGGGCTTCGAGCCGGGCGCCGCGCCGCTGCCCTCACACCCGTCACAGCGGACGTCGCGCGGTACTTCGAGCGTGTGCTGGGCGGGCGTGAGGCAGCTCGCCAGGTCGACCGTGAGCTCGACGAGCATGTCGCTGCCCCGTCGAGAGCGTCGACCGCCCCCGCCGCCGAACAAGTCTCCGAAGAGGTCTCCGAAGTGACCGAAGATGTCCTCGACGCTCGACGCGCCAAAGCCTCCGAAACCCTGACCCTTCAGCCCGTCATGGCCGAAACGGTCGTAGATCTGGCGCTTTTCGGGGTCGGCGAGGACCTCGTAGGCCTCGCTGACGTCCTTGAAACGGGTCTCGGCCTCGGTATCTCCGGGGTTGCGGTCCGGGTGATACTGCATCGCCAGGGCGCGGTACGCCTTCTTCAGCGCACGTTCGTCGGCGTCGCGCGGCACTCCGAGGAGCTGGTAGTAATCGGCAGGCATGTGCCGCGCGAGCCTAAGCACGCGGGTGCCGCTGTCAAGCGGGAGGGGCGATGAGACCGAGGCGAGTGTGTGACTGCTTCGACGTCACGGAGGCCAGGATTCACGACCTCGTGCGGGAAGGGGAACGCACGCTCGACGCGGTCGTCCGGCGGACGGGCGCAGGCACGGGCTGCGGCGCCTGTCGGCAGGGCCTGGCTCGGGCCGTTCGAGGGGCCCGCTGGCGCGCCCGAGTCGCCGGGTGGCTCAGCCGCTGACCGCGAACGCGAGGCTTACTTCGGGCTGTCGAGGAAAAGCAGCCAGATGCCCGTGACGAGCACGTTCACGAGGGAGAGGGGCAGGATGACCTTCCACCCGAGGCGCATGAGCTGGTCGTAGCGGAAGCGCGGCAGCGTCCAGCGGATCATGAGCTGGAACCAGCAAAGGAAGACCGTCTTGAAGCAGAAGGCGCCGATCTGGAGCACCTTCACCACCACGTAAGGGAGAGGCAGCGCGAGCTCGCCCGTGAAGGGATTGTGGAACCCGTCGCCGTAGAGCCAGGGAATCTGCCAGCCCCCGAGGAAGAGCGTCGTCACGAGCATCGCCACCAGGACGGAGGCGACGTACTCCGAGAGGGTGAAGAGGGCGAAGCGCATCGCGCTGTATTCGATGAAGTAGCCGGCGCCCAGCTCGGACTCGGCCTCCGGAATGTCGAAAGGGGGGCGCTTCGTCTCGGCGATGGCCGCCGTGAAAAAAAGCACGAAGGACACGGGCTGGATGAAAATGCCCCACTTCGGCAGGAAGCCCCAGAGCAACTCACCCTGCTCGCGCACCATCTCGTTGAGCTCGATGCTCTCGTAGATCATCAGCAGGCCGATGAGTGTGAGGCCCATGGTGACCTCGTAGGAGACCATCTGGGCCGAGACCCGCACGCCGCCGATGAGGGCGTACTTGTTGTTGCTGGCCCAACCGCCGATGGATGAACCGTAGACCCCCAGCGAGACGATCGCGAAGATGCACAGGAGGCCAGCGCCCATCGAGCTGATCTGGAAGTAGCTCTGCGGGTCGCCGGCGAGGCAGACGTCTCGGAAGTCCTTCACCGCGATCGCGCCGTCGGGGCACCACGTGTCTCCGACCGGGATCACCGCGAAGGCGAGCAGGGCGGGCACGAACGCGAGGAACGGCGCGATGCCGAACAGCTTGGAGTTCGAGTCGCGCGGAACGAAGTCCTCCTTGAAGAGGGTCTTCAGCGCGTCCGCGATGATGTGCACGAGTCCGGCCGCGGTCACGTTCCCGATGTTCGCGCGGTTCGGGCCGATGCGGTCCTGGATGAGCGCGGATTGCTTGCGGTCCGCCCAGGTCGACAACGTGGCGACGACCATGACGAAGACGAGCACGATCGCCACGATCTTCAGGAGCGTGAGGCCAATGAGCAGGAGCATTCCGTGTCCTCGAAGGTCCGTTCAGGGCGCCGGGGCGGTGGGCTCGGTCGACGGCGCCGCGGGGGCCTCGGGGGCAAGACCGCCGCCGAGTTTGCGTCCCGTGGAACCCAGGCTGATGTGGGTGAAGCCGGAGAATTCGGGGAGCTCGCGCGCGAGCGCCTTGAGGGTCGCGCCCGAGGAGTTCAGGCCGAGCTCGTGCCCGAGGGCTTTTGCGACCTTCGTGACCAACTCCCACCCGGCGAGGGCCTCGCCGAGCGCCGGAATCCCCGCCTGGAAGCGTTGCACCTGGCCAGAGAAGTTCACGAACGAGCCGTCGTGCTCGGCGTGACTTTGCAGGGGCAGGACCACGGCCGCACCCTGAACGGCGTCCGTCGCGTGGACACTGGCGGCGACGACCGTGGCTCCAGCGACGTCCGCGGCCTCGAACGTACCGCCGAGAGCGAGCACGTGGGTGACCTGGCCCTGGGCGATGGCCGCGCGGAGGGCAGCGGTGTCGGGCAGGGCCCCGAGAATGACCTCTCGACCGCGACGGTTCGGGTTCTTGTCGTTGCGCAGCAGGATGTCGTCCTGGTCGCTGCCGTCCGGTCGCGCCGAGCCGAAGAACTGCGCGCCGGCAAGGCCCTTCGCGCGCAGCGTTCGGAGGGCGAAGAGGGTCTCGTTGTCGAGGGTCGCGCTGACGAGCACCGCGAGGCGGTCGCCCGCGCCGCCGAGGAGCGCGCGCGTCCGCTCGAGCGCGGTTTCGATCGAGGCGCGGACCGGTCGCGCGCCGTCACGCACCACGGGCGCGAGCACCCGCTGGTCATGCAGCGTGGCGTAGCTCATCCGGCCTGAATCGCAGACCCACCAGTCGTTGACCTCGCGGTTCTCGCGCGGCCGATAGCGCATGACCTCGCCCTTGTGGTGGTCGAGGTAGACCGCACAGCCACGGCTGCACTGGTCGCACACGCTTTCGACGGTGGACATGAACCAAACGCGGCACTTGAACCGGAAGTCCGTGCTCGTGAGCGCGCCGACCGGGCAGAGGTCGATCACGTTCATGGAGTACGGGTTGCTCAGCGTCTTGCCCGGGAAGACCGCGATCTCGGAGCGCTCGCCCCGGTTTTTCACGCCGAGCTCGCTCGTCTTCGCGACCTCATCGCAGAACCGGACGCAGCGGGTGCACACGATGCAGCGCTCGCCGTCGAAGGTGACCTTGTCCGAGAGGGCGATCGCCTTCGGCTTGTGGACCTTGTCCGTGGCCAGACGGCTGGTCTGCAGCGAGTAGTCGAAGTAGTTGTTCTGGAGCTCACACTCCCCCGCCTGGTCGCAGATCGCGCAGTCGATGGGGTGATTGAGCAGGATGAACTCGAGGATCGCGCGCCGCAGCTCGCGGACGTGCTCAGAGTCGGTGGTGTAGTCGACGCCCTCGGCCACGTTGATGTAGCAGGACGGGATCGGCTTCGGGCTGTTCGAAGCGTCGACGAGGCACATTCGGCAGTTGGCCGGCCGCGAGAGCCCTGGATGCCAACAGAAGTGCGGCACCTCGAAGCCCGCACCCCGGGCCGCTTCGAGCACGCTGGTGCCTGCGTCCACCGAGACCGGCTGCCCGTTGATCTTGCAGTTGACGCCCATCAGCGGTCGCACTCCCCGCCGATCATGT
>JBMOFP010000191.1:0-11063 GCA_049318805.1 Bradymonadia bacterium
CTACGTCGACGACGTCGGCGATGCCCTCGAGCGTGGCCGAGATCCGCGTCTGCCCGGCTCCGAGGCCCGTGACCTCGCCGCGACGCCCCGCGGCGTTCGAGACCGAGGCGACCAGCCCGTTCACGCTCTGCCAAAGCGCCTGCTCGGTCACGTCGAGCGTGCTGCCGTCGTTGAATCGACCCGTGGCCCGCGCGCGCGTGACCTCACCGACGGCGACGTCGATGGGATCCGGCTGGACCTCCAGACTGACGAGCTGAACGGCGAGGACCTCGAGATCGACATTGGCCGAGACGTTGCCGAGGCTGGCCGTGACGCGCACCCGGCCGGCGCCGGTCCCCAGAACGAGGCCGCCGTTCTCTCCCTGGCCCACCGTGGCGATGCCCGCGTCGCTCGTGGTCCAGGTCACGTCACCGGAGACGTCTCGATCGACGCCGTCCGAGAAGAAGCCGGTCGCGGTGAAGCGGGTCGTCTGACCGATGGGAATGCTCGGCGCGCCGCCCGAGAGCTCGAGGCGATCGAGGCGCGCGGCCGTCACGGTGAATCGGAACGGCGCGCTCGTGATCGCACCCAGGGTCGCAGTGACCTGAGTGGCGCCGGGCGCGAGCGCGAGGAGCGTTCCAGGCTCGGCGGGGGCGGGGGCGAAGTTCGCCACCGCCACATCGCTCGAGACGAAGCTCACCTGGGCGTCGAGCGCGCGCCGGCTGCCATCGGAGTAGAGCCCCGACGCCGCGAAACGCACGGAGGTCCCGACGGGCGCCGTGGCGTCGGCGCTCGTGACCTCGATCGAACGGAGAAGAGCGTTCGTCACCTCGACACGCACCGGCGTCGAGACCACGTCCGCGTACTGCGCCGTGATCGACGCGATGCCCGCGGCGCGTGCCGTGACGCGCCCGCGGTCGACGCCGTCCGAGACCACCTCGGCGACGACGAGATTGGAGGAACGCCAGGTCGCCAGGTCCGTGATGTCGGCGGCGGTCCCGTCGTTGAACAGCGCCAGCGCCGTGAAGTCCTGCACGCTGCCGGCGCTGAGCGTCGCCGCGGGCGGGTCGAGCTGGATCTCGATGACCTGGGTCGCGACCACGGACACGGTGGCCGCGCCGCTTTCGACGCCGTCGAACGTCGCCGTGAAACTGGCGCGGCCCTCGCCCAGAGCGACGATCTCGCGACCCTCGCCGGGGAGATTGCGGCCGGGTGCCGCAACGGCGGCATCGGAGCTGCGCCACCGGGCGCGGTCGCTGACGTCTTCCTGGGTTCCATCGGAGTAGGTCGCCTGAGCGCGCATCACGCCCGTGGCGCCGGCGATCAGGTCCAGGCGGCCGGGCTCGATCACGATGCGGGAGAGCACGACGGGCGGGGGCACATCGCCGCCGGGCGCGGGTTCGCCGCCGGGCGCGGGTTCACCACCGGGCGCGGGCTCACCGCCAGGCGCGGGCTCGCTGCCGGGCGCAGGCTCGCCGCCGGGCGCGGGTTCACCGCCGGGCGCGGGTTCACCGCCGGGCGCGGGCTCGCCGCCGGGCGCAGGCTCGCCGCCGGGCGCGGGTTCACCGCCGGGCGCGGGCTCACCGCCGGGCGCGGGCTCACCGCCGGGGTCGGGCTGGCCACCGGGGTCCGGTCGACCGCCGGGCATGGGCTCGCCTCCCGGCGCCGGTTGGCCGCCCGGAGCGGGCTCTCCCCCTGGGGCCGGTTGACCGCCGGGGCTCGGCTCGCCGCCCGATGCGGGCTGGCCGCCCAGCGGGGTCTCGTCACCGCCGGCGCCGCTGGCGTCCCGGTCCCCGGGGGGGAAGTCGGCGTCCGCGCCCACGCGCGGACCCTCGGTGCCGCTGCTGGAGCTGGGCGAGGCACAGCCCAAGACGCCGAGCGCCGTCATCCACACCACGACACAGGCGACCAGGAAACGACCTGAGTGGCACGTCGAGCTCACGAAACGACCCCCCTGAGTGCAATGACCCGCGGTCCCGGTGCAGGCCCGCGATGGTGGACCCAGGGATGCGTCTGGATCAACGCCCAGCGGCGTCAAACCAACGCGCGGACCAGCCTCGGCAGCGACGTCCGGTAGCGATAGCCGATCGACCGGTGTCCGTCGTCGAAGCGCTCGTAGACATGCGGGACGGACGCGGCTTCACAGCGCAGGTGCAGGATGCGCGCGCCGTGATGCAGGTGGTACTCGTCGCGGTCGCCGCAATCGAAGAAGAAGAATCTGAGCCCGCTCAGGCTCTGCCGACAGGGGAGAACGCGGTCGACGGGGTCGCGGAGCTTCCAGCGGGCGAAGACCTCGGGACGGAGCTCGCCGGTGTTGAGGTCGATGGGCAGGTCGAAACCGAACGGCGCCGAAGGGTTCGGGCTGTAGAACGCGCTCATGGCGACGATGTTGACCGCTGGGAAGAGGCGCCCAGGGAGCCGATCGTGTTTCCGCCAGGTGGAGAACCACCCCTCGAGGCCACCGATGTTGAGCAAAACGTCGGCCGCCGCGGGCAGATCCACGCCGTAGCAGTACTCGAAGTAAGCATCCCCGGCGTGAGAGGCGACCCCTCCGAAGTGGGCGCCCTGTTCGAGGCCCATCATCAACGCGCCGTAGCCTCCCGAGGACTTCCCGAAGACGCCGCGGTGAGCGGGTCCCGGCCGCACGGGGAAACGCGCCTCGGCCCACGGGATGAGCTCCTCGATGATGTGGCTGCACCACGGACCGACGGCCGGGCTGTCGATGTATTGATTCCCGCCCAGCGCGGTCATAGCGTCCACGAGCACGACGACACAGGGCGGGAGCTCCCCGGAGGCGATCAGCGTGTCGAGGAGCTGCGGCAGGTTCGGCTGGTAGAAGTCGTAGTTGAGAAAGCTCTCGCCCGTGCCCGTGAAGCCCGCGAGGCCGAAAAGGACCGGATACCGGCGTTCCGGATGCGCGGCGGCCTCGGCGGGCAGGTACACCGGGACACGACGGTCCGGGGAGTCCCCCAGCGGATTGTTCTCGAGGAGCCGACTGCGGAAGGGCTCGATGACGACGGGCATGGGGCGCGGACCTCGGCGCTCTCAGGTCGAACGCGGCTTGACGAAGTCTCCGAGCCCAGTGCGGTCGAGGATGGCGGCGCGGTACTCGGCGGTGGTGCTCTCCGAACGAAGACGCACCAGCTCGCGGGCGCTGTCGCCGATGGGCGTGCGCAGAGGCAGAGACACCGCCTCGACGGCATCGGCGACCGCCGTCGCGACCTCTTCAGGGTCCTCGGCGCCGGCCCGCGCGGGGTCGGTGCGGCGTAGTTTTTCGGCGAACGCCACGAGCTGCGTCTCATAGAGCGCCAGCCGGTCGGCATCACCGACCGCCTTCACCGCGGGGCCGCCCAAGTCGGTGTGGTAGGCGCTCGGCTCCAGGATCGCGACCTCGATGCCGAAGACGGCGGCCTCGTAGTGCAGCACCTCGGCGAAGCACTCCTGGGCCCAGGCGCTGATGCCGTAGGGCCCCATGAACGGCACGGCCACGCGGCCGAGCCCGCTCGTCAGTTGCAGGATGCGCCCCCGGCCCACCCGCCGCATGCCCGGCAACACCGCTCGAAACAGTCGCAAGGCGCCGACGACGTTGGTGTTGAGCTCGGCCAGCAGTTGCTCTGGGCGACACGCTTCGATGGGGCCCATCACGCTGTAGGCGGCGGTGCTGACCAGCACGTCGAGCCGACCGTCCGTCGCGGTGAGCAACGCGTCGACCGCGGCGTCGACGCTTTGGGCGTCGTCGACGTCGAGGCGGAGGGTCTCGAGCGAGAAGCCGCCTTCCTCGGCGAACCGACGCAGCGACGACGCGCGCTCGGCGTTGCGACCTTCGGGTTCGCGCAGGCCGGCGAAGACCTGGTGGCCGCGCCTCGCCAGCTCGCGCGCCGCACGATAGCCGAAGCCCCCACTGCACCCCGAAACGAGGACGACCTGCGCCGCGCGCGACCCTTCCATGGCGCAGAGCATAGCGATGCTTGACCCGTCGGGGAATCCCCGTTTATGGGCCGGTGTTTGGATTCGGACGGAGGTTCAGTGAACGCGGTGTCTTTGCCCGGCCGTAGGATTGTCGCCCCGCTCCTTCTGGCGCTCGCCCTCTTTGGGTGCGGAGGCGCCGCGCGAAACGCACCCGTCGGCCTGCGTGTCGGGGCGGCCGCGCCCGCGGACCTGGACGGCCTCCAGCGCGCACTGGCGGCCTGGTACTCGGCCCGAGTCCTCGACGCGCTGCGCAGCGCCGTCGGGGCCGCGCTCGCGGCGGCTCCGGAGGACGCGCGTGCGCTGGACCTCGCGGCGAGCCTGGCGCTTCTGGAGGACCGACGCTTCGATCGTTTCGACGTGCTCGAGCGCGCGCTGCGCCAACCCGAGAACCCCCTCGCGCAGCTGCACCTGCGGATGATCGACGAGCTCGCGTGGACCGCGGCCGAGATGCAGCGGGCCCGCGCCCTCTTCGAGGACCTGCGCGCAGGCCACCCGGACCCCGACATTCGTGGGCTGGCGGCCCTCCTCCAGGCGGACCTCGAGCACGCGCTCGGGCAGGACGCAGCGCGCGATGCCGCCCTGGCGGAGACCGGGGTGGGGATGCCCTGGTCGGTCATCGGCACCTTCGACAACGACCAGGGCAAAGGACTCGACCTCGAGTATCCCCCTGAACGCGGCCTCGACCCCGCGCCCACCGCGACGGTGCGCGGCAAGCTCGTCGACGTCGCCTGGCGGACGGACGCGGTGCGGGACCCCCGCGGACGCTTCGACCTCGCCGGACTCCTCGACCCGGTGCAATGGCAGGTGGCCTACCTGGCGACCGGCCTTCGCGTCGCGCAGGAGGGGGAATACGAGCTGCGCATCGGCACCTCGGACCCCATCAAGGTCTGGGTGAACGACGTGCCGGTGTTGCGTTTGCCGACCGTCGCGGACTGGGCCGAGGACGCGCTCATCGTGCCGGTGCGACTGCGCGCCGGCGTCAACCGGGTGCTGGTGAAGTCCGCGCACGGTGAGGGTCCATGGCTCTTCGCCGCCCGCGTGACGCGGCGAGGCGGCGCGCTGCCGGGGCCAGGTGAGGTCTCCCCGGTGCCGCCGCACACGCCCTTCGCTCCTGGGCCCCCGCCGGTCGCCGAGCCCCTGGGCCCGGCGCAGATCCTCGCGGGGCGCGTGGCGTCGGCGAAGGTCGAGGGGCCCGCCGCGGCCTACCAGGCCTTCACGTGGGCGAAGCTCATCGGCTTTCGCGTCGAGGCCGTGGAGGCCGCGGAGCGCCTGGGTGCGCAGATGCCCGACGCCCTCGTCACCCGTGCGGCGCTGGTGAGCGCGACCTGGGACAACCAGGAACGCGCGCGCACGGCCGACCTGCTCCAGGCCCTCGTCGAGCAGGCCGGCGACGCGCTCCCGTGGCTCAAGCTGCAGCAGGCGCGCTTCTGGGGTCAGCAAGGCCTGGGCGAGAAGGCACGGGCGCGGCTCGTGGAGCTGACCCGCGCCCACCCCGACCGACCGACGGCCTGGCTCCGCCTCGCGGAGCTCTTCGAGCGCGAGGGCTGGAACGAGGACCGGCTTCGTGTTTTGCGGGACGTCGACGCGCGCTGGCCGCGCTGGGGCGCGGTTCGCCTCGACCTTGCGGATGCCCTCGAGGACCTGCGTTTTTATCCCGAGTCCGCCGCGGTCCTCGAGGGGTGGCTCGAGATCGTGCCGAACGACGTGACCGCCCTCCAGGGCCTGCATTGGCACGCTCAGGGCAACGACGACTTCAAGCGCGCCGAGGTCCTCGCCCGTCACCTCTCGGTGCACTGGCCGCACCTCCGCTCATCGTGGGAGCGCCTGGCCGAGACCCAACGACGCGCTGGCCGGATCGCGGACGCCGAGGCCACGCTCCGTAGGCTCATCGCGCTCTGCCCGACAGCCTCGATCGGCTGGGTACGGCTGGCCGAGCTGAGCTACCAGGAGGGCCGTACGGACCTCGCCCTGGACGCGTGGCGCAACGCCCTCGAGCGCGATCCGGACAATGAACGACTCGCCAATCGCCTCGACTTCCTCGCGCCGTCAGCGGCCGGACCGTGGGTCGAGGACGTGCCCGACGAGCGCGCGCTGGACGCCGCCGTGGCGCGCGCGCGGTCCACGCCGCCGCTCCCCGGGGCCGACGTGGTCTACCTGCTCGACGACGAGGTCTCGGCGCTGCGCTCGGACGGCTCCACGGTGAACTTCATCTCCACGGTCGCGTACGCCGTCAACGACGCGGGGCGAGACCGCCTCACGCGCCTCAGCGTGCGCTCCGACGGCCGCGCCCGAGTCCTCCACGCGTTCAGCGTCGACGCGGCCGGCAACCGGACCGACGCGAGCACCATTCGCGGTTCGAATGTGCGCTTCCGACAGCTCCAGGCGGGGAGCATCGTCGTGCTCCAGTACCGCCTCGACAGCCCGCCGGACGGGTACCTGGCGAGCCACATGGCACGCCAGTGGTGGTTCGACACCCCCGGCGGCCAGGTCCTGCGCAGCCGCTGGGTCCTGTGGCGCCCCCGGTCGTCCATGTTGCACGAGTCCGCGGTGGGCACACCCGCGCGCGACGAGCGCACCGTCGGGGACCTGGTCCGGGTCTCGTGGCAGCGCGACGAGCTGCCGCCGTTCATGCTCGAGCCCGGTATGCCGACCTTGCACGAGAGCGCTTCGAACCTGGTCGTGAGCACGGTGCCCAGCTGGGACACCTTCCTCGAGTGGGAGGAGTCGCTGCTCCAGGAGGCCTTCCGGGTCGGCCCCGAGGTCCAGGCCGTGGCCGACACACTCTTTGCCGGCGCGACCACCGCCCTGGACAAGGTCGAGCGGATTCAGGCCTGGCTCATGAACGAGATTCGGTACCAGCAGGACTACGAGAAGTTCATCGCCGGCGTGAAGCCCCACGCCGCCCCCGTGACGGTCTCGAGACGCTACGGGGACTGCAAGGACAAGGCGGTGCTCTTCATCACTCTGGCGCGGCTCGCGGGCCTCGATGCGCACTTCGCGCTCATCCGGACCCGCGATGCCGGGCCTGTGGTGCGCGGGGCCCCGATGCAGCAGTTCAACCACGCCATCGTCTACGTGCCGGCCCAGCCCGGTCTGCCGGAAGGGCGTTTCTACGATCCGACCGTGGAGCTCCTCGACGTGGACGTGCTCCGGCACGACGACCAGGGCACGGTGTCCCTGGTCATCGACCCGCGCCCCTTCTTGCCCGGCGCCCAGCCCGGGGCGCCGGAGCACCAGTGGCGCCCGGTGCCCTACCAGCCGGCCGAGACCGACCGTTCGACCGTGCGCACGCGCCTCACGCTCGACGCACGCGGCGACGCGACGGGCGAGGTGGCGATGGAGGCCCGCGGCCGCATCGGGTCGACGTTGCGCCGAAGCGCCCGGAACGCCGAGCAGCTCGCCCAGCTCATGCAGCAGCAGGTGGGGGCGACCCTGCCGGGCGCACGCATCGGAGAGCCGAAGCCGGGTGAGCTCGCGTCGGTCCGCGTGCCGGCCACACTCTCCGTGCCCGTGACCGCCCCCTCCGTGGGTCGCGTCGAAGGAGACGACCTGCGCGTGAAGGTCCCGGTCGGCTGGTCACCGGCGGGGTGGTTCTCCCTCGCGGAGCGGCGCCACGACGTGCTGCTCGGCACGCCCCGCTCGATGCGCTGGTCCGTGACGCTGACGCTCCCCGAGGGCGCGCGCCTCGTGCGTTTGCCGACGAGTGGCGAGGTCAAGTCCGAGTGCCTGCACTTCTCGCGGTCGGCGACCTCGCGCGGCCAGGACGTCCTCGTCGAACAACGCGTCGATGTCCTGTGTGAACGCATCAGCGCCGGCGACTACGCTGCGGAGCGCCTCCGGGCCGATGAGATTCAGCGCGTGCTGGACGCCGAGATCGTCGCGCGCTTGCCGCGTCGGCGCTGACGGAGCGCGGCGCCGAGCAGGCCGAGCAGCACCGGGGCCAGGAAGGTCGTCGCCGGTCGACCGGGGCGGGTCGTGCAGCCGCCGCTGTTGCTCGAGCGCTCCGAGCCGTCGTCGTCCGTGTCGGCGTCGGGCTCGATCAGGGCGTCCGCCTCGCCGGGGCCCGCATCTTCGCTGTCCACGGGGGCCGCATCGGCCGGTCCAGCGTCGACCTCCGCAGGCGTTGCATCGGCGGGGGCGGCGTCGGGCGCGCCCGCGTCGACCTCCGAGAAGTCCTCGCAGACACGGTCCGTACACGCGACCCCGTCGGCGCAGTCGTCCTCGGAGAAGCAACGGCCAGGGACTTCACACCGCCACGAGCGCGGGCAGATGCCCTTCGTCTGGAAGTTGTCGTTCACGCAGTGAAAGTCCGCCGGGCCGGGAATGTTGACGCACAACATCGAGCCCGGGCAGTCGGCATCCCGGCGACACGAGGGCAGGCAGTGGAGCCCGCGCGTCGTGTCGACGCAGGACTCACCGGCCGCGCAGTCATTGTCGCGCGTGCAGGTGATACACGCGTCACAGCCGCCCGGCTCCTGGTCCGGGGCGCACTGCCCGTCGATGCAGAAGAGCGCCGCGCCGCAGTCCCCGTGGCTCTCGCAGGGCCGCCGGAAGTTCGGGTCGGGGACACACACCGGGAAGTAGTTCGCGCGGTTCTCGCTGGTGCCCTCGCACTCGATGGTCTGCTGGCCGCGCTGCTGGCACAGCGCAGGTGAGCAGACGAAGCCCTCGGGGCAGGCCCCGGGCGAGTCGGGGAGGCACTCGCACGAGCAGTAGGTCGTGCCGCCGCCCGAGACCGCGACGTTGCTGAAGCAGCGCACGTCGTCGAAGGGCAGCCCGCACTCCTTGCTGCCGGGGATGCAGAGCTTGGGCACCGAGGGATCGTCGTCGACCGCGCGGCAGTCGAAGCCGAAGGGGCACCCGGTGTCGTCCTCGCAGGTCGTGGTGCAGATCTCGACCTGCTCGAAGGCGCTGTCGATGGACGGTACGCAGGCCGCGCAGTCCATGCCGCAGGGCTCGCCGGCGGCGGTGGGGGCGGGCCGCGGAATCGCGCAGCCGAGCGTGCCTTCGCCGACGTCGATGCACCGCGCGGCGCCGGGGCACTCCGCGTCCTCGACGCAAGCCGGTGCGCAGCGGCCCTCGAAGCAACGCGGGCAGAGGTCGTCGCAGACGCCGGCCACCTGGGGCGGGTTCTCGCGCGCCACCCGCACCGCGGTGGCGGCGTTGATGCGGCCGTAGCCGAAGCCCTGGCTGAAGCCGTGCTCGTCGTACGCGAACTCCTCCGCGAGGTTCACGCCGTACTGCGCTTCCCACGGGTTCTTGTCGGCGATGATCTTGTCGGCGCTCATCTGCATGACGAGCTTGACCTGCTGCGCCGTGAGGTTGGGGTTCGCCGAGAGCACGAGACCCGCCAGGCCCGCCGCGATGGGGCTCGCCGCGCTCGTCCCGCCGAAGCCGTTGGTGAAGTCCCCGCCCGCGTAGCCGTCCGAGCCCACGTAGTCCGTCGTGGCGATGCCCGACTCCCCATCGAAGCAGCCCTGACTCGGCGCGGCGATGGCGATCACGTCCCCGTAGTCGGAGTAGCACGCGAAGTCGTCGGTGCGGGTGCTCGCCGACACGGTCATGTGGTCCGGGTAGCTCGCGTAGGGGTTCGACGTGGCCGGCGTAAAGAAGTCGTTGCCGGCTGCGAAGAGGACCACCACACCCCGGCCGTCGCGTGCGTCCCGCGTCACGAAGTCGAAGGACTCACGCTCGGCTTCGGAGAGGGGAAAGAACCGAGAAAGGTTCGGGCCCCAAGAGTTGTTGATGACACTCAAGCCCGCCTCGGCGGCTCGGCGGAAGGTCTCGGCGTTGCCGAGGGACCGAAAGCCGTTGCCCTCGGCGATGAGGCGCACGGGGTAGAGCGCGCAGTCGGGGCAGACCCCGGCGCCATGCAGGTCGTTGGACCCGCGTGCCGCGCTCAAGCCGGCGACCGCCGTGCCGTGAGACTCGCGGAAGGGCGCGTTCCCCGGGCAGTTCCGCGACGGGCCTGCACCGTCCTGGGAGGCGCCGCACTCGGCCTCGGCGTCGTCGTCGTTGTCGGCGGCGTCGAAGCCACCGACGATGTTCGTGACCAGGTCGGGGTGGTCGAGGTCCGTGCCGGTGTCGAAGATTCCGATCACGACGGAGGGGTCACCGGTCGTGGTCGCCCATGCGGCCTGGGCGTCGATGTCACCGACGCCGGCCTCGTTTTCGAGGTGCCATTGTGCCGCGAGCTCCGGATCGTTGGGGATCGCCAGGAGCTTCACATCCCGGATCAGGTCCGGCTCCGCCCAGCGCACCCCGGGCAGGGCCCGCGCTCGGCGCGCCGCGCCCACGCCGTCGCCGTCGAGGGCGCGGGCGCGATACACGCCGGGGAGGGTGGAGGCGCCCTCGAGCTCGAGCCCGAACTTCTCGAGCACCGCGGTCGTCGGCGCGGTTTCGGTGCTCAGCGCGACGGCGTCGTCCGAAAAGATGACGCCCCCGTTGCGCTCCAGCGCCGGCCAGGCCCCGGTGACGACCCCGTCGGACTGCAGTCGTGCCCCGAGCGCGACCAGGTCTTCATCCTTGAGCCCTCGAATCCGCAAAACGACCCGGCCGCGCACGAGCGTGCGCATTTCCGCGAGCGCGCCGCCCGGTGCGGCCTTTGCGACGTGCTCGGCGAGTGTGTCGAGCCCGAGCTCCGGTCGGGGGGCGACCAGCAAGTACTCCTTCGACAGCCGGGCGAAGACCTCGCCCTGCCCGTTAGGATACGCACGCCAACGCGGTGCAGCGTCGGCCGGGGTCGCCGCGGTGGCGAGTCCCGACGCGACAAAACAGAACGAAAACAAGACGTTGCGCAAGGCACGGCCCTTCCGGTCGGAGACGGTCGAGCCCCCGTGACGCAATCACCGTGCCGCACAGTCTGGGGTCAGAGGTCCAGGCGCTCTCGCAAGGCCTGGTACGCCGAACTCCAAGCCTCGCCCACGTCGCCTCGCATCGGCAGGACCTCCGCCAGAGGCGCCGCGTTCGCCGGCCCGACGGCCGCGACGACCACCTGGTAGGTCGGCGGTGAAGCGGGCCGCGGGCGGACCTCGACGTGCGCGCGGGCCGCGAGTCCGACCGCCTGCAGCGCGCGCAGCATACGGTCCAGGCCGCGTCCGTCCATGAGCAGGACG
>JBMOFP010000192.1:0-11045 GCA_049318805.1 Bradymonadia bacterium
CCGCTGTTGCCGGGGTTGATGCTCGCGTCGGTCTGGATGAAGTCGGCGTAGCGCACGCGACCGTCGGGGTGAACGTCGCCGCGGTGCTTGGCGCTCACGATGCCCGCGGTGACGGTGTGGGAGAGCCCCATGGGGTTGCCGATGGCCACGACCCACTCGCCGGGCTGGAGCGCCTCGCTGTCGCCGAGGGCGACCACCGGGAACTTCTCGCCCGGGGCGTCGACCTTGAGCAGCGAGACGTCCGTCGCGGGGTCCCGACCGACGAGCTTCGCCGGGAAGCGGCGGCCGTCCTCGAGGCTGACCTGGATGGAGGTCGCGTCCTCCACGACGTGGTTGTTCGACAGTAAGTACCCGTCTTCACGAATGAAAAAGCCGCTGCCCGCCCCGCGCGGGCCCGGCATGTCGGGGCGCATTCCCGGGCCGCGTGGCCCGCCGAAAAAGAAGAAGGGGAAGTCCTCGGGCGCCTGCGCGCGGCCCTCGACCTCGATGGAGACGACCGCCGGCGCGGCCTGGCGTGTGAGCTCCGCGAAGGCGCCGAAGGTGACCGGGGTCTCGGGGCGGATTCCGGTGCCCGGCACACCTTCGACGTAGAGGCGATCGACGGGTTTGTTCTGGGCGCCGGCGAGTCCGACGACGCCGAGGGCGGTCGCGCACAGGGCGACGCCGAGAAACTGGAACGTGCGGTTCTTGGTGTTCATGCCGGAGACAACCACGCACCGAGCGGGTCCGATTCCCGGGGGGCGCTACGGCCGCGTGTCCGGGGTCCGCAGTCGCTCGACCCAGCGCCGCGCCTCGTCGTCGAGGGGCTCGACCGCCCGGGTGTCGAGGTCGACACGGAAACGCGCGTCGCCTTCGGAGGGCCCGCGCGCGGTCACGACGACGGCGCCGGCGAGCCACTCGACCTCGCCGGCCTCGAAGCGTGCGCCCTGCCCCCCGCCTCGGCGCATGACGCTGCCGAAGGAGCGTGTGCCGGGGCCCGCCGGACGCCACGTGGAGAGCACGTCCAGCGCCCGCGAGCGATGGCGTGTGTCCAGGTCCTGGTGCATACGCCACAGCCCGAGCGTGGCGGACGCGGCGAGCGCGACGAGCAGCGGCCACGGCGCCGGCCGGTTCACCCGTGGGTTCACCGGATGCGGTGACCCGTCGTCTTCTTCGCGAGGGCGTCGAGGGCGGCGTCGTCCTCGGGGTGCGTCCGATCGAGCGGTGGGGCGTCACGCAGCCGCGCGGCGACCTTCACCCCCTCGGGGCGGGTCTGCTTCCGGCCCTGAGGCTTGGCCGCGTCGGGCGTCTTGGCCTCGGGTGCCGACGCCTCGTTGCCTTGCAGGCCCAGGGTCTGGAGCAGGTGCGTGAAGGTCGTCTTGCCCTTGACGGGCAACATGAAGAAGGCCGCGACGACACCGATGAGCACCGCGCCGAGGAGCATGCCCCGGATCGCTTCGCGCCCTTTGTTGTCGAGGCGGGTGTTCTTCGGGCCGCTGGAGCCCTTCGGGCCCTTGCCGCCGCTGTCCTTGCGTTTCGATTTCGGTTTCGCCATGGGACCAGCAGAACCTACACTCGCCTACATGTCAAGTCCGCCGTCAGTACACGTTGCAGGGCAACGCCTGGCACGGGTCGAGCTCGACGGGCATCGGGCGCGGGCTCGGGCAGCCCCCGGCGAAGAGCAGCTCGCACGCCGCGTTGTAGACGAGGTCGCCGGAGTCCGGATGCGTCGCGCGCCACACGTCTCCGACGTTGGGGTGCGCGCCGAGCGCCACGGGCACGACCTCGAGCACCGCGGTGGGCGGCTCGGGCGACCCCGGGCGCTCCAGAGTGTCCCCGGGCTGCACGCCCAGGGCGAAGAAGTCGGTGTCGAGCGCGAAAGCGAGGTCCGCGTCGACCTGCCGGAGGCCCTCGCCCTCGCCCCGTACGGTGCCGTCGGGCCCGACGATGCGCCAGGGGGCGCCGGGTCCAGGGGGGGGGGGGCGCGCGTCCACAGTGCCGGCGGGCGGCGCCAAAGCGAGCAGGTGCCCGCCGGGCAGGTCGGCGAGCAACGCGGGCAACTCGCCGTAGACCGTGCGTGAGAGTGTCTCGAGCGTCCAGGGGTCGGCACAGTCGAAGCCCAGGTCGCACAGTGACGCGGGCGCGGCGTTCGGGTCCTCGGCGTTCTCGTCTCCCGCCTCCGCGCGGGCGCCGCCCATCCGGCCCGAGGGGCGCACCGCGTCCAGCGGCAGGGCGCCCTCGAAGGGGTTGATGAACTCCGTGCGCGGCCGGGCGGTGCCGGAGCCCCCGTTCGTGCGCCCCAGGAGCCACGTCTCGGGGGTCGCGAGGCCGTCGATGGCCTCGAAGCGCTGAGGGTTCACGGGCGCGGCCAGGCTGGCCTCACTCTGCTCACTCGCGTCGCGCGGGGCGTAGCGCAGCTCCGGGTCGTCCGCGTCGAGCAGCCCGTCCAGGTCGAGGTCGAGCCAGTTCGCGCTGCGGCCGTCCTCCAGGCGCATCAGCGCCCCTTCGCGGCCGTGCACATAGGCCTCGTCGAGCCCCCCGGGCACGGTCAACAGCGTCATGGGCCCGAGACCGACGTGGTCGAGCCGGCTGCGGAGGCAGCCCAGCCCGCCGCACGCGGGCGCCATGGCCGCGCCCGACCAGTCCGGCTGGTCATTCGCGCCCGTGAGCCATGCCCCGAGCCCCGCCACGACCCCGAGGTGCGCGGCGAGGGCCCAGCGCGGATTGCGCAGCGGCAACCAGACATCGCGTGAACGGACCTCGAGGACTACGGGCACAGGGGCCGGCGCCTCCGCGAGCGCCCGCGCGACCAGCCCGCCCAGCAGTCGCCCGAGGGCGGCCGGGCGCACCTCGGCGGGCGCAGCGGTCTCGAGCCCGCGACCCCGCAAGAGTGGACGCCCCTCGGCATCTACGGGCAGGCCGTCCGCGTCCGTCTCGGGCACAAAGGCGCGCGCACCGGCGCTCACCTCTTCGGAGGACGCGTAGGTCAGCCAGAGCCCCACGGCGCCCGGGAACCTCGTCTCGAGGAGCCTGCGCGCGTACCCCGGGAAGTCGGCGGAGAGGTCGGGCGCGCCCCCTCGAGCCGTGCCGGCGGGGAGGCCTCCCCAGGCGCCCAGGGCCGCGAGGATCGCGCCGTCGGCGGCGGAGGCCAGCAGCAACCCGCGGACCTCGCGGTCGCGCTGAAGCGGCCACCGTTCGTCCTGAGACAAGAGCGTCGGGGTCTCGATGGCGGCCCGCAGCGCAGCCTGCGTGGTCGGCACTTCGGGCGGGGCTTCTCGCGGCGCGACCTCGACCGTGGCGAACTGAAGCGTCGCCGGGACCGCGGAGCGCGACGCCACGTTCACGGCGGACGCGGCGCGCTCGGTGACGGTCTGCCACCACGCGGGCGACGCGCCACTGCGGACGGGCAACCGCTCGAACAACACCCCGCCCTGTCGGACCAGCTCGACGAGCGCTGGGTTCTCCCGTGCGCCGGGGCCGGCCAGGGTCGGGCCGCTCAGACCCACGGCGTCCGGCCCGCTGCGGCCGCCCGTGGCATGCACGGCGAGCGCGCGCTCCGGGAGGCCCGTGCGGGCCGCGATGCCCACCACGAGCTGACGGACCTGCGCCGGGCCGATGGCGTGCACGTCGAGGCTCAGGAGGACCCACACCCGGTCGTCGCGGCGCAGGACGACCACCTGTCCCTCGGGCGGATTCTCGACGTCCACGGCCCGCGCGGGCCGGTCGGGTGCGCCGCCACCGAGCCACAGCGCGTCGAAGACCCCGTTGCCGTTGGCGTCCTCGAAGGTGTCGTCGCACCGCTCGAACGGCTGCCGCGTCGTGAGCGGCCCGTCGTACTGCCCCGGGCGATTCTCGGGGCACTCCGCCGACGCACGATCGGTCCAGGTCTCGAAGGAGGGCGGCGCGAGATCGAATCGACTGGCGCCGGCGCGTGTGACGCCGTCGACCGGCGTCGGAGGGGGCGCGGGTGGAGGCTCGGCGCAGGTCCCGGCCGTGCAGAGTCGAGGGGCGACACACGCCTGGTCCGTGTCGCAGGGTTCCCCGAGCCCCGCGTCGGCGGTCACGACGGGCGCGTCCGGCTGCGCACCCGTGTCCCCGTAGACCGCGAAGTCCATGGTGCCGGCGTCGGTCGCCGCGCTGACCGCGTCGGCCGTGGCGTCCGGCGTAAGAAGGGCGTCGGCCGCGGGCGCGGATCCGTCGGACGCACCACAGCCTGTGGCGACGAGGACCGCGAACCCAAGGAGCAGCGGGCGAGACACACCGGAGAGACGAGGAGAGCGGGGCACGGACGGAGCATAGGCGGTCCCCCGAGTTCGATTCAAAATCCCGCCTCGCGTGGTAAAGAGTGGCCCATGCGAATCCGTACCCGTCTTCGCTCGTCGACCCTCGCTCTGGGACTCGTCCTGTGGGCGATGACCGCCAGCGCCCAGGGAGGCGTCAACGCGTTGGTCGACCGCCTCTCGGAGCGCATCGACCCCGCGCTGGCCGGCGCGCCGGAGCGCGACGACGAACGGCCGGCGAGGGCCCCGGACCCCGGCGACCGGGCGACGCTCACCGAGGCCGTGCTCGTGTCCTGCGACGCCCTGGAGGCGTGCCGAATTCGCGCTCGGGCACGGATGCCGGGCAAAGGGCCGCGCCTCTTCCTGGTGGACGCGGGGGCGCTCTTCAAGGCCGGCGAGGGCACCTGGGTGGCCGTGCCCAACCAGCGCTTCGTGCTGTCGGAGCCCGAGTCCACGATGGAGTTCGTCGCGCTGCCGCTGCGCCCCGGCACCCCGCCCCCCAAGGCGCCGAACACCCCGCTGAAGGTCGTGGCCTCGAACGATGCGGGCGTGCTCGCGGTGCTCCGCACGGTGCAACGCATCGAGACCGAGGACGTGTCGCGTTTGCGCCGCTACACCAAGGAGCGCGACGGCGCCGTCGTCGTCGACACCTTCCTGGACAACGAAGACGTGCGCATCGCGCGAACAATGACGTGGTCGAAGGACCCGTCGGGACAGGTCGAGGGCAAGCTGCCCCTCGAGGCGATCCGCTTCGCGCTCTACGCGGTGACGGCGGGCCACACGCTGAGCAACGCCGCGGATTGGTATCGAACCTACAAGGGCCTGGACATGAACCCCGCCATCGCCGCCGCGGGCGAGGTCGTGCGCATCGTGGAGCTGCTCCTCGAGCGCGGCGGCTTGAACTTCCGCGTCTACGGGCCGGCCTGGGCGGACCACCACTTCAACCGGGGCGTACGCGCCTACCGCGACGGTGACCTGGACGCCGCCGAGAAGTCGTTCCGCGCCGCCCTCGAACGCCAGGCGGACCACGTGCGGGCCCACTACAACCTGGGGGTCGTGCTGTATCGCAAGGGTCGCTACCCGGATGCCGAGCAGGCGCTGCAGATCGGCATCGGCATCGACGGCGCCGACGCGTCGATGTTCTACAACCGCGGCGCCGCGCTCTGGCGCGTCGGCGACCTGATGGGCGCGGCGCGGATGTTCCGGCAGGCGCTGCTCAAGAACGATCGCGATCCGGACGCCGCCCCGTGGCTGGCGAAGGCCGATCCCGAGGACAAGACCGCCCCGAAGGCCGCGCCCGGCAAGAAGGGAAAGAAGAAATGAAGTACCGACTTTGCGGGCTGGTGTGCGCCGTGGCCCTGGTGGGATGCGGCGGCGGACGCATGGCCGAATTGAAGGTCGTGAAAGCGAAGACGGTCCTGGCGGGTCCCCCGGCGACACCCGAGGAGCTCAATGGCGAGGTGCCGCCCCTGCGCGGCCTCACCGACACGATCCCGCTCGTGCCGCCCGAGCTGATCCCGCCCGAGCCGCCCGCCGATCCCGCGTTCGAGTAGGGGTCGGCCTTCGGGCCCGCCTCAGGGGCGGAGCTGGAGGATCAGCGACACCGCGTGGCTGATGGCGCCCCGCTCGGGGGCCGGCAGCGCCAGGGTCGCGAGCTCGGCCTGCATCGAGAGCTGCGCCTCGGCGCCCTCTCCCGAGGGCCATTCGGCGGTGAGCTCGGCCGGCACAACGAGCGTCCCACGCGCTGGGTCCGACGAACGGCACGACAGAACCCGCGCCGTGCCGGACGCGAGGTCGAAGGCGACGATCTGCACGTCGAGCGCGGTCGTGCCCGCGGGGGGCGGCGTCCAGCCCAGAACGATGGGCTCGCCGAAACGCACGAGGCGCTCATCCGGGGACGGCGACACGATGTCGAACGGTGCGGGATCGTCTCGTTCCAGGGAGCCCCGGCCGCGGGCCTCCTTGCGCCAGGCTGCCGCGACCTCGACGCTGTGCGGCCCGAGCACGACACGCCGACTGCGCTCGCGACGCAGGTACACCCAGACCGAGCTGTCGGGCACACCGCCGAGGAAGAGGGCGTCGTCGAGCCGCAGCTCGCCGTCGTCCACCACACGCGCGTCGAGCTGGTACGAACGAATCGCGCGGTACACGTTGCGGTTGAAGATCGGGACGCTGCCCCCGATGAAGAACCGCAGCGTGTCGTCGGGCCGCTCTTCGTTGCCGGACCACGTCACGGTGACCGGGCCTTCGCCCTGCCCCTGGGCACGAGACGCCACCTCGGCGAGCGCCGCTTCGTCCACGCCGCGCAGCTTCTCGGGGCCTTCGATGGCGGTCTGGGCGCTGCCCACCAGGCGCCCGCCCCCCCAGAGCACATCCACCACGTCCCCGGCCACAAAGACCTCGAGCGCGCCGAGGTCCGGGTTCGGGTCGTAGGCGAAGGCGCCGCGCTGCGCATCGAACCGCGGTACGAGTGTGATGCCCGCGCGCACCGAGTTCACGTTGACGATGCCCAGATGCGCATCCGGGTGGGGCGGCGGGACGGTCTGCGCGACACAGACGCCACCCTCGATCTCACGCTCGGCGAAGCCCAGGGCGTTGCCCTGCAGACCCACCATCCGCGCGGGTTGGGCGCGGTTCTCGTCGTTCTGCAGCACCTCGACGCGCCACGCCTGACAGCCCTCCTCGGGCAGGCCCCCGCAGCCGCCGCACAGGTTCGCGACGCCTTCGTCGATGCGGTCGTCCTCGTCCTCGTCCTCGCCGTTGCAGACCTCGGGTGTCCCGTTGCCCAGGTCCGCGAGGCCCACGTCCGTGGGTGCGCCCCCGTCCGCCGAGGGCTCGACGTCCGCGTTGGGGCCCGTGTCGCCCAGAGGTGTCGCGGCGTCCGAGGGCCCCTCGTCGAGGTCGACCACCGAGGTGTCCCCACCGCCGCCCGAAGCGTCCTGCGGCGCCGCGGCGTCCGGCAGGTCGAGGTCGAGGGCCTCCAGCTCGGCGCGAGGCTTCGTGTCGTCGAGACACGCCGAGGTCAACAACGTCGCCAGGCAGCAGATTCGGACGCGCATGGTGGACTCCACGGAGGCCTTGAAATCGCAGGGTGTCACATCGCGGCGGGGCGTTTCACGGGCGTTTCACGGCCGTCGATCGGACCCGCCCCGTGGCGTCCAGGCGACACACACTTTCAATGGGACACGCGGTGCAGACCGACGCCTCGCGTCGGCGCAAGCATCCGCCGCTGATGCCCATGTGCGTGAGCGCGAAGTCGAAGCGCACGGGGTCGTCGGGGTCGAGGCGGAGCAGCGCGTCGGTGATCTCTCGCGAGGTGCGGGCGTCGGCGCCGGCGCGCGTCGTCAACCCCAGGTAGGTCGAGATGCGGTGGATGTGGGTGTCGACGGGCATGAGCAGCCGGTGCGTCCCCAACGCCCGCCATTGTCCCAGGTCCACGGCGTCGGGTCCGCGCACCATCCACCGCAGGTACAGGAACCACCGTTTGCACGCGCTGGCACGCTCGGGATCGGCGACGAGGTGGTCGAAACCTCGACGACTCGGCAGGTGGAGCGTCGGCGCGACGAGGGCCGTGCGCAGACCCGTGAGCGCCACACGCAGGTCGGGGGCGTCGGGCCGATCGAGGGCCACGGCGCACGCACCCAGTCCGCCGTAGGTCGAGAGCGTACGCCCCACGCCGAACCAGAGGCGCGCGAGGTCCTCGCCGCGCGTGAAGCGGTACACGAAGCCGTCGAAGCGCCGGCGCGCGGCGTCCAGGTCGTCGGCGCGTGCGGCGGCGGCCGGGTGCGGGCCCATGCGGGTGGTCACGTCCTCGAGGGCGCGGGCGATGAGGTCCACGCGGCCGTAGGCGAGGAGCGCCGCGAAGAGGGCGACCACCTCGCGGTCGGCCTCGCCCTCGAATCGGTGCGCGAAGGCGACGGGGTCTCGGGCGCGCGCGGCGCTGAAATCGAAGGTGGCGAGGAACGCGTCGAGCGTCGTGCCCAGCGCCCGGTCCCGAGCCCTCGGCTTCACCGCGACTTGCCGACGCGACGCTTCGGCTCGGGCAAGGCGCGCAGCGTGGACAGGTCCTCGAGGCTCCCCAGCATCGCACGCAAGTAGGTCGGCGAGAGCCGCTCGACCTGGCCCAGGACGCGCGCGACCAGCGCCTGCGGGTTGTAGTGACCGAAGGTATCGGACAGCCGGTCGTGGGCGCGGGCGACGACGACGGCCGAGCGCACGTGCTGCGCGGCCTCCTGATACAGCGCCCGGGCCACACGGTCCCCGACCTCGCGCACGCGCCGTTCGGCGCCGGGCTCGGCCCGGAGGCCCCCGACGACGACCCGCCGCGCAGCGTCCGCCAGCTCCGCGGGCAGGAGCACACCGCGCGCCTCGGCCTGAGCGACCAGGCGGCGCACACGCTCCTGGTGGACCTCCGTCGAGCCCGAGCGGAGCTGGCGCAGCACCCGTGGGCCCTCGGACGCGAGGAGCGCGAAGTCGCCCCGCGCAAAGGCCTCGGCGAAGGTCGCCTCCGCGTCGGCGCCCTCGTCGTGCAACGCACGGAGCATCGAGGCGGCCTCGGCCCGCGCCGCGTCGAAGTTCGCCTCGAAGGTCTCGAACCGGGCCTCGGCCCTGGCCCGCAGGCGCTCCTCGACCGCGCCGTCGTACTCCGCGGCCTTCGCGAGCAGGGACTCGATGAAGCGCAGCCCGGGCCCATCGAAGGTCTCGGCCCCAAGCGACCGTAGGGCCGCGAGGCGCTGCTCGAGGGTGTTCTCGGTGCGGTCCGACACGGGGGTCAGCGCGCCGACTTCGGAGCGCCGTCGCGGGAGCGCGGGACGGGTACGATCTCCACGCGCCGATTCTGGGCGCGGCTCGTCGCGTCGACGTTCGGCACGGTGGGGTGGTGTTCGCCGAAGCCCGCGGCAAAGAGGCGCTCGGGCCGAAGACCGGCGGCGATGAGCGCGCGTGTCACGGTCAAGGCGCGCGCGGTCGAGAGCTCCCAGTTGTCGGCGAAGGGCGCCAGCTTGCCGTGGATCGGCAGGTCGTCCGTGAAGCCGCTGACCATGACGATCTCGTCGCGCCCGCCGAGATAGCGCTCCAGCGGGGACGCGAGCTCCTCGAGCAGCGCGCGCCCTTCGTCTCGCAAACCCGCGGAGTTCAGGTCGAAGAGCACGTTGCCTCGAATGCCGATGCGCCCGTCCACCAGGCTGATGCGTCCGGCCGCGAGCGGCGCGGCGAGCACCTGCTCCAGCGTGTCGAGCCGCTGGGTGACCTCGGTGCGCGCCTGCTTCTCGGCCTCGAGGTCCGCGGCCAGGTCCGCCTGCAAGACCAGCGTCCACAAGAGGAACATCACAAAGAGCCCGAGCATGCCCGCCATGAGGTCGCCCACGGCCATCCACACGGGCGCGGTGTCGACCTCGTGAGCGGCGTCGCCGTGAACCTCGCCCTCGTCCGAGAGCATCACGCCGGCGGACCGCCGCGCAGCGCGCGAAGCTCCGAGAAGAGCTCCCGCTGAAACCGCAGGGTGTCGCCGAAGATCTCGCGGGTCTGGTCGAGGTAGTGCCCGAGGAGCTGCCCGGTCTCGCCGCCCTCGGCGCTCCCGCCGCGCTGCAGCGCCTCTTCGAGGCCCACCAGCGTGCGTCGCCAGTGCTCGTTCGCCTCGCGATAGCGGTCGACGGAGTCCGCGAAGAGGCCGGCGACCGCCGAGAGCTCGGCCCCGCCGGACTTCACCAGCTCGGCGGCCTCACGCACGAGCACGCCGGTGCCGTCGAGGCCCGCGCCCAGCGACGTCGCGTGCTCTCCGAGGCTACGGGCGAGCGCCTCCACGGACGCACCGCGTTCGGCCGTGAGGCGCGCCTCGAAGGCCGCCAGGCGCTCGGCCTGGGCGTCGACCGCCGCCTCGACGCGCGCCTCGAGGCCCGCCAGGCGCTCGAGCAGCGTGTGCGCCTGGGTGACCCGCGCCGCCTCGCTCGCGTGCACCCGCTCGAGGTGGGCCGCTTCGGCCTCGTACGCCGCCGTCGCCCGCGCCGCAGCGGTTTCGACCAGCCGGGCGGCCGCCGCCGGGGCTTCGTGGGCCGCGACCACCACGGCGCGGAGGGGCTCGGCGAGGCCGGCGCCCAGGGCCGTGAGGTGTTCCGACAGGGAAGCATCCAGCCGGGCGATGACCGTGGCGGCCTCGCCGGCGCGGGCCGTCTGCGCCTCGATGAATCGGTCGAACTGGGCGACGAGCTCGGCCGACAACGCTTGCACGGTCGAAGAGAGCCGCGCCGCGGCCTCGGCCTGGGCCGCGTCGAGCCGCTGGGCGGCGGCGACCTCGACCTCGGCGAGGGCGGCCCGCAGCGACCGCGCGTGGACCTCGGCCGCGGCGACGCTCGAGGTCAGCTCGCTCCGGAGCGACTCGGAGCGGTCGGCCACGGCGTCCGTCGCGGCGTCCAGACGGGCCTCGACCCGGGCGGTCGCGCGGTCCAGACGCAGTGCCTCGGCCTCCGCCGTTTCGTTCAGGCGAGCCGCCGCGGCGCGCTCGACCCGCTCCAGGCCTTCGGCCAGGCGGTCGAGCTGCGCGGGCAAGGCGTTCACGGCCTGAGTCGCCGAGGCGCGGGTCGCCTCGACGAGCGCCGCGAGGGTCTCGCCCGACGCCTCGGTCGCGCGCTGCGCCTCCAGCAACAGCGCGGTCCGGCGCTCGTCTTCCACGGCCTGCCGCGCGGCCTGGGCAGCCTGGGTCTCGGCGACGCCCTCCAGGGCGCGCTGAACCTCGGCGACGACCCCCGAGAGTCCCGCCTCGAAAGCCGCGAGCCGCGCCGCGTCCGCCTG
>JBMOFP010000193.1:0-11032 GCA_049318805.1 Bradymonadia bacterium
TCGTTGGCCGAGGAGGCGATCTGCGCGGTGTGGGACGCGCAGCCGGTGAGCAGGATGACGGCGGCGAGGCGCTTCACGCCAGCACCCAATCCCCTTCCTCTTCATCCCAAACCCAAACGCCGTTCGTAGGCATGGGGACAGGCGCCTCCCATTGGCACGTCGAGTCGTTCAGCACCCACGACGGGTACGGCTGCGGCGGGACGAACGCGTCTCGCACGGAGTCGTAGCTGTAGCCGACGCCCGCGAAGTTCTTGCGGATTCGCCCGTTGTAGGAGGTCTGAAGCCACGTGCCGCCGAGCAGCGAGGCGCACCACGCCGCCCCGTTTGCCTCCTCGGCATCGGGAACGACGATCACGCGCTGCACGATGTTGTTTACGTCGATTTCTGCGAAGTGCGCCATGATTACCCCGTGTAGGTAAATGTGCCGGTGGTCGAAAAGGTGTGAACGGTGTCGGAGCCGTCGGTCGTGACGGTGCCTCCGGTGCCCTTCTGCGCTCCTGCGTACCGGATGATCACGATGCCGCTGCCGCCGTTGCCGCCCGTGAAGTTGCCGCTGCCGCCTGTGGTCCCTGCGCCACCGCCGCCACCGCCACGATTCGCGGTGCCGTTGACGCCCGTCTGTGCCGTGGACGTTCCTCCCGCGCCACCGCCACCCGTGCCTCCTGCAGATGCCGTTCCCGCACTTGATCCGCCGCCGCCGCCACCGGCGTACGCCGTGCCTTTGAACGACGTACCCCCGCCGCCCAAACCGGTCCCGGCCTGTCCGCTCCCGCCAGGGAAGGTGGCGCCGCCGCCGCCAGCACCACGGAACGGCGAAGCCGATGCGCCGCAGCTGCCGCCGGCCTCGCCCTGGCCGAGCGTTCCATTGCCTCCGGTAGTTGCTGACGAATTGCCTCCGGAGCCGCCGCCGCTGCCGCCGTCTTGGCCGTTGTTGGTGCCGCCGATCTGTCCCGATCCGCCGCCGCCGCCGCCGACAGACGAGAGGCTCAATTGGGAAATGGAACTCGTGCTGCCCTGCGCTCCGCGACCCGTGCCGGTCGCGCCTGATCCACCCGCTCCAACAACCACCGTGTAAGCGCTGCCCGGCGTGAGCGAATAGCTGCCCGTCAGGAATCCACCGGCGCCGCCGCCACCAGCTGCCCATTGGTTTGCCGTTGCGCCGCCGCCGCCGCCGCCGCCGGCCACAACAAGGACGTCTGCGGTGTAGCCGATACCCTCTGAAACCTGCGCCTTCCTGAGCATTGATGCGATCATGCGATCACCTCGTTCGCGGTGCGGAATCCGATGGTCTCGACGTGCAGGCTGTCGAGCGTCGCGTGGTCAAGCCAGATCGTCATGGTGCCCCACTGGTTTTCCTCCATGGAAGCGGTGTTCGCCGACGTTAGCGTGATCGTTGCCGTGCCTGCGGCTGCAGACACCACGGTCCCGGTGACGTCGAAGTCCGGCTTCTCCCCAAACGCCTTACCGCAGAACACGGTCCCCTTCACCGTGTATCCGGTGAGGTTGAAGGCGGCACCGGTTGCGGTGCTCTTGACCGTGAACGAGAAGGTGACGGCCTCTCCTGGCACGATCACGGTGCCGAGAATCGGCGTTGCGAGCTCGAGGTTCATTCGCCCTCCTGGGTGAATTGGTTGTTCGCGAGGTCAGTGCAGCGGAACGGGTTTGGGCGGTCGAAGTACGGCAGCGCCGTGCCGCTCGTCGTGTAGACCACCCGCACGTGGACCTTGGCCTCGAGGCCGGTCGTGACCCATCCGGGCGCCGCGTTGTCCCAGTGGCTGCCGACGGGTCCGAACGTGCTCGGCGGGATGCTGACGTCGGTCCCGTCCACCACTGTCGCGGTGTTGTGCCACTCGCGCAGGTTGAGCGCGTTGGAGTAGTTCCACCGGGAATCAGACCCGTAGCTCACGACCGCACCGGTGCCGGGCGGCACGAACAGGCGCAGCGTGTAGGACCAGCGATTGGGGCTGATCAGGGTGGCCGACAGCAGCTCGCACAGAGCCTCGTTCTGCACCGAGCCGCGCACGAGCTGCCGCTGTGCCCACGCGATCCCCTCGGCGTTCTCGCGCACGGCGACCGCCGACTCGGTCCAAAGGTTGCAGACCTCGTTGTTGGCCTTCCCGAACAGGCCCTGCGAGAAGATGGGGCGCTTGTAGGTCATAGGCGAGCCGGACGGGCGAGCGCGGTCTCGGCGACGATTGTGGTCGGCAGCATGGCGGCGTGGTCGGTCTTGGTCGGGTACGGCTGGTACCACCCGACGGCGCTAACCTGCTGCACCTGCTGACCGGCAACGGTCAGACCGGGCAGCAGGATCGGCTCGCCTGTCGCGTTCGGCACCGGGACCTGCTCGAGGTGGTTGATGTCATCGAACGTCCAGACATGGATCAGCCGCCATGTCTCCTGCTCCTGCGTAACCGTGCATCCCCGGTAGAGCAGGCAGCCGACGGGATAGAAGCCGAACATCACCACCGAGTTCCGGGTGCCCTGATTCGTGATGAAAGTGTTGAACGGTGGATCGGTCGCGGTGGTCGATCCCGCTGTGGTGCGGTCCCACAGGTACTCGAGCTGGATCGTCTGGCCGGCGATTTCGCGCCTGCGCGGCTGCCCGTTCAGGTCGACGCGAGTGCCGCCGATGTCGCTGGAAGGCGGCCACGCCGCGTCGCCGTTGGTCGGGAGGGCTGTCCAAGTGCGGTACTGCGCCAGGGTCCTGCTCGAGGCGTTCCGAGTCTGCCGGCAGAAGTACCCCATCGCCGCATACGGCTCTTGCACCACGCCGTAGGTTGCCTGGACGATCCACGTGTACGGCGCTGCGCGGTCCGGCGCGTAGGACACGCTCCGGCAAACTGCGAGCTTCATCCAAGCGTCGGTCGCGTGCAGGGCCGCCGGCGGCCGCAGACTTGGCTTGGGAACGTTGGCATTGGTCAGGATGGTCGGATCGCCGGGATAGGCCTCCGTGTCCGTCGCCGGCGTCCACCTGACCTGATAGGTGCAGCCGATGGTGTTCTCGTTGCCAGGCTGCTGCAGGTTGTAGACCCGCGATTCAGGCTTCTCGATGATGGTGACGGGCATCACTTGCCTCCCTTCAGCGAGCCGGCGATCTGCCTGAGCAGCTCGGTCTGCTGCTGGTCATATGGCATGCCTCGGGTGTCACCTGGCATGCTCGCGAGGTCCCCGCCGGTCGCCCCTCCGAACCAGAAGCGCCCGACATCGTCCTGCGTGTTGAAGCTTGCGAGCGGCTGAGATGCGATCCTTGCGGGGATCTCGAGCAGCTTGTCCCAAGCAGTAATCGCGTCCTGCTTCAGCGATTCCCAGCCGGCAACGCCGCCGGACATGCCTCCTGCCCGCTGCGCCTCGTCCATCATGGCGCGCTGCTTGATCCTCTCGGCGGCAGCGACGTCCAGACCAAGCGCCTGCCCCACTGCCATGTCCCGCTGCATCTGAACGACCTTGGTCTGCGCCTGCGCCGTGCGAGCCTCCGGGCTAAACCGGGCGGCCATCTGGTTGACCTCCTGCATGCGGCGGTCGACCTGCCCGACCACGCTTGCGACGAGCTGGTACGCGCCCTGAATCACGCTCACCGCCGCGGACACGCTCGTCGCCGTCGCGGTCCGGCTCGCGGTCCTGTTCAGGCTTTCGAGGGAACGGTTTGCCGCCGCCACGCCCTGCTGGACGCCGCGGGGGTCGACCTCCGCCCAGATGACCGCCTTCATGCTCTTGTCAGCCATCGAAGTTTCCCTTCAGCCAGGGCATGACCTCGGTGGGCCTGCGCCGCGTCAGCGCGCACGCGATCACCCCGAGCAGGTGCTCGCATCGCTCTTGCGTGGTCAGCTCCGAGGCCAATCCGGCGTCCATGGTCATCCTCTGCTCAGGGCTTCCGATGCGCCAGAGCCTTCGCTCGGCGCGTGTGTAGGGCGCGGCCGGTTGACCTCCTCGATGAGCTGCGCGGCAATCTCCGCGTCCAGCTCGCCGACGTTGGTGCCGGGCGCAAAGAGCGGCGACCCGTCCGGGAGGGTGCAGCACGCCGCCCACCAGTAGGGGTTCTGGTTGGACAGCGCGACGTCCGCCAGGCGCGGCCGGCGGACAACCACCGGCCCGATGCCGTCGATCTCGACCGTCCGGGGGACGGCCTTGCCGATCTTGGCCGGGTCGAGGCTCACTGCTGCTCCCAGGTCAGCTCCCAGACCGCCGCACCGGTGCCGTCATCGGAAATGGACGCGCTGGTGATCTGGATGTTGTACGACCCGTAGGTCTTGCTGCCGGCGTCCGTGTAGCTGAACGTCAGCGTCGCGCCGGTCGCGCCGGCGAGGTTTGCCGGGTTCATGTGCGCGCGGATCTGGTCATCGACCGCCAAGTCGTTGCGGTACAGCGTCATCGTCCCCGAGCGCCGGATACGGCCGGGGGCGCGCTTCTCGACAAAGTCGCCGATCTGGGTGACGTCGAGGGACGCGCGCTCGAGGTTGACGGTGACGGACCTGCAGCTGACCGCCGTCTGGCCGCTGAACGAGAGTGATCCGCCGTAGCCTGAGATGAGTGCCATTAGTTCTCCCTTGCGATGATGGTGAGCGTGAGTGAGAGGATGCGCTCAGCGTCCTGCTGACCGTCATCCGGCGTTTCCGTGCGAGAGGCTGCGGCCGCCCCGACCAGGACGAGCGTGTAGTCGCCGGTATTCATCGGGCCCGTGAACTCGGCGATGACGCTGTCGGCCACGGACGCGGCGTCGAGCGCCTTGTCCGCAATGCAGTCGACCTGGGCAGTGACGTTCCAGACCTGTTTCACGACGCCCTGAACCACCATGGCGGCGTCGGCGTTGGTGACGTCGAACACGATGCTCGGCGTCTGGTCGCCGGCGGTCCTGAGACCCAACGACACAGGCACGCCGACCGCGTCCAGCAGCTCCTTGATCTCGGAGGTGATTTCAACGAGTCCCACGGCGGCCTCCGTTCTCGAGCAGGCGGCGCGCCTCGGCGAGCACCTCGCGGGTGATGTCTGCCATCACGCGGCCGAGGTTGCTCTGGGCGTAGTTGAAGAATCGGCGGTTGCCCGGCTTGAAGCCGACGGTGGCGGCGATGACCGGCTTGTCCCGGCCGATTCGCCCTGCCTTGCCCTTGTTCGTATACCGCCCGGAGCTGCCGTAGTGCCGGAATCCGCCCTCGAGCAGGTGGAACACCCGCTGACGTCCCTTGGCGCGTGCCCCGCCCTTGCGCCCGTACTGGACGCCGAGCCGGACCACCAGGGGAGCCGTGGGGCCAGCCCCGCCGCGGCGGACGTCGAACTTGGTCGCCGCCGCAATCGCTCGCCGGTGCAGCTTGCGGCCGCGACCGGGTGCGGAGGTCGCGACGGCCTTCAGCGCCCGTGCGTGGGGCGACATGGCCCGGCGAATGCCGTTCTTGCGGGCGCGCTCGTTCAGCCGCTCCGGGAGCTTTGCCAGCGCCTCGCGCACGGCCCGGTCATCGACCGTCAAGCGGACCTGATTTCGGCGCTGAAAGAGGTTCACGGCATGACCTCCGTGGCGACCACACGAAGCCGCTTCCTGCGTCCGGCGTCGGGGTCGACCACGCTCGACACGTTGAACTCGCGCCCGCTGAGCAGCAGCCGGCATCGGGCCGTGAGCGACGGGTGGTACGCGGTCTCGATCTCGAGGTCGGTACGGACGGCGACGCCCATATCGTCGATGACCTCGCGCTGCGACGGCTTGATCATGCCGCGGACGTAGCCGACGGTCGACCACGTGATCGTCGCCTGCCCGACGGCGTCGGCGGCGGCGGTCGGCGCCTGCACCGTGAAGATGTCGCGCCAGAAGCCGCAGCCGGCCATGGGTCACCTATCCGATGCTGTTGTCGGAGTGCATCCGACGGATGGTCTGAATGAACGGGTGCGGCTCCGGGGTGACCGCATCGTCGCCACGGAACGCCTCGAGGTGGCCGACCTGCAGGCGGACGGCCATCCACTCCTCCTCCGTCATGTCCTCCGGTGCGCGACCGGTCGCCGATTCCCACGCCGAGAGAGCGGCGCGGAGCCCGGCGGCGATGGCCGGATCGTCCTCGTTGTGAGGCTTCTTCAGCCAGGCGCGGAGGTCGATGAGGTTGGTCGGGATCGCGCTCATGGCACCTCAACCGGGAGGGTGGAGCCGAAGCCCCACCCTCCCGAGCTGCATGGAGGAGGTTTGATCAGGTCAGCGTGATCTTGAACTGCGTCACCGCCTTGGCGCGGGTGATCTTCGAGTTCGCGAACACCATGCCCTGGAACTTGACGCGGCCCGTGCCGGCGAGGGTGATCTCGTCGCGGATGAGGCCCATGTTGCCCCACTCGACGCACGCGAACGCCTCGCGGATGGAGCCGAACACGAGCGGGGTGTTGTTGCCCGCGGCCGTGATCTTCGCCGGCGCCCAGGGCGCGATGTAGACCGGGCGGCCCATGAGGGTCTTGTCGGCGGCGCCCGTCAGACCAGCGTCAGCCGACGGCTGGAAGATCGGCACGTTGCTGCCGGACGCGGCCTTCAGCATCGCGATGGCGGCGTAGGCGTCCTGCGACATGACCCACACCGACTCATCGAAGTACTCGCTCGGGAGCGAGCGGTAGCGGATCTCGCTCAGCTTGTCGACCGCGAAAGCCGCGTCCCACGCCGTCGAGCTCGCCGCGGCCGACGCCGTCACCTGGTTGGTAGCGGTGTCGTTCACGAACAGGCCCTTCGGCTGGTTGCTGCCGGAGCCGAGGGTGTAGCCGTACTCGAGGCCGCGCGCCATCTGCCGCTGCAGGTGGTCGATCACCTCGGCCTCGACGTCGAAGTCGGCCTGCTTGATGAGCCAATGGCTGACTTCGCTCTTCGGCAGACCGCCGATGGGCGGGAGGTTCACCTCGTTGTAGTCGCCGTCGTACGCCTGCGCGACCGCGCTCGCCTCGGTGGTCCAGAACTGGGTGACCGCGGCGCGGGTCTCCTGGTTGTTGTAGCGGAGCGTGACGTTGCCGCGCGCACCGGTGCGGAGGTCGGCGAGGTTCCGGACCACGGTCTTGGCGGCCAGGTACTTCATGACCTGCTGCTCGTAGAGCTTGGGCACCAGCACGCCCGAGGCGCTCGAGGTCAGCAGCTCGCGGGTCTCGGGGGCCCGGCCGCCGCGGCACCACGCGACGAACTGGTCGCGGTACTCGCGGCTGTCGCGCCAGTCCTCCTGCTGCTCGCGGCGCTCGGCCACGCGCTTGGCGGGGGTGGCGGCGACCTGGACGCCGGCGTCCTTGGCGAGCAGCGCGGCGCGCTCCTCGACCATTTCCTCGATCTGCGCCCGCAGCTCCGCGTGCGCGTCCGTACCGGCTTCCACTGCCTTCTCTGCGTCCCGAAGCTCAGCGAGCTTCAGGTTCATCGTCCTGATGTTCACGGTGTTTCCCTTTGTGATGATGGTGGGTGCGGGCTGCGACCGAGCCTCGGCCGAGGTGCCCGCGTAGGCCCCGACCTCCACAAGTGAGATTTCCCGCAGGTCGACGCTCTTCAGCGTGCGGTCCCTGCCGGACCATTGGTCGCCGCCTTCCGGCACCCGGAAGCCGAACGACATTTCCGAAACGACGCCGCGCTTGACCAGGTCGAGGATGTCCTGGTCGCGCTGGCTCTCCCCGAGCGTCGCCGTGTACTTCAGGCCGCGCTCGTCGCTCTCGAGCACGAGGGTCCCGCTCTTGGTGTTCGCGATGATCTGCTTGCTGTCGTGCATGAACCAGAGGGACGCACCCTTCTGGATCGCCGCGTCGAACGCGCCGGGCGCGATCTGCTCGCGGAACTCGCCGCGCGAGCCCATGAGCGGCTTGCTCCAGCTGTTGTAGAGCGCCGCGTAGCCGGTCAGGGTGCGACCTTCGACCGTGCCGATGGGTGCGGAGCGGACTTCAAGCATTCGGGTCCTCCTGGTCGGCCTGCTGGTCGGCGGCCGGGTCGGTGATGCCCGAGATGACCGGCGCGGGCGTGTCGAGGCCCTCGACGGGCGGAAGGCCCATGCGCCGGCGGGCGTCGTTGGGCGCAAGCACGCCGACCTGCACGAGCTGCGCGTAGGCGCGGCCGGCGGTGCGGAAGTCGCCGATGGTGATGGGCGTCAGGTCCGTGCGGAGGGTCTCGCCGGGCGCAAGAAGCTTGCGGGTGATCTCGGTGTCGATGCCGGCGACGAACGGCGCCAGGCAGTGCGTGACGTAGGCCTGCGCGACCTCGGGCTGGCTGCGTCCCTCGCCCTGCCAGAGCAGCTGCGGAGGGATGCCGAAGGCGCGGGCGACGTCCTCGACGCCCATGCGCTTCGCGTCGAACAGCCGGCTGGCGGCGTCGGCAGCGAGCTGCGCCGCCTTCATGCCCTCGCCGAAGAACGCGGGCGTGGCGACCTTCTCGCCGCCGTAGTGCTGTTCCGCCCACTTCGTCCGCATCTGGTCGCGGGCGTTCGCCGTCAGTGGCCCGGGGTGTTCCACGGCGAGCTTTCCGACAAAGCCGGTTTTCGCGAGTTCCTCCGCAACCTGGTCGAGGATGGCTTGGGTCGACAGGACGCGGCGGCACTGGATAACGGGAGACACCCCGAGCCACGGCGAGAGGGGATCGGTGAGGGCGCGGATGTGGATGAGGTTTGCGTCATCCACCGCCCGGTCGTTGATCTTGTAGCGCGCCTGCGTCCCGTTGAGCTCGACGGTGACCGCGCTCGAGTCGATGGGGTCCAGGGCGACCGGCGCGCCAGTAGTGAGGTCGCGGCGGATGAACAGGAATCCGTTTCCGTGCGTGAGCGCGCTGGTGGCGATCCACCGGCGCAGCTCGAAGCCGCTGAGGAACGACGCGCTGTCACCCTTCAGCAGCTCGACGGCCGGCGAGTCCTCGACCACGGAGCCGTCCCGGCGCGTGACCGTCATGTCGAGCCGGGCCGAGTCGGTGGCGATCAGGTTGATCGCCCGCACGATTGACGGCACGCCGAGCAGGTCGACGCTTAGGTTCTGCAGGCTCGACGTATCGAACACCACCACCGCGTTGGTGGTGAACGAACGGAAGAAGCGGCCGAGCCACGACGCCATCCCGCCATGTTCGGGCAGTCGCCGCGCGATTCAAGGGGCGCGGCAGACTCGCAGCATTCATGGAATGCGCGCGGCGTGAGATTGTGCAGACCGAGAGAATGCCGAGCGCGTACTAAAGAAACAGCCACCTGTTTGGTGGCTGCCCGGGCCCCTGCCCTTCAATCCCGACGCGCGCTTCGCGTCCGCCGTATGCGCCGATGGGGGTCATCGGGCGATTTCCTGAGTCGAGTCTACACCAGGTTAAGGTGCATCGGTCAAAACCCGGGCTGTGATTCGTACATGCTGCCGCCCATGATCTCGAGGTCGTGCAGGACACGGGCGGCCATGACCTGCGCGGTGACTGCGTCGATGTTGCTCGTGCTGCGCTGCTTGACGGGCATCGCAAGCCCCGTGAGGCCCACGTAGAGCCGGGCGGACGCCAGGCACGCCCGCAGCACCGGGTCGGGCTTGCACCGGACGCGCTCCGAGCGAATCCAATCGCTCCAGATCGCCCAGCCGCCGCCCATCCAGACGATGGTCTGGGGGGCCTTGTGCCACTTCCATCCGTGTTTCCGCTCCATCTGCGCGGCCCACGCAGACGCCTTGCCGACCGGGTCCGCGATGAACGCCCGGATCTCAAAGCGCCGGCAAATGTCGACCAGCCGCGCCTCGACGGCGTCGAAGTCAATCGTCGGGCCGCCGCAGTTGGTCAGGTGCCCGTCAGCCACCCACCGGCTGAGCGGCTGCCTTGTCCGGCGCTCGTCGTGCAGGATGTCCGTCCCCGCCCACCAGTGGTAGCCCTGCGTGTGGATCTTCGCACCGTCCCAGACGGCCACGCACATGCTCGTCAGGTCGCACTGGCTGCCCTGGGCGAATCCGCCCTGGCTGAAGTCGACCGCAACCACGCCGGGCGCACCGGCGAGCATCTCCCAATCCTCGTCCACCGAGACCCGGTCGAGCAGCTCGAGCGGCAGCGCGCCGGCGAGGTCATCGGTGAATGTCGCGAGCTCCTGCAGCCAGGTCTCCTCCCGCGCCTTCGGGTCGGCGGTCGCCAGCGCGGTCCGGATCTTGGTCCGGATGTCACGGATCGACACGAGCACGCCCGCCGAGGGGTTCGCGTGCTGCACCGCGACGTCCGAGTCCGGCTCGTCATCGGCGTCCATCCCCCAGAGCAGCGCCCACCAGCCCTCCGGGAGCGGCTCGCCGCCGTCGAGAGCGACCTCGCAGGCCTGCCAGTACGGCCACAGTTCCCTGCTCTTCTGCTCGCGGTCCGGGGTCGTGATGAACAGCATCTGCCCGGTCGGGGTCTTGGTGACGCTCGACATCGCCCGCAGGATCGCCGCGTCCATGCGCGCCGCCTCGTCGGCCACCACCAGCCGAGGCGTGATGCCGTCCATGGCGTTGTCCGTGCACGGCATGGCCCGCAGCGTCGCCTTGCGGTGCTCCACGAGCCCGACCGAGGTCGCCCCGCCGCCGCCCACGAACCGCCACCGATCCTCGCCGCGGTGGAGCTTGTGGATGCGCCCGTGGATGATGTTCGCCTTCTCCTGCTGCGTGGCGACGCACGCGCACTCGAGGTCCTCACCGGTCGACAGCAGCCACTCGAACAGGTGCGTCACCAGCCCGGTCTTGCCGCCGCCTCGGGCCAGTGCGATCAGGAGATATCGCGTCGCCGGGGTCCCGTCATCGGACCGCCGGCGAGCGAGGAGGACAGCCAGGGCGAAGAGCTGCCACGGCATCAGCTTCAGCCCCATGACGGTCATGCGCTGGACGCATGCGTCCAGCTCAGCCGGGTTCCACGCCACCCCGTGCGCCGGCGGGTCCGACCGCTCGGCGAGGTACCTCGAGGCCGCCGCCCGGATGCGACGCGGCGCCGGCACCGTCCCGTCGACGCATCCACGGGCGTACTCGTCCGCCCGCGCCAGTGAAGCAGATGCTTCAGCGGGTGTATGCGCCGCCGCCACCGATGAAGCATCTGGGGAGCGCGCGCATACTGGATCGGTACTGGGTGCCTGTGTGGATGGTTCGGATTCGACGG
>JBMOFP010000194.1:0-10739 GCA_049318805.1 Bradymonadia bacterium
CCCCGCCGACGCCGGCGGCGGCATCATCCTCCCGGATGACGACGGCGGGGTCGTTTTCCTGCCGGAGGACGACGGCGGTATCACACTGCCCGACGCCCAGTGAAGCCGGCGCTGACCGCACGTCCGCATGCGGGGTGATCCGGAGGTTCGCGACGACCTCGTCCTCGAGGAGCTCGCGCGTGTCCGTGAGGAGGTGGTCAACACCCGCAACCTCACGATCAAGACCGAGAACGCGCTGAAGCTGCTCGCGACGGAGGTCAAGACCGTCGCGCGTCGGCAGGAGCAGCAAGAGAAGAAGGCGCTCCTCAACAGCTTCGGGGCGTACCTGCTCTTTGTCGTGGTGGTGGGCGGTGGCCTCTGGCTGACGTTCCAGGCTCGGCTCGAAAAGTCGAAGGCCGACCACGCGCTCTTCGCCAAAAAAGAGTCGCAGTTCCAGCACGACATCGACGAGCTTCGCGCCGAGCTCGGACGATGGCAGCAGGTCGAGCGCGAGCTGCTGGAGTTCGAGCGGCTGGTGAAGGACGGCAACAAAGAGAAGGCCGTCGAGGCGTTCTCGAGCCTGCGCAAACTGCGATACGCCGGCTTGCTCGAGGACCTCATCATCCGGTTCAAGGCCGAGGTCGCGCGCGAGAAGTACGACCGCGGCGGCGAGCTCTACACCGAGGGCAACTTCGGCAAGGCCGACGAGTCGTTCATCAAGAGCCTCGAGTACGACGAGAAGCCGCCCTACATGGCGATGCTGCTCTTCCACCAGGGCATGTCGGCGGTGCGGCTGAAGGACTTCCCGCGAGGCGCGGAGCTGTTGCGCAAGGCCATCGCCGGCAACCTCGACGGCAAGTACCTGTCCGAGGCCAGCTACCACCTGGCGTACTGCCACGACCGCATGGGCGAGAAGCGCTCGGCCCGGGAGCACTACTTCCGGTTCTTCAGCCGGTACACCCGCAACATGTACACCCCGCTGGCCAAGCGCCGTTGGGAGCAGCTCAAGGGGGACTGAGCCCGTCCAGGGCCGACCGCACCTCGACGAGCTTGCGTCGCCCGACGTCCGAGAAACCGAGGACGGCGGTCGTGTACGCGAGGTCGAGTCGGCCGAGGCCGTCGGCCAGCCGGGCGAGGTGACGCAGGCTCTCGGCCTCGTCCAGCCGGCAGTCCGCCCGCAGTGTGTCGAGCTCTCCGCGCCACTGCTTCGACCACAGGGCCCAGGTCTCGCGCACGTCGACCCCGTCCGCCGCGTGGGTGCCCGCACCGGCGAAGACCTTGCCCGCCTGAGCGAGCAGCGCATCGTGCAGCGTCCGAAGCTCCTGCGCGCAGCGACGCCCATCCGCGTCGTCGGCCTGCACGGAGACGGGCACGGCCCGACCGTTGACGGGCTCGGGGTGGGTGAACGCGCCCAGCGTCGCCCCCAGCGCGACCGAGGTGCCGAGCCCGATGGCGAAGAGCCAGTAGAGGAGCGCGAAGGCGCGCCGCCAGGGGTCTCGCGGTGGCTTCACGGTGGGCTTCACTTGACGATCCGGAGCTGCGGGCGCCCTCGCGGCGGCGGGGGCGGCGGCGGCACCTCGCTGTCCGGGGCCTCCTCGGCCTCACGCACCGCGGCTTCCAGTGCGGCTCGGAGCGTCTCCGGCACCGACTCGGGGAAAACATGCGCGTGGGGGCGCTCGGGGGTCGACAGAGAGAAAATCGCCGGCCACGGCAACACGCAGAGCGTGCGCTCGCCCTTGAACGACAAGCTCGCCCGCACACCCTCGTCGTCGATCTCGAAGACGTCCAGGTGAAAGTTGTGGCTCAGATTCAAGGCCAAAGGGAGCTGGCGTTGCAGATGCGCCGGTACCACGACCCCATCGACACGCGGATCGAGCATGACCTGCACGAGGCCCTCCTCGAGCAGCTTCTCCAGCGTTTCTCGCTTCGTCGGCAAGGGGCTCCGCGGGGCCGTCGAAGTGGCCCGAGCGCATGATTCGTGATAGTCGAAGCATGATGCAAGTGGCTCTCTTGCCGTTGTTGCTCGTGCTGCTCCAGCCTGCGCCGCCGCCGAGCGCGGCGCCGACGAGCGCTCCGAACGCCGCCGCGGCCGCCGCCGAGGAGCCCGCGGTCGTCTCACAAGCGCTCGTACCTCCGGTGCGCGACCGCGACCAGCTCCTCGCTCTCTGGCGTGTGCGGGCGCGGTCCGTCGAAGAGGGCGACACGGAGCGGGCCGACAAACTCCTCGCGGAGATTGTGTCGCAACGTCGAGACGGCGGTGTCGTGCGTCTCGACCCCTTCGCCCACGCCGTGCTGCGCGAGGCACGCGCCGCGTGGGTCTCGAAGAACAACCTGCGGGCCGAGGAGCTGCTCGCCCAGGCGCGCCAACTCGCGCCGGGACTCCCCGAGATCGAAGAGGCCGAGGCGAGCCGGGTGCTCGCGGAGCAGCCGTGGGCCGTCCATCGGTGGTTCCTGTCGAAGGCCAAGGCCGCCCGACTGCGGCTCGCCGACTTTCAGCGACGCAGCCTGCTGCTCGCCGACTCGCTGCTCGGCGCCTTCTTCGTGGTGGGGCTCGTCGCGCTCACCTTCCTGGGGTCGCAAGTGGGGCGACACGGCCTGGCGCTGGCCCATGGTCTGGGTCGAGCCGTGCCGGCGTTGAATCCCTGGATCGTACTCGGCGCGCTCGGCGTCGCGGTCTCGGTCCCGCTGGTCTTCGGTTTTGGACCGCTCCTCATCGCGTTCCCGCTTTTTGTCTTGCTCTGGGTTCACCAGAACACCGCGGAGCGCGCGCTCTCGGTGGTCTGCGTGCTGCTGCTCGGCGCGATACCGTGGACCCTGCGCGCGGTCGACCGCTTCAGCGAAGCGGGCACCGGCGTGAGTCAGGCCTTGAACGCGTTGACCCTCGATCCGAGCGACGTGCGTGCTGCGGAGACCGTGAAGGCCGCCCTCGCATTCGACGCCGAGGACTGGCAGGCCGCCGCGACCCTGGGTCTCGCGGAGAAGCGGCTCGGGCGGCTGGACGAGGCCATTCGGATGCTCGAGCTGGCCCACCGCCACGTACCCGCCGGCACCCCGGACGCCGGACTCGTGAAGAACAACCTCGCCAACGCCCGCCTCGCCTCGGGCCGCGCGGTGCGGGCCGAGGCCCTCTTCAAGGAGTCCATCGAGCTCCTGCCCGGGGCCGCGGAGCCGCTGTTCAACCTCTCGCGCCTCTACACCCGCACCGGGCGACTCTCGATGGCTCGGGAGCAGTTCGAGCGCGCTTCGAACCTACAGACCGAACGCGTCGCGATGTGGAACGACGACCTGGATCTGAACCTGAATCGATACGTCGTCGATCTGCCCTTGGGCGCGGATCGGCTGCTCGAGCGTGAGCTCGGCGCACTCTTCGCTCCGACCCCGCTCTCGGGCCGGACCTGGCTCCTCCTCGCGGGGCCGTTGCCCGAGGCGATCTCGCCCGCGCTCGCGGTCAGTGTACTCGTGGCGTTCGGTGTGCTGAGCGCGACCCGACGCCACCAGAAGGTTGTGTTGCCCTGTCCCCGTTGCGCCCGACCGGCCGAGAAGCTGGCGCGTTCGACCGAGGTGGCCCCGCTCTGCGAGCAGTGCCACAGCCTCTTTGTGCGCAACGTGCCCGTGGACCGCCGCGTGCGCTTCGAGAAAGAGGAGCAGATCGCGCGTTATCGGACCCTGCGGGTCTGGTCCCTGCGCACGGTCGGTGCGCTCCTCCCCGGCCTCGGGAGCATGCTGCAGGGCCAACCCATGCGGGCGATCTTGCCCCTCGCCGTGGTGGGCATCCTCGTGTGGCGCCTGGTCTTCCCCGGCGGCCTGCTGTCGGACCCGAGCCCGGCCAGTGCGCGCAGTGACCTGGAGCTGCCCATCCTCATCGGTGTGCTCGGCGTGCTTTGGCTCGTCAACGGGCTCGCCGTGCAGCGTCAGAGCAGGAGCCTCACCTGATGGCGCTCGAGGGCACACTCTCCGACTTCGGCATCGCCGAGATTCTGCAGCTCATCGGCACGCAGCAGAAGACCGGCATCCTCTTCGTCGAGGGTCACGGGGACACCGAGGAGGTGCAGGTCTGGTTCCGCGGCGGCAAGGTCATCCGTGTCGAGGCCGCGCGGCGCGACAAACGCGACCTCGTCGGCGGCATGATGGCGGCGGCCATGGTCATCAGCAGGGACCAACTGAGCGCCGCGCTCGAGGTCCAGAAGAAGACCCTCCAGCGGGTGGGGGACATCCTTGTCGAGCAGGGCGTCGTGACCTCCGAGCTGCTTCAGGAGTTCACCGACCTGCAGACCCGAGAGACGCTCTACCAGCTCTTCCACTGGAAGCGCGGGAAGTACCGATTCGAGGGCAAGCCGCCGACCTTCGCGAAGCCCAACATCACGCCCATCTCGTCGGAGTCCCTCCTCATGGAGGGCGTGCGCATGATGGACGAGTGGCCGCTCATTCGAACGCGCATCGCGGACGACCGCATGGTCTTCAAGCCCCTGAAGACCATCGAGGAGGCCGAGACGGAAGCCGAGGCGCTCGACCGGATCCTCGACGACGCGTTCAGCGAGTTCATCGACCCCACGGCCCCGCCCGACGTCCCGGCCAAGAAGGGCAAGAAGCAGACGGGCGCCGCGTCGAACCTGTCGAGAAGCGACCGAAAAGTCTTCGCGTTCGTCGACGGGAAGCGCTCCGTTGGGCAGCTCATCGACATGACGCGGCTCGGCGAGTTCGACACGTGCAAGGCGCTCGTCACGCTGCTCAATGAGGGCTACATCGCGGCGGTCAAGGAGATCGAGCCGAAAGCGTCGGCCGAGGCCGGTTCCTTGCGCCGCCGCGTGCGGTGGACACGGGTGCTCGGTCGGGTGGCGCTGAACCTCGCGGTCGTCGGCGGGCTCGTGCTGGCCGTGCAGGCGCTGCCGCGGAGTCGGGCCGAGCTCGTCGAGAACGCCCGCCAGGTCGGGCTCGATGCGCGCGCGCGCCTCCGGGTCAACCGACTGCAAGCCATCGCGTCGGCGCTCGAGGTCTACCGGATCGAAAACGGACAGTTCCCCGAGGCGTTGGACGCGCTCGTCGAGAAGGGCCTCATGACCCAGGCGCTCCTGACCATGCCCGACGAGACGCCGGTGGAGTACCTCTCCATCGGCATCGACTACGACCTCCGATGACGGAGCCCACGGCCTTGACCAGCCGCACGCTCGAGCTCGACGACGCGCCGCACCTGGCCGCGCGCCTCTTCGGCCCCCAGGACGCGACCCGGAAGCTGCTCGAGCGGTTGCTCGGCGTTCGGCTGCAGGGGCGCGGCAGCCAGGTGACACTCCACGGGGACCCCGCGAAGCTGGCCTTCGCCGAGCGGGCCGTGCTCCAGCTCCTCGCGCTGGCGCGTCAGGGGCAGTCGCTTTTTCTGCACGAGGTCGAGCAGGTCGTTCGGCTGCTCGAGCAAGACCCGGGTGTCCGGGTCGATGCTCTGGCCCGTGCGCCGGTGCTGACCACCCACGAGCATCGGGTCATCACGCCGAAGACCGCGAACCAGGGCGCCTACCTCGACGCCATCGCCCGGCATGAGCTGACCTTCGGCATCGGTCCGGCGGGTACGGGCAAGACCTATCTCGCGATGGCGGCGGCCGTGGCGGCGCTCCAACGCAAAGAGGTCAAGCGGATCATCCTCGCACGGCCGGCGGTCGAGGCGGGCGAGAAGCTCGGCTTCCTGCCCGGCAACCTGGCCGAGAAGGTCGACCCGTATCTGCGACCGCTCTTCGACGCCCTCAACGACATGATGGACGCCGAACGCACGACAAAGCTGATGGAGATGGGGGTCGTCGAGGTCGCGCCGCTGGCCTTCATGCGCGGCCGAACGCTGAGCGGGGCCTTCGTCATCCTCGACGAGGCCCAAAACGCGACCCGCGAGCAAATGAAGATGTTCCTGACCCGGCTGGGCTTCGGGTCCCGCTGCGTCGTCACCGGCGATGCGACCCAGGTCGACCTCCCGTCTCACCGCGAGAGCGGCCTGCAACACGCCGCGCGCCTGCTCGAAGGGGTCGAAGGCGTCGCCGTCGTTCGCCTCGGCGCCGTGGACGTCGTGCGGCATCCGCTCGTCCAGCGCATCGTCGTGGCCTACGAGGCCGAGGAGAACCGGTGATTCAAGTCCTGGTGCGACCCACCGTGCGGGGGCGCGTCGATCCGCGCACCCTCCGTCGGCGTCTCGCGCGCCTCCTCGCGGCTTTGGGGCACGCGGACGACACGGTCTGCATCGTGCTCACGGACGACGAAGAGCTGCGGTCGCTGAACCACCAGTGGCGAAACAAGGACAAAGCGACAGACGTCCTCAGCTTTCCGGCGGCGGCGCCCGGTTTTGTCCAGGCCCCCGGTCAGCCTCGGGAGCTGGGGGACGTTCTGGTGAGCCTGGAGACGGCGGCCCGCCAGGCGGAGGAGGGGGCGTTGCCTCGGCTCGCCCTGGCCGTCGGTGAAGCCCGGCTCGCGGACTGGACCCTGCTCGACGAGGTCTCGTTCGTCCTGCTCCACGGTGTGCTTCATTTGCTCGGGCATGACCACATCAAGGCGGCGGAGCGCCGCACCATGGAGGCCCTGGAGCACACTCACCTGGGGGCGATGCTGGGGCGTCCCGTGGCGAAGGCGCGCAGCCGGGCCTCGCGCAGCGGCTCGCCACGCTCGTAGAGCCTCCGCACGGTGAAGCCCTGGGCCGTCGCCGCGGCGCCGAGGGCGATGACACGCTCCAGCGGCACATCGCGACCGACCCCGGCGAGCTCCGGCGCCTGAGCGGCGGCGATGACCATCGGCTCGACAAAACACGCGAAGAGCGCGTCACGCTGCCCTGTAACGGCCCCGTAGACCCAGGTCCAGGGCTGGGTCCCCGTCAGTGGGCTCGGGAGGCTCACCAGCTCGCCATCGAGCACCAGGACGTCTTCGCGTCTGGGCACGTCGTAGAGCACGTCCACAGGCTCGGCGACGTCCACGATGACGGCCCCTCGCGGCACCCGCGACAGGGGCAAGCGCCCGCCGGTGCTCGAGGCCGCCACGATGACGCGGCCCTCGGCGAGCGCGCCCTCGACGTCGTTGCGCACCCGGATGCGGGTCGAGCCCGCGACGGCGAGTCGCTCGAGCTCTCGCTCCGTGACACGATTCGGCGTCGGGAGGACCGCCTCGAAGTCGAGCCCTCGGTGCGCGAGCAGCCGCGCGATCCCCATCGCTGCGGGGCCCGGCAAACCGAAGAGCGCGAGGGGGCCGAGCGCGACGCCGTGCCTGCGCGCGAGCGCGAGGGTCTCGACGGCGGCCCAGCTCGTCAGCGCCGTGCCCGAGGTGACCGGCACGGCGGCGACCTCGGCGAGCGCGCGGCCATGAGCGCCGACGAGCGCGGTGAGCGCGCCGAGCCCCACGACGGTGGCGCCGCGGTCGGCGCACGCGCGCACCGCCACGGCGAGGTCACGCACCGCCCGCTCCTGCTCGTCGATGAGCTGCGCGGGCAGGTCGGGGAGCGCCATCAACCAGCCCGTGAGCGGCGTTTTCCGGGCCGTACGGAGCGAGAGCGTCGCGATCTCACAAGGCCCTGGAAAGAGCTGAGACCGACCCGCGATGAGCCCGGCGTCGGCGGTGCGGACGCCGAGCAGACGACGTTGACCCGGATCGAGGGGGTGAACCAGGAAACCGAAGCGGGCCGCGGCGCCGCCGGTCACTCGACCTCGACGCCCTTCTCTTCGAGCAGCCGCGCCACGATGTTCACGAAGGTCTGCACCCGGAAGAGGCGGGGGATGTCGTTGGCCCCGAGGCCGGGTTTGATCTCCGAGGCGTCGACCTCGGGCATGAGCTCGCGCAGCTTCTCGAGCGCCAGCTCCGTCAACTTGCCGTCGACCTCGTACTGTGAAGGGTCGATGCCGGCCTGGCTCGCCTCCTTCACGCCGCCGCGCGGAATCTTGATGTCGAAGCCGCGCTCCAACAGGAAGACGATCTCGAGCAGGTCGAGGGACTCGGCGCCCAGGTCGTCGAAGACCTTCGCCTCGAGCGTGACCTCGTCCTCGTCGACCCCCAGGGCCTCGACGAACGCGGCCTGGACCTTCTGGGCAATGGCATCTCGGGTCATGAATTTCTCTCCGGTCAGCGAGCGTACTGGACGGCGCGTGTCTCTCGAATCACCGTGACTCGGACCTCACCAGGATACGTGAGGTCACTCTCGATCTTGCGGGCGATGTCCCGGGCGAGGAGCTCGGCATCCTGGTCGTTGAGCTTCGCGTTCTCGACCATGACCCGGACCTCGCGACCGAACTGAATCGCGTGCACGCGTTCGACGGCGGGGAACGTTCCGGCGAGCGCTTCCAGGTCATCCAGGCGCTTGATGTAGCCCTCGAGCTGCTCCCGCCGGGCGCCCGGCCTCGAAGCCGAGAGGGCGTTCGCCCCCGCGACGAGGTGCGCCAACACGCTGCCGGCCGCCTCGTACTCGTGATGCGCGGCCACGGCGTGCACCACGGCCTTGCTCTCGTTGTACTTCTTGCAGAGGCTCGCGCCGACGAGCGCGTGCGGGCCCTCGGCGTCCTGGTCGACGGCCTTGCCGATGTCGTGCAAGAGGCCAGCGCGACGCGCCTCCTTCACGTTCAACCCCAGCTCCGACGCCATCAGCCCCGTGAGGTGGCCGACCTCGATGGAGTGCTGCAACACGTTCTGCGCGAAGCTGGAGCGGAAGTGGAGGCGCCCGAGGTGCTTTACCAGCTCGGGATGCAGCCCGGAGAGCTCGAGCTCGATCATCGCCCGCTCGCCGTGCTGTCGTGCCTGCTGCTCGACCTCCTGGCGGGCGCGACCCGTGAGCTCCTCGATGCGCGCCGGGTGGACCCGGCCATCGGCCAGGACACGCTCGAGCACGAGGCGGCCGACCTCTCGGCGCACGGGGTTGAAGCAGCTCACCACGACCGCGTCCGGGGTGTCGTCGATGACGAGGTCGCACCCGGTCGCCGCTTCGAACGCCCGGATGTTGCGCCCCTCGCGGCCAATGATGCGGCCTTTCATGTCCTCGGAAGGCAATGCGACGACGGCCACGGTCTTTTCGACCACGTGCTCGCTCGCGTACCGCTGAATCGCCGCGGCGACGATCATGCGGGCGCGTTCGTCCGCCAGCACTTTCGCTTCGCGTTCGACGGCGCGGATCTGCTCGATGCTCTGCTTGCGGGCGTCCTCGCGCACCTCGGCCACCAGGATCGCGCGGGCCTCGTCCTGACGAATGCCGGCCACGGTCTCGAGTCGGCTCCGCGCATCGACCAGCGCGGCCTCGATGTCGGTCTCGGACTTCTCGACCTTCTTCTCGCGCCGTTGAAGGTCCTTCTCGCGCTTGGAAAAGATCGACTCCTTCTTGGCGAGGCCGTCGGCCTTCTGGTCGATGGCCTCCTCCTTCTTGTGGAGGCGCTCTTCGCGACGCAGGAACTCCTGACGTTGGCGGCCGATCTCGCGCTCCGTCTCGGCCGTCAGCCTTACGGCCTCTTCGCGCGCGGCGACCTCGGCTTCGCGCCGCGCCTGGGCGACCTGTTGCTCGGCTTCGGCGCGGACCCGCGCGACGGCCTCCGGGTCTGGGGCGAGGCCGGCCCGGCGCGCGAGCACGCGGCCGAGGATCGCCCCGACCGCGAGGCCGACGATGATGGCAATGAAGATCTCCATGGTCAGTCGATTTCTCCGAGGAGGGCGACGCCCTCCCGACACGCAAGCAGGGTGCGATCCGTCACGACGAGCGAGACCGGCCAATCCCACGATTCTCGGGGGAGGGCGGGCACGCACTGGAAGTCGAAGGCCAGCCCGATGGCGGGGGCCGAGAGGCCGGGGAGGGTGCGGTCGTAGTGACCGCCGCCGAGCCCGAGGCGAAAGCCGTCCGCATCGAAGGCGACACCGGGGACGAGCACGACGTCTTCGGCGGTGAGCGCGATGGGCGCGCCCTCGGGGATGGGCGGTCCGATTTCGGGGGCCCGCCAGCCCGTGGGCTCGACGAACTCGAGCGGAGCACGCGGCGCGTGCCTCGGGTACAGCACGCGCCGGCCGCGCTCAGTGACCCATTGGGCGAGCGCGCCGGGGTCGAGCTCTCCGTCGAAGGCCCTGTACAGAGCGACCGCCGGTGCACGGCGGACGATGGAGAGCCCGCACAATCGGTGAACGACGAGCTCCGCGGCGCGTGTGCGCTCGGCGTGCGAGAGCGCGCGGCGCGCGCTGCGCATCTGGGAGCGCAGCGTCCCTCGATTCAAGGCTTCGGCGGTCACGTCGTCCCGGTCGGGTTCCGTGCGCGCGGTCCACTCGTCCCGCGGCTGCGGGAAGGGAAGGCGTCGCGGGGTCGAGGGACCATAGTTGTCGTTGTCGCAGTGTGTCAACGGTGGGACAAGGTCCCGGCTTGACAGGCCGACGGCCCTACGCTATCACGCTCGCGCGCCGGCTCCGGCGAGACCGGTGCTCGTTGGGCTGTTAGCTCAATGGTAGAGCAGCGGACTTTTAATCCGTTGGTTCTGGGTTCGAGTCCCAGACGGCCCACTGTGTCTTCGTTTGTCCCCATCGTCTAGTCTGGCCCAGGACACCGGCCTTTCACGTCGGCGACACGGGTTCAAATCCCGTTGGGGACGCCCTTCGAAACGAAAAAGGCCGCCGGGATCCCCGGCGGCCTTTTTTTTGCGCGCGCTCAGTCCGCGCGCTCAGAACTTGGACCCGTTCACGCGGCGCTGCGGTCCTCGATCAGCGCGTCGCCGTCGAGCTGACGCGCCGACAGCCCGTTCATGTAACGCGCGAGGCCGACCCGCTCGTAGTGCGGCAGGATCCGG
>JBMOFP010000195.1:0-10704 GCA_049318805.1 Bradymonadia bacterium
ACGAACACCGACGGCGCCAATGACGGCGGGGATGTTTGCGACACGGACGACGACAACGACACCGTGCCCGACGGCGTCGACAACTGCCCCCTCGTCTCGAACCAGGCCCAAACGAATACGGACGGCGTGAACGACGGCGGGGACGCCTGCGACACCGATGACGACAACGACGGCGTCGTCGATGCCGTGGACAACTGCCCGCTGGTGGTCAACGCCAACCAGACGAACACCGACGGCGCGGCCGACGGCGGCGACGTGTGCGACACAGACGACGACGACGACGGCGTGCTCGACGCAGCCGACAACTGCCCGCTCGTCTCGAACGCCGCGCAGACGAACACCGACGGCGTGGCCGACGGCGGGGACGCCTGCGACACCGATGACGACGGCGACGGTCGCTTGGACGCGGTGGACAACTGCCCGCTCGTCGCCAATGCGAACCAGACGAACACGGACGGCGCCAACGATGGCGGCGACGTCTGCGACACCGACGACGACGACGACGGTGTGCTCGACGCCGCGGACAACTGCGCGCTCGTCGTGAACCCCGGCCAGGAGAACGCGGACGGCGACGCCTTCGGAGACGTCTGCGACCTGGACACCGACAACGACAACGTGTCCGACGCAACGGACAACTGTCCTTTCGTGCAGAACGCCGACCAGTTGAACACCGACGGCGCGAACGACGGCGGCGACGCCTGCGACGCCGACGACGACAACGATCTGCGTCCGGACGCGGCGGACAACTGCCCGCAGGTGGCGAACGCCAACCAGACGAACTCCGACGCGGACGCGCTGGGCGACGTCTGCGACCCCGACGACGACGGCGACGGGGTGCAAGACGGCAACGACAACTGCGCGCTCGTCTCGAACGCCGACCAGGCCAACGCGGACGGCACGGACGACGGCGGCGATGCGTGTGATGGGGACGACGACAACGACGGCCGCGCAGACGCGAACGACAACTGCCCGCTGGTGGCGAACGCCAACCAGACGAACACCGACGGCGACGCGCAAGGCGACGTCTGCGACCTCGACGACGACGCCGACGGTCAGCCGGACGCGAGCGACAACTGTCCGCTCGTGTCGAATCCGGGGCAGGAGAACCTGGACGGGGACGCGCTGGGCGATGCCTGCGACGCGGACGCGGACAACGACGGGCGGGCCGACGCCAACGACAACTGTCCGCGCAACGCCAACGCCGACCAGGCCGACAACGACCGCGACGGGGCGGGCGATGTCTGTGACACCGACGACGACGACGACGGCGTGCTCGACGCCGCCGACAACTGCCCGTTCGTCTCGAATCCGGACCAGACCAACACGGATGGCGGGGCTCAGGGCAACGCCTGCGACGCCGACGACGACGACGACGGGGTCGCGGACGCGGCGGACAACTGCCCGCTCCTCGCGAACCCCGCGCAAACGAACACCGATGGGCGCCCCGACGGCGGCGATGCCTGCGACGACGACGATGACCAGGACGGCGTGCTCGACGCGGCGGACAATTGCGTCGTGGTCGCGAACGTCGGGCAGCTCGATACCGACGGTGATCGGTCCGGAGACGCCTGCGACACTGATGACGACGGCGACGGCGTGCTGGACGCGGTCGACAACTGCGCGCTGGTGCGCAACGCGGACCAGACGAACACGGACGGCCGCGCGGATGGCGGCGACGCATGTGACTCGGACGATGACCAGGACGGGGTGCCCGACGAGGTCGACAACTGTCCGGTCGACGTGAACGCGGACCAGGACGACAACGACGCGGACACCGCAGGCGACGTGTGCGATCCGGACGACGACGACGATGAGGTCCTGGACGCCTCGGACAACTGCCCGTTCGTCTTCAACGCCGACCAGCTCGACGGTGACGCCGATCGCGAGGGCGACGCGTGTGACTTCGACCTCGACAATGACGGCATCGAGAACGACTTCGACCTGTGCCCCGAGGACTTCGATCCGGAGCAGTTGGACCTGGACGTGGATGGTCTCGGAGATGTCTGTGACACGGACGACGACGGCGACGACGTCGACGACCTCTTCGACGTGTGCCCCGTAGAGCCCGACCCGGCGCAGCTCAACACGGACGGCGCGAACGATGGCGGCGATGCCTGCGACTTCGACGACGACGACGACGGCGTCGACGACTTCTCGGACAACTGCCGGGTCGAGGCGAACGCCGACCAGGCCGACGAGGACAACGACGGCCTCGGCGACGTGTGCGACGGCGAGCTCGATGGCGACGGTGTGCCCGACGACCAGGACGTGTGCCCGCGCGACTTCGACCCCGACCAGCTCGACGCCGAGGGGGATGGGCAAGGCGACGTATGTGACGACGACGACGACAACGACAACGTCGACGACGAGGTCGACAACTGCCCGTTCGCGCTCAACCCGAACCAGCTCGACACCGACCTCGACGGCCAGGGCAACGTGTGCGACGCCGATGACGACGCCGACGGTGTGTCTGATGCGCAGGACAACTGTCCCGTGAACCGAAACGCGACCCAGGTCGACACCGACGGAGACCGCGCGGGGGACGCCTGCGACGCCGACGACGACGACGACGGCGTCGCGGACGCGACGGACAACTGCGACCTCGTCGTGAACGCGGACCAGACCAACACCGACGGCGACGCCGAGGGCAACGCCTGCGACGTCGACGACGACGGCGACGGGGTGCTCGACGGCGTCGACAACTGCCCGTTGGTCGGCAACGCCAACCAGCGCAATACCGACCGCGCCGAAGACGGCGGCGACGCGTGTGATCCGGACGACGACGGCGACCAGGTCGCGGATGCGGCCGACAACTGCCCGCTGCACCCAAACGCGGACCAGACGAATACGGACGCGCTCGCCGATGGGGGTGATGCCTGCGACGCCGACGACGACCAGGACGGCGTCGCCGATGAGGTCGACCTTTGCCCCACCACCGCCGATGCCGCCCAGCTCGACCTCGACCGGGACTCGGCCGGCGATGCCTGCGACGCCGACGACGACGGCGACCAGATCCCCGACCTGAACGACAACTGCGCGCGTGTCGTGAACCCCAACCAGGCCAACGCCGACGGTCTCGCCGATGGCGGCGACGCCTGCGATCCGGACGACGACCAGGACGGCGCGCTGGATGGCGCGGACAACTGCCCGAGCGTGGCCAACGCCGACCAGGTCGACCTCGACCGCGATGGCCTCGGAGACGCCTGCGACGGGGACGACGACGGCGACGGCCTCTCCGATGGGCTGGAGCGTCTCTACGGGTTGGACCCGCGCCTCGTGGACTCCGACGGGGACGACCTCGATGACCTGCTCGAGGTCGGGGCCGACATCCTCGCGCCGCGAGACACGGACCGCGACGGCGTGATCGACGCGCTCGACCCGGACAGTGACGGCGACGGTCTCCCCGACGCAGTGGAGCACGGGGACGAAGACGGCGACGGCCGACCCGACTACATCGACGCCGACACAGACAACGACGGCGTCCAGGACCGGGACGACAACTGTGTCGACCTGCAGAACGCCGAGCAGGGGAACGCGGACGGGGACGCGCTCGGGGACGCCTGCGACGACGACGCCGACAACGACGGTGTGCTCAACACCACCGAGCTTCGCCTCGGCACCTACCCCCTGCTGGCCGACTCCGACGGGGACACGATCTCCGACCGGCACGAGCTCGTGCGCCTCTTGGCGACGGACTCCGACGGCGACGGGCTCCCGGACGCCCTCGACCTGGACAGCGACGAGGACGGCCTTCCGGACCGCGACGAGGCCGGGGACGAAGACCTGGACACGGTGGCGGTCGACTCCGATGGCGACGGGGAGCCGGACTACCGCGACGGAGACTCCGACAACGACGGCGCCGGCGACGGTCGCGACAACTGCCCGCGCGTACGCAATCCGGACCAGGCGGACACGGACGCCGACGGCGCCGGCGACGCCTGCCAGGACGACGACGACGCGGACGGGCGGCCGGACGCCGTGGACAACTGCCCCCGAGTGCCCAACGCCGACCAGCTCGACCACGACGAGGACGGGAACGGCGATGTCTGCGACGGAGACGACGACAACGACGGCCTCTCGGACGTCGACGAGGTCGTCGTGGGGACCTCACCGCGCCTCGCGGACACCGACGGGGACGGCTGGCTGGACGGCGACGAGGTCGTGGACCCGCGCCGGCCGCGGGACACCGACAACGACGGGGTGCTCGACGCGCTCGACCTCGACAGCGACGGCGACGGCCTGCCCGACGCCGCCGAGTCCGGTGACCTGGATGGGGACGGGAACGACGACGGCCACGACCGTGACCAGGACCAGGACGGGGTCCTGGACGTGGCGGACAACTGCCCGCGGGCGCTGAACCCCGGCCAGGTCGACGCGGACCGGGACCGGCTGGGCGACGCCTGCGACCCCGATGACGACAACGACGGCATCCTCGACGAGAACGAGGGCAATCCGGACTTCGACGCCTGTCTGCGGGACTCGGACCTCGACTTCGTCGTCGATTGCATCGAGCTGGGGCCGAATCCGGTGCGCCCGCTGGACTCGGATGAGGACGGCGTTCCGGACTTCATCGACGAGGACAGCGATGACGACGGTCGGCTCGACGTGGAGGAGTCCGGCGAGCCCGAGCTCGGCGGGCTGCCCCTCGACTCGGACCTGGACGGTGTGCCCGACATGCTCGACCGGGACTCGGACGACGACGACCTCGACGACGCCGACGATCTGTGCCCGCTCTTGCCGAACGTGGACCTGCGCGACGCGGACGAGGACGGGGTCGGCGATCCTTGTGACCTCGACCTCGACGGCGACGGCGTGGGGAACGAGGACGACAACTGCCGACGGACGCCGAACCCCACGCAACAGGACCTGGACGATGACGGGCTGGGGGATGCGTGCGACGCGCCCGTCGAGGCCGACGCGGGGCCCATGGACTTCGGCGTGCCCGACGAGGACGCCGCGGAGGTCGAAGACGCCGGCGACCCCGACGCGGGGTCGGATGGAGCGACGGTCGAGAGCGATGCGGCCGACGAGGACGCGGCGCCGGACCTGGCGATGGTCGAGGCGGACGCCGCCGAGCCGGACGCAGCCTTGCCCGACGCCGAAGCGGACGCCGCCCCACAGACCGACGTCGAGCACGTGGTCGACGGGCCGGGCGCGGTGCTCAACGACGCGCGGGTCGAGGCCGACGAAGGCTCCGGCGACGCCGAGCCCGCGGACCCGGACGCCGGTGAGGGCCCACTCGAAGAGCCTGGCCAGGAGGGTCTCCATGCTGGCGGCCAGGGCTGCGCGTGTCGGCAATCCGGCGATGCCCGCGGGCTGCTCCCGCTCTTGCCCGTCGTGCTCCTCGGCCTGAGGCGCCGACGCGCCTCAGTCGCTCGCCGCTAGCCTCATCGCCGCCGCCCCCGTGTCGGACTCGCTCTTCGAAAGTCTTCGGCGGGCGCTTCGCGGGCGGCCGCGCCCGCGACGACAGGTCGCGCTCGTGCACGACGCCACCTATCGTCTGCCGCTCGAGCTCGGACCGGGCATGGGCTTCGACCCTCGGCGTCCGGACCTCACGCTCTGGTGCCTCGAGGCGCTCCACGGCCTGCGCGGCGCGCAGAGACTCGCCCCGACGCGGATCTCCTGGGCGCGCCTCGCGCGTGTGCACGACGAGGCCTGGCTCGAAGCCCTCACGCACGACGAGGTGGTCCTGGGGGTTTTCGGGCTGACGGCGGGTCGCGCCCCGGCGGATGCGCTCCTCGAGACGCTCCGACGTGTGACAGGCGGGACCGTCGACGGCGCGCTCCATGTGCAGCGCCATGGGGGCCATGTGCTGAACCTGGCCGGCGGGTTTCACCACGCGTTCCCGGACCGGGGGGCGGGGTACTGCGCGGTGAACGACGTCGCCGTCGCCATACGGGCGCTCCGGGACGAGGGCTTTCGCGGGCGCATCGGCGTCTTCGACCTGGACGCGCATCCGCCCGACGGCACCGCGGCGTGCCTGCGCGCGATGAACCCGCCGGTTTTCATCGGCTCGATCTCCGGGAGTGACTGGGGTCCCTTGCCCGGGGTGGACGAGACGCTGCTGCCCGAGGGCGCGGGCAATGCGCCGTATCTGGAGGCGCTCGACGCACTCCTGGCGCGGGCCCCTCGATGTGAGATGGCCTTTGTGCTGGCGGGCGGGGACGTGCTCGCCGGGGACCCACTCGGGCGTCTCGGCCTGGACCTCGCGGGCACGTGGCAGAGGGACCTCCGTGTCGCGCGTTTCCTGGAGCGGACGCCGTCCGTGTGGGTGACGGCGGGCGGTTACCGGCCCGACGCGTGGCGCGTCGCCGTGGGCACGTGGTGGGCGCTGCGATTCGATACGGCTCCAGAGATTCCGCGTGGCTTCGACCCCCTCGCCGACCACTTCCGACGGGTCGCCCGTTCGCTCCCCTATGCGAGCACCGGTGAGCCCGACGATCCCAACACACTCGACTTCTCGGACCTCGAGGCCGACCTCGGGCTCCATCGACACCGGTCGGCGCGCCTGCTCGGGTACTACACGACGGCGGGCCTCGAGGTCACCCTGCACCGCTATGGGCTGCTCGAGGCCGTGGCCCGCCTCGGGTACGAGGACTTTCGGGTCGAGCTCGACGACGCTTCGCCCGGCGAGCGCGTGCGACTCTACGCCCGCGCGGCGCGCACGAAAGAAGGCGCCGTCACGTCGGAACACCTGCTCGTCGAGGTCTGTGTCGAACGGCAATCACGCGAAGGTCTCGGCGCCGTGCTCTTTGTGCATTGGATGACCCTGCGTCACCCGCTGGGGGTTTTCCATCCGGGCCGCCCGTGCATGCCGGGGCAAGACGTGCCGGGGCTCGGTCTCGCCCGAGAGGCGACGGAGCTCCTCGTCCGCATGGCCGAGCGGCTCGGGCTGGCGGGTGTGGTGGTCCGCCCGGCCTGGTTCCATGTGAGCTGGGTCGGGCGCGCGCGGTTCTTCTGCCTGGACGGCGCGGCCCAGGGGCGCTTCGACGCGCTCTGCCGAGACCTGTCGGCGGAGCCGCGTCTCCGTCGGCGCGGCGGCTCCTTCGCGCTCGAGCGCGCGAGTCGGGCGATGGCGGAGGGCGCCGTGGAGGTCGCGGTCGACGGCGCGCCGTTCGTGCCCTGGGCCTGGCCCGCCGCCGAGGTCTGCGCGCCGATTCGTCGGACCCCGCCCGGCGATGCGTGGCTCGTCGCCCGGGACACCGCGCGGTCCGCCCACCGCTTCCGATTGCGACCCGATTCGCCGGCCGACGTTACGCCGGGGTGACGACGCGCACCCGCGCGCGCGCCGAGACCGCGGGCATGGGGATTGCGAAGGCCGCCCCTCCATGACCCCCGCACACTTTCCGAAGCTCGATCCCGCACTCGTGGCGCGCATGGATGTGCCCGGACCCCGGTACACCAGCTACCCCACCGCCCCCGAGTGGTCCACGGACTTCGGCGCGGCCGACCACGCCCGGGCGGTCTGGCAGGCCGCCACCGAGGCCCAGGGCGCGCCGCTCTCGCTCTACGTGCACCTGCCGTTCTGCCACTCGCTCTGCACCTTTTGCGGGTGCAACGTCATCGTGAGCCACGACCAGAATCGGGCCGACACCTACCTCGACGGTCTCGAGCGTGAGCTGGACCTCTACGCGTCCCTGCTGGGTGCGCGTCGGACGCTGTCGCAGCTTCACTGGGGGGGCGGCACCCCGACGTTCCTGACGGTGGCGCAGCTCGAGCGCCTGTGGAACCTGGTGCGCGCGCGGTTCGAGCCCCGGGATGGGGCCGAGATCGCCGTCGAGGTCCATCCGGCGCGCACGTCGTTCGAGCAGCTCGAGCTGTTGCGAGGCCTCGGCTTCAACAGGCTCTCGATGGGGGTTCAGGACTTCGACCAGCGGGTCCAGACGCTCATCGGTCGGCACCAGAGCGTGGAGGCCACCACCGACCTCGTCGCGCACGCGCGGCGCCTCGGTTTCGAGGGTGTGAACTTCGACCTGGTCTACGGCTTGCCCGGGCAGACCCTCGAGACCTGGACCGAGACGCTCCAACGGGTCGTCGAGCTGCGGCCGGACCGGCTCGCGATCTACGGCTTCGCCTACTTGCCGTCGCTGCGCGCGCAGCAGCGCAAGATCGATCCCGACCTGCTCCCCTTTGGGGCCGAGAAGCTCGCGCTGCTCGGTCGGGCGACGGACGTCCTCGTGGGCGCCGGGTGGGAGACGATCGGCTTCGACCACTTCGCGCTGCCGACGGACGGGCTCGTCCGGGCGCGACGGCGCCGGACCCTGGGACGCAACTTCCAGGGCTTCACGGTCTGCGCCGCCCCGGACACGATCGCTTGCGGGGTCACGGGCATCAGCGACATCGGCGGGGCCTACGCGCAGAACCACAAGAAGCCGTCCGCCTACTTCGATTCGGTGCGCCAGGGGCGGCTGCCCACGGAGCGTGGCCTCTGGCTCACCCCGGAAGACCGGCGTCGGCGGCAGTGGATCACCCAGCTCATGTGCAACGCTGGGCTGGTTCTCGACCGCGGGGCCGTGCGGACCCTGGACTACGAGCTCGAGGCGCTGCAGGGCCTCGCCGCGGACGGGCTCGTGCTGCTCACGGACACCACGGACGGCGGCCTCGACCTCGAGCTCACGCCGGTCGGTCGCATCTTCGCGCGCCAGGTGGCGAAGGTCTTCGACGCGCGGCTTCGGGCCCACGCGGTCTCGGAGCGCCCGACTTACTCGCGCGCGGTGTAGGGACGGACCAGGCCGACCAGGGCGTCCACCCAATCGGGCTCGGCGTTGAGCGAGGGCACGAGCGAAAGGGTCTCGCCGCCGGCCGCGTGCCAATCCTCGGCGGCGCGCAGCCCGATCTCCTCGAGCGTCTCCAGGCAGTCGGCGACGAACGCGGGGCAGAGGACGGCGAGGTGGCGCTTGCCCTGCTTCGCCAGCACCGGCAGGACCTCGTCCGTGTAGGGCTTGATCCACGGCACACGGCCCAGGCGCGACTGAAACGTGACGGAGTATCGGTCGGGTGTGAGTTCGAGGCGGCTCGCGAGGCCGCGAGCGGTCTCGAAACACTGCGCGCGGTAGCAGTTCCGGTTCGCGTCGACGAGGGCGTCGCAGCAGCCTGAGCTCGCCAAGCAGTGCCGACCCGACTCATCGCTCTTCGTCACGTGGCGTTCGGGCAGCCCGTGGAAGCTCATCACGACGTGGTCCGGCGCCTGCCGGGTGAAGACCTCCCGCGCCCGGCGGGCGAAGACGTCGAGGACGGCGGGGTCGTCGTAGAACGGGGGGACGACCTCCAGAAACGGCGTATTCCATGGGCCCGCCGCGGCCTTGTAGACCGCGTCCAGCGTGGAGCCGGTGCTGCTGCTCGCGTACTGCGGATAGAGGGGCACGACGACCACGCGGTCGCAGCTCGCCGCGCGGAGCGCCGCCAGGCCAGCTTCGAGCGACGGCTGGCCGTAGCGCATCGCCAACACGACGGGGTGGTCCGGCAACGCGGTCTGAAGACGCGCCGCCAGTGCGCGGCTGTGGACCAGGAGCGGCGAGCCCTCGGGGGTCCAGACTTTCTCGTAGGCCTCGGCCGAGCGGCGCGGTCGAAAGGGGAGGATGACCAGGTTCAAGAGGAGCCACCGACCCAGCGGATGAATGTCCAGGACCCGAGGATCCGAAAGAAATTCGCGCAGATAGCGGCGAACCTCGGCGGGCTTCGGCGCGTCGGGCGTGCCGAGGTTGACGAGCAGCACTCCAGTGCGGATCAAGAGCCGAATCTCCTGTGGTCTCGAAGGGACGGGCGAACGAACGGCCCGCAGAATGGCGACAGGCGCCGACTTGATCAATGATGCGCGTCCCTCATGCTCGGCCGCTCCCCATTCACCCCGCTCGTCTGCGCGGCGATGTGCACGCTGCTGTGGCTGCCCGCCCCGGTGCGCGCGGACGATGGCCTGGTCTCCGTCTTCGGTCGGCTCCTCGAGCTCGCCCGAGGAGCACTGCAGAAGGTCGAAGGTCCCGGGCCGTGTTTGTCCATCGGCAGCGTCGACTTCGGGCGCCTCGAGAACGGCGTGCGCTTGCGCCCGACGCCGGGGATTCGCGCCCGGTCGACCGATGTGTGGGGCACCCCGGAGACCGTGCGGGGCATCACCCGAGCGGCTCAGGTCGTCGAGGCGCTGTACCCGGGCCGCGGGGACCTGGTCGTGACGGACATCTCTCGTGCGGAGGGCGGTCACCTCCGGCCCCACCGGACCCACCAGAACGGTCGGGACGTGGACGTGCTGCTCTACGCCAACACCCCGGACCTGGAGGGGGCGAAGCGACCGCGGGACCTCGACCTGGAGCGCCTCTGGGCGTTGCTGGTCGCCTTGCGGGCCGACGACGAGGTCATGCGCATCCTGCTCGACCGGGGCGTCCAGGCGCGCCTGCGGACCTACGGGCGTGTGGTCGCGGGCGCCCCGCCGGAGCTGCTCGACGCGTGGTTCTCGGGGCGTGAGGCCTGGATTCGGCACGTGCCTGGGCACCGGACCCACCTGCACGTTCGTTTCCGGGCCACCGCGTCGGCCGAAGCCGCGCTCCTCGCCGATGCCGCGCGCGGTCTCGAGCGTGTGCAACACCGCGTCCGGCGCGGCGAGACCCTGGCTGCGCTGGCGCTGCGGTTCGAGGTGAGCGCGGCGTCCATCGCCGCCGAGAACCGACTGCCTCCGAACGCGCGCCTCCGGCGCGGGCAGCCGCTCTTCATCCT
>JBMOFP010000196.1:0-10493 GCA_049318805.1 Bradymonadia bacterium
CCCGTGTGTACTGCACGGGCGATCTTCATCTCGTCGACCGCGCCTGGCAGCGAGGCGCGGACCTGCCCGAGGGACCTGTGGACGTTCTGGTGTGCGAGAGCACGCAGGGCGCGAACGACGCGCTCGAGTCGGTCGAGCCTGAGGCCGTAGGGCGCGCGCTCGTTTCGGCCCTCGCGGGTGCCCTTGCCCGGGGCGCCCGCGTGCTTTTGCCGGTCTTTGCGCTCGGGCGCGCCCAGGAGGTCCTCGCGCTCCTGATTCGCGCTCGGGCCGCGGGTGAGCTCCCAGACGTGCCCGTCTACCTGGGCGGCCTGGCGGCCCACGCGACCCGACTCGCCGCGAAGTTCGAAGCGGAGGTGCGGCGTGTCCCGCCCGAGGTCCAGCTGGCGACGTGGCGGACGCGTCCTCTGACACCGGCGATCGCCCGCAAGCCGCCGCCCGGACCGGCGATCTACCTGGCGGGGAGCGGCATGGTGGTCGAGGGGAGCCTCGCCCACGTGCTCGCCGAAGCGGTGCTCGAAGACGCCGGGGCCCTGCTCGCCTTCGTGGGCTATCTGGACCCCGACACGCCCGGGTTCGCGCTGAAGGCGGGCCGTCGCACGACCCGCTGCGCGATCGAGTCGTTCCCGTTCACGGCCCACGCGCGGCGTCGGGACCTGGTGGAGGTCGCGCGTCGCCTTCGGCCCGCCGACGTCGTGGTGGTGCACGGCGACGAGGCCGCACGGGTCGGCCTCTCGCAGGCCCTCGAGGCGGCGCTCCCGGGCCTGCGGGTCCACCGGCCAGGGCCCGGTGAGACCCTCGCCCTTGAGGGTCGACGCGGTGCGGCCGCGCGCTGAACCTACTCGGCGGTGCCCTTCGCGTTTTTGTACATGCCCTCGATGAGGTCCGCGTACTTCGTCGAGACGACCTTCCGCTTCACCTTCAGGCTCGCGGTGAGTTCGCCGCCGTCCACGGACATCGGCCCGGGGAGGACCTCGAAGTACTTCACGCTCTCGTAGCTCGCCAGCGACTTGTTCACCTCGGTCACGTGCGCCTGGAGGAACTCGCGGACGCGCGGGTGCCCGGGTGTGGCCGGGATGCTCTGGGCGGCCGCCCACTCGGCGAAGTTCTCGGGATCGAGCGAGAAGAGACACACGACGAAGTGGCGGTTGTCGGCGATGACGACGGCCTCCTGCAAAAACGAGACGGCCTTCAGGCGCGACTCGAGCTTGACCGGGGCGATGTACTTGCCGCCGCTCGTCTTGAGCAGCTCCTTCTTGCGGCCGGTGATCGTCAGGAACTTGTCCGCGTCCATGGAGCCGAGGTCGCCCGTGTGGAACCAACCTTCGGCGTCGAAAGCCTCGGCGGTGGCATCGGGGCGGTTCAGGTAACCCGAGGTGATGTTCGGGCCACGCGCGAGCACCTCGCCGTCCTCGGCGATGCGGATGTCGATGCCCTTGATCGGCTGCCCGACGGTCCCGACCTTGATGCGCCCGGGGCGATTCGCCGTGAGCCCGGGGCAGGTCTCCGTGAGGCCGTACGCCTCGATCAGCGTCAGGCCCATCGCGAGGAAGAAGTTGTGCACGTCGCTCCGCAGAGGCGCGGAGCCCGACAGCAGGACCTCGGCGCGATCGAAGCCGAGGCGGGCGCGCACCTTCGAGAAGACGAGCTTGTCGGCGAGCCCGTACTGGAGGCCGAGCACGAAGGGCAGCGCACGCCCCGTGGTGCGGTACGGGACGGTGCGGAGGCCCACACCCAGAGCCCAGTTGAAGATCTTCTGCCGGACGGGCGGCGCGGCCGCGATGCCCGACTCGACCTTGCCCTTCATCTTCTCGTAGACCCGGGGCGCGCCCGGGAAGAAGCCCGGCCGCGAGAGGCCGAGGTCGGCGGCCAACGTGGGGACGGACGAGATGACGAGCGGAGACTCGAAGAACGGGCCCGCCAGCTCGATGAGTCGGCCGAAGGAGTGCGCGAGCGGCAGGAAAAGGAACAGCCCGCCCTCGCGGACGCGCGACGTGAAGAGCTGGACCTCCTCGATGTTCTCGAGGAGCGAGAGCATGTTCTCGTGCGTCTGGATGACGGCCTTCGGGGGGCCCGTCGTGCCCGAGGTGTACGTGAAGGTCGCGATGTCGGAGCGCTTCACTTTGCCGATGCGCCGCTGCATCTCTCCGCGGAGGCCTTCGAGCATCTGAGCGCCGCGCGCCTCGACGGCCTCGAGGCTCTCCCAATCGTCGGCCGGCGCGAGGCCGGTGGGATCGACGACGATGATCTTGCCCTTCAAGGGCAGGCGATCCTTGGTGTACGTGTGGTCGAAGAACGTGAAGCCGTCGCGCATCGCGCGCACTTTGGCGACCTGCCCGGCGTTCTCGGCGACGACGAGCTCGACCCCCGGATCGGCGTGCATGAAGCCGACCTCTTCGGGCAAGAGGCTCGCGTAGACGGGCACCGTCTGCAGCCCCACGGACATCGCCGCGAAGTCGAGAATGACCCAATCCATCGACGTATTGCCGATGATGCTCATGCGCGCGCCGTCCGTCAGGTCGGCGGCGGACAGCAGGCCGGCGGCGAGGTGCTCGATCCGCGGCAGGACCTCGGACCACTTGATGTCGTGGAAGGCGTCTCCGCGCCGGACTCGAAACGCCGTCGCCGAGGGGTTTCGGCGGGCGCGCTCCTGAACCATCGCGGAAATGTGGGCATCGGCCATGGTGAGACCTCCGTGAAGTGCTCGGAAAGAGCGCTGCATATCACGTCTCGAGACCGGTCGCACCACATGCAATCAAGGTGCGTTTACGTCACTCTGCCCCGCGCATGCTGACGATCTTCATCGACGCGGATGGGTGCCCGGTGAAAGACGAGACCTATCGGGTCGCGGAGCGCCACAAGCTCGAGGTCAAGGTCGTGTGCAATCGGCCCCTCGCCGTGCCGCGGAGCGCGCGTGTCGTGTTGGTCGTCGTGCCCCGCGGCAGCGATGAGGCCGACAAGTGGATCGCCGCCGAGGCCGGGCCCGGGGACATCGTCGTGACGGGGGACCTGCCTCTGGCGGCCCGGATCATCGACGGCGGGGCGCACCCCATCACACCGCGCGGGCGGGTCTTCGACGTCGACTCGATCAGTGATGCGCTGGCCTCGCGGGACCTGATGACGACGCTCCGCTCCCATGCGGTCGAAGGGGAGGGGCCCCGCGGAGGGCCGCCGCCTCTCGGCAAGTCCGACCGCTCGGCCTATCTCAATCGTCTCGACGCGCTGATTCACGCCATTCGGCGGGCAGGGCGCTGAGCAGGCGCCGAAAGAGCGCCAGGCCTTCGTCGAGGGTGCGCAGCGAGGTCCACTCACCGCGTTGATGGGCCTGGGAGGGTTCTCCGGGGCCCAGGTTCACCGCGGGGATGCCGTGCTCGGCAAGGCGCGCGACGTCGGTCCACGCCTGCTTCGGCTCAGGCTCGAGCCCGAGCTCTACGATCAGCCGATCGACCCAGGGGTTGTCCGCGGGCACGGGCCCGGCCGGGCTCACGTCCGTGAACGTCACCGTCGCCGCGGGCCCAGCCAGGGTCTGCACGAGCGCGCAGGCGGACTCGGCGGCGCGGTCAGGCGCGAACCGGAAGTTCACGTTGAGGTCGAAGTGGTCCGGCACGACGTTCCTCGCGGTGCCGCCGTGGGCCATCGTCACGCTCATCACCTCGCGATAGACCAGCGCGCGGCCCCGGTGCGCGAAGTGGACGTCGCGGATGCCTCGATCCGTGACCGCCGAGAGAAACGGCGCGGCCGCATGAATCGCGTTGGCGCCCTCCCAGGGCCGCGCCGAGTGCGCGCGCCGGCCGGCGAAGCTCACCTGGGCGTGCAGGGTCCCCAGGCAGCCGAGCTGAAGCCGGTTCGCCGAGGGCTCGAGGCAGAGCGCGAGGTCGATGCGCGACTTCCAGGAGAGCGCCTCGAGCACGGGGCCGAGCCCATTCTCTCTGTAGGGTCCCTCTTCGCGATCGTAGAAGACGAACGCGAGGTCGAGCGGGCCACGCCCCGGTGCGTGCTCGGCCATCAGCGCGAGCATGATCGCCAGCCCGGCCTTCATGTCGGCGGCCCCGAGCGCGACCAGGCGGTCCCCTTCGATTCGAGGCGGCGCGTCGTCCCCAGGGACGGTGTCGAGGTGACCGAAGAGCGCGATGAGCGGTCGTCCCGTCCCCGTCGGCCCCCCGAAGACCAGGTTGTTGCCCAGGCGAAGGCAGGGCCATCGTGCGCCGGCGAGCGCTTGCACGGCGTCGGCGATGGCCGCCTCGTGCCCGATGGGGCTGTGAATCGCGCAGAGCGTGTGACACAGCGCGCCGACCTCGGAGAGGCCTTCGGTCATGCCTGCACGTCGAAGTGCCGGAGCGCCTCATTCAACGAGGTCTTGCGGTCCGTCGACGCGGCGCGATGGCCGATGACGAGGGCGCAGGGCAACTGCCAGGTCCCCGCGGGAAACGCCCGTGGGCGGGTCCCCGGCACGACCACGGCCCGCGCGGGCACTGCGCCGCGCCACACACGCTCGGCCGGGCCCGTGACGTCCACGATGGGCGTGCTCGCGGTGAGGACCAGGCCTGCACCGAGCACGGCCTCGCGGCCGACGTGCACACCCTCGACGACCACACACCGCGAGCCGATGAACGCGCCGTCCTCGATGATGACCGGACGTGCGCCCGGGGGCTCGAGCACCCCGCCGATACCGACGCCCCCCGCCAGATGCACATCGCGGCCCACCTGGGCGCAGGAGCCTACGGTCGCGAAGGTGTCGACCATGGTGTTGGCGCCGATCCGTGCGCCTACGTTCACGAAGCCGGGCATGAGGATCACACCGGGTTCGAGGAAGGCGCCGAACCGGGCGACGCCTGGGGGAACGACGCGAACGCGCTCGGCCTTCGTCCACCGTTTCGGGGGCAGCTTGTCGAGGAAGCTCAGCGCGCCGGCCTCGAGAGGTTCGACCTCGTAGAGCGAGAAGGCCAAGACGACCGCGCGTTGAATCCAGGCTTCGACCGTCCAGGCGTCCGGCCCGTCCGTGTCGAGCTCGGTACGACGCGCGACACGGAGCTCGCCGCGGTCGAGGTCCTCGAGGACGGACCTCACTGCGTCGGACGCCTCGGGTAGGCGGCTGCGGTCGAGAAAGGCGGCGTCGACGAGGTCGGCGCGAGGGTCTGCGACGGTGTGCATGGCACCGGGATAGCAGAAGTCGGGGTCGAGGTGCGAGCGCTCGAATTTTGCCGAACGGAACGGACGGACCTCGGGTTACGGTGCGAATGCGGGGGAGTTCGACGAGCGTGGGTGGCGGCCGGGCCCCGAAAGGCGCCGGGCTTCAGGAGGGGCCGTGGACGAGACCTGTGGAGGTTGTCGTTTCTTCAAGGTGACACGCGAGCGCGACGACGGTCGCCTCGGTGAGTGTCGATTGCAGAAGATCATGGGAATCTTCCGAGATTCGATGCGGGCCTGCGGCGCCTATGCGCGTGTCGGCGGGCCCGACGTGTCGCCGACGGACACAGCGGTGCGCCGGCCGCGCGCGACCGCCCCGGGGGGTGAGCCGACGCGGGTCGGCGCGACGGCGCTCGCCGCAAGCCTCGGAGCGCTCTCCGCCGAGACCCTGAAGACGCTGCTCGCCGAGGCGCTCAGCGGGGCGGGGTCTCTCCGGGACGATGACGTCGGGCGCGCGTGGACCTCGGGAGAGCTGCTGCTGATCCCTCGCTCCGACGAGGTCAAGCCCAAGCAGCTCTCCCTCGAGACGCACTTTCACAAGCTCGTCATGATCCGCGACAACCTGCGTGTCATGGAGCAAAAGATCAACAGTCACGAACACTTACACGATGGGGAGAAACTCGACCTTCACCGGAAGGTGAGCCGCGCTTATGCCGCGATCGCTGGGCTGGGTACGGGCTTCCTGCGCGCCGGTCATGGCGAAGGCCCCGAGGGTGAGGTCACCGCGAAGCTCGAGGCGCTCACCCGCGAGTGCGAGCGCGACAGCCTCTCCTTGCCTCGACCGTCGCTGGGAGAGCGCTGGCGAGGGGGCGAAGCGCGCTGGACCCGCGACGGCGAGGTCCGCTCGGAGTCCATCGAGGACTTCTTTCACAGGGTCGTGCTGGTGCGTGACCGGCTCCTCTCGCTCGAGGGCCAGGTTGGCGCGCATCCGCACATCGCTCCCGACGAATCGGACGCCATGGCGGCCTACATCCGTCGATGCTACGGCACGCTGACGACGTCAACTTGTTGTTCAGCGAGCGCGAGGACCACTTCGCGAGCGCCCGCTGAGCGCGCCCCTCAGGCGAGCAGTCGAACCGCCGCCTCGGCGCTGACCCGGGCCTGCGCATCGACGAACTGGCGGGGGTTGCGCTGGGCGTCCTGGACGACACGCGCGGCCGTCTCGCGGCTCTCGGCCTCGTTGGAGACGCGGCGCGTATTGCCCCGCTCTTCACGGACGGCCGCCTCGGCGCGACGACCCGCCTCGCTCTCGCGATTGCCGATCTCGCGCCGGAACTCCACGGCGCGGTCCTCGGCCTCCCCCGCGGCGCGTCGGGTCTCCTGAGCGCGCTCGGGGGTGCTCACGTCCGTCGTCTCGGGGCGGAACGAACGTCGGTTCTCCGTCCGTGTGCCGGCGCGCTCGCCGCCTTCGTCGTCGCCCGTCGAGACCGGACGCTGCCGGCGCTCGGCGTCGGCTTCACCGGCCTCGGCGCGACGCTCGGCCTCTTTGGCGGCCTCGTCGGCCTTCCGCGCTTCTTCTGCGGCCTCTTCGGCGTTCTCGCGACGGGGCTCCAGCACGAGGGTCGGGGGGTCGCCGTCGGGGCGGCCGCGGGCGGAGTCGGCGCGTCGACCGGCGCGACCGGCCTCCGTGCGTGCGGCTTCGGCGTCGCGCTCCCGGTCGGACTGCTGAATTTCGCGACCCGACTCCTCGACCTCGCGGCGCGTGCGCTGCACGCCCTCGTCCTCGTCGGCGGCGGCGATGCGGTTGCCCAGTGTGTCGGCCTCGCTCTGAAGGCGGGCCCGACCCTCGGCCGTCGGCTCCTTCTCGGCCTGCTCGGCGACCTTCCCGAGCTTGCGCAGGTCTTCGATCCCGCCGTCCACGGCGCGACCGGCTTGCTGCAGTCGACTCACGTCGGCGCTGCGCTCGATGACCTCACGGCCCTGGGGGCGCGGGTTGCTGCGCTCGAGCTCGACCCGGTCTCGACCGTTGCCGGCTTCCGGACGCTCGGCGCCGCGGCGGGTCTCCGTGCGCTTGGACTCGTTGGTGCCGCGGGCCTCCGTCGCCTGCGGCCGCGTCTCGCTGCGCAGGGCGGGGCGCTGCGGCGGCGTGCTGACGGCAGGATTCGTTGCAGGGTTCGCGGACTTCGAGATCGGCGTGGCCATAAGGACCTCCTCGCGCAGCAGAGAGCATTGCTCGCCGTATAAGTATAACCACGCGAGGTGTGGATGCCAAGCACGGATCCGTCGCGGCTACTCCGCCGGCGACTCCACGCGCACGACGCGGGCCGACGCGGGCAGCGTGTCGAGGAGACGCTGCACCGCGGTGTCGACCGCGGCGCGCTCGCGGCTCTCGACGGTGACCCTCACTCGATAGTCCGCCTCGCGATCGATGCGCGGGTAGCTCCCGACGGACACCCCGTGCTCGCGTTCGACGGCCTCGAGGCACGCGGCGATTGAGCCCTCGTCGGCGTCGAGGTCGACCGAGACCAGGAAGAACCGCTCGCCGCGGAACTGCTCCGCGATGGCGTCGAACTTGGCCCGGAAGATCTGCGGAACGCCGGGCAGCACGACGACGTTTCGGATCCGCATGACCGGCCACAAGTACGCGCCGCCATGAATGAGCGTCATGCCGCGCGGGACGGCGGCCATACGAAGATGCCCGGGGGTGAGGCGGTCGCCGAGGTGCTGTCGTAGGCCCTGCTCGAGCTCGGGATCGACCACGAGGTCGACCCCGAACGCGACCGCGATACACGGCAGCGTGACGTCGTCATGGGTGGGTCCGACACCCCCGCTGGTGAAGACGTGGGTGAACTCCGACGAACATCGGCGCACCTCTTCGACGATTGGACCTTCCTCGTCGGGGACGACCACCACTCTGCGCAGTGACACACCGAGCGCACGCAAACGGCCCGTGAGCCAGAACGCGTTCTCGTCGCGGATCTTGCCGCTCAGGAGTTCGTTCCCGATGAGGATGATGGCGGCGGTGCTCGGGGCGGCGGTCATGACTCGACCGTCGCCCGACTTCGTCGCCTTTGCAATCCTCAGTTCACTCGCTGCAGCGGAGCGCCGTCGTCGCCGCAGAACTCGGCGTCGTCGGGGTACCGCCGGCCGCACCTGGGGCAGAGCCGCCCGCCCGCCGGGAGTCTCTTGCTGGCGAGGCTCCGTTCGAGAACACGCTCCGCCTCGGAGTCGAAGACCTCGGCCGCGCGACGCGCGCGCAGCGTCCTGAGAACGATGAACACGCCGAGGGCGGCGCTGAGCGCCAGCGCCACAAGAAACGAGACCAGGAGCAACCGGGCCCCGAGGACCGAGCCGCCCGGGGCACCTTCGGTGGAGGTCGACGCGTCGACGGAGACCGTCGACTCGCCGGATTGGGGTCGGACCGCGAGGCCTGGCTCGTCGGACGCGGTCGGCAGCGCGGCCAGCAAGCGCTCGAGGTCCGCCGTGTCCCGCGCCACCTCGATCGTCCACTCCGCCGTCACGGTGGGTACGCCGGGCAGCGTCGCCTGGGCACGCACGCGGGTCCCGGGCGGCGTGGTCTGCAGCTCGAGCTCGCCGGTCTCGTCCACCCGGCCGTGCGAGGCGGAGAAGGTGAGCGGGCGTTCCACGCGGCAGCCGCGCGCGTCGACGAGCCTCGCCTCGAGCCGGACACGCCCGCCGCTGCGAACCGCGAGGCGCGGACTGCCCACGCGTTCGAGCCGCACGGGCTCACCCGGCGTCGCGCAGGAGAGGGCGCTCGGCGGTTCCGCGGGCGCCGCGGGTGCGTCCGCGACCAGGCGACGACGCTCGACGAGCCGGACGTCGCACGTGGAGCCCTTCAAGGACCACCGATAGCGCAAGTCGGAGACGACCTCGAGCGCAGGGGCGTTGGAAGCGTCCGGCGCGACGGGTTGGACCTCGACGCGGCCCTGGATGTCGCGGGCCGAGCCCGCGGGCATCGTGCACAGCAAGCGACTGCCGGAAGCGGCGCGTTCGACGATCTCCGGCTGCTGGGTGAGACGGCGACACAGGCCGGGACCGAAGAGCACCTCGCCCGAGGCCGAGACGACACGGCCGTTGCCATCGAGTGTGTGGACGCCGTCTCGGGGCAGAGCGGCCGACTCGGGCCGCGGGCCACAATCCGCGCCCCAGACCGTGACCTCGGCGTCGACGTGCGCGCGTTCGATGCGCAGCGGCTGGTCGACGGCCGGCAGCACCGCCCAGAGCCACAGCGGCATCATGGGGCGCGTGCGGGGGCCACGGCCCTCAAAACGGGACCGAGACGCGCACGGGCGCCCCAGGCTTCACGACGATGAGCTGCGCGTGCTTGCGACCTCGAAACTCCGCCGAGAGCCGATGTGTGCCCACCGGGAGTGAAAGCACCTTGAGGGGGGTTCGCCCCCGTGAGACGCCGTCGATCGTGATCGAGACACCCGCGCTCTTTGCCGTGATCTGGACCTTGCCGAGCTTGACGGGCAGTGGGCGTCGATCGTCGGGCCTCTGGGAAGGCGGCGCGGTGGGGGCAGCCGTCGGCGCTGCAGTGGGGGCAGCCGTCGGCGGCGCGGTGGGGGCAGCCGTCGGCGCCGCGGTTGGGGCCGCGGTGGGCGCGGCCGTAGGGGCAGCCGTCGGCGCGGCGGTCGGTGCCGCGGTCGGCGCGGCGGTCGGTCCCGCGGTCGGCGCCGTCGACGGTCTGGCCGGAGTCTCACCGGGCTTCTGCGCGTCGACGGTGTCGTCTCGGAGCAGCGCCCAGGTGCCCGCGCCCCCAAGGACGAGCGCCGCGAGGCCCCCGAGCACCAACGGCGCGCGTCGAGGCGTCGAGGGGGGGCTCGGGGCGGTGGGCGTCGTGGCCGGGAGGGCCGTCGGCGTCGACACCTTCGGGGCCCCGGCCGGCGGCGAGGGCGGGGGGAACAGCCCCCGACCGGGCACCGCGGCGAAAGCGTCGTCGAGCTCGTCGAGGAAGGCCCGTACGCTCTCGGGGCGGTCGGCGCGATCCTTGGAAAGCGCGCGCATCGCCACCGCCTCGAGGCGTGCGCTCAGGGCGGCGTCGACCGTGGACAGGTTCATCGGCGCCGGGGCCTCGGCGAGGTGCTTCGTGAGCATCTCCACCGCTGTCGCCGCATGCCACGGCAGGTGTCCCGAGAGCACCTGGTACAGCATGACCCCGAGGGCATAAACGTCGGCCCGTGCGTCCAAGTCCCCGCCCTTGATCTGCTCCGGGGACATGTACTGGGGGGTTCCGAAGATGGCCCCGGCGCGCGTCAGCGTCTCGAGTTTGTCCCCCGTGCTCGACGAGCGCACCTTCGCGATGCCGAAGTCGAGCACCTTCACGAAGTCCTTCTGACCTCCGCGTG
>JBMOFP010000197.1:0-10461 GCA_049318805.1 Bradymonadia bacterium
TATACGAACGTCACATGCTACACTGACAGCCTAGGTTGAACAGGTTCAACTCGGCCCGATGAACGACCCGAGCCTGAGCCCGTCGCGAATGTGAATATCGGCACGGCTGCGCCGACCCATCGCCGATGTCATGCTGATGAGGCAGTAAGCGGACCTCAGGTCAGCCGCGAGTCGGCATCACCAATCGGCACTGGCCATCGCAGTAGTCGGCACCGCCCGCGGGACGGCCGCCCGGACACACGCTCTGTTCACAGACGCGGAGACACTCGATGAGCGTCGACGAGCCGGGTGGGACCGATGGGTCGCGGCATACGAAAGCTTCAATGCTGGCGCAATCCGATCTGTTGAGACAGTCGACATAACATCGAGCCGTGGGGCTGCGGTTCGAGGGACTCTCGTCGTTGCAGCCGAAGACGCCGACGGACAGCAAATCGCAGCGTTGCAGGATGTCTTCGAAGAGCTCGCAGAACCCGCCGCCGGATTGACCCGGGGCGGGCGGCGGCGGTCCTCCGATGATGCCCGATGAGCCTCCGGGCGGGCCTCCCAATGAATCCGGCGCGGCGCCCCCGGAGTCGTCGCCGCTCAGGCAAGCGTGACACACCACACCGAAGACACCAGCGAAGAGCACTCCATGATTCAACTGCATTCGCGTTCCTTGGCACGCAACGGCGCGCGATCAGCCTCCAATACATTCAATGTGTCCATCAAGCCGGTCCGCCGTCTCGACCATGTTCCGCATCGTTTCGATGAGCTTCAGAAGTTGGACGCGACGGACCGTCGCATAGAGTGCCTTTTTCGTGGGTTTGACCTGTGTGCCGACGTGGACGTCCCAGGTCGCGGGCTTGGCCTTGGCGAGTGCGCTGGCCTCATCGAGCAACCGACGCAAGCGCGGGTAGTCATCGCGGGTGAAGTGCGCGTCGCCATACAGGTCGATGGACTTCCCGCACTCGTCCCGCAACCGTTCGAAAAGAGGATGCAGGCACCAGTAGTAGCCGTCGTCGTTGAATGAGACCCGCAGTTCAGGCTCTGCGAGCAGCGTCTTGCCGGTTCGTATTCGGAGGTCGAGTGCCATCGTTCCCGCCTGGCCAATGCATGTTCGACGCCTCGCCCACGACGAATCGCCTGCCGGACCCGCGACCTCCTTCAGTCCGGGTAGAGCGAGGTGCCTTCGTGCGGTGAGGTGTCCAGCGCGGCCCGCTGCTCGGGCGTGAGTCTCAGCGCGAGGGCGGCGGCCGCCGAGTCCACGGTCTCGGCGCGCGTGAAGCCGACGACCGGCGACAGGACCTGTGACGTCGCGCGCAGCCAGGCCAGCGCGACCTGCTGCGGCGTGGCGCCGAGCGTGTGTGCGACCTCGGCGAAGGCGGGGTACTTCTCGCCGAGCCGCGCCGCGTCGTGCCCGCCGCCGAGGGGCGACCACGCGAGGAAGGGCACACCGTCGGCGGTGCAGGCCTCGAGCACGTCGGCATGGCCTCGATAGCGCGGGCTCCGTTCATTCTGCACCACCGCGATACGGCCGCCGCTGAGGCGTTGCGCGGTTCGATACTCACCCAGGTCCACGTTCGACAGCCCGATCGCGCCGCAGAGGCCCGCGGCCTGCACGGCGAGCAGCCCCTCGACCTGCGCCTCGAAGGGCGTCGCGCGATCGACCCGGTGTAGGCAGAGCACCTCGGGGACACGCCCGAGGGCACGGTTCGAGGCTTCCGCGGCCTGCCGGAGCCAGGCGGGCGAGCCGTCCTTCCACCACGCGTCGCCGTCGCGGCGCAGGCCAATCTTCGTGACGATGGTCACGGGTCCCACACCGGAAGGCGCGGTTCGCACGCCCTCGCCGACGACGCGCTCGTTGTGGCCGATGTCCGCTGCGGACGGGGCATACACGTCCGCCGTGTCAATCCACGTGAGCCCCCGCTCGAAGGCGTGGTGCAGCACACGCAGCGCGGCGTCACGTGGGCGGGCGGGCATCGACAGCGGCATCGCGCCGGCGACCAGCGCGGAGACCTTGGGTTCTTGCATGAAGCGGGTATCCCGAACCGGCGGTGGCGGGTCAAGCGCGAAGCCCGTCGAGAGCGCCCGCGAGCCGGTGGAGCCTGGAGTGACCCACGGAGATGTCAGGCGTGCCGAGCGCCGAGATGTCGCACTTGCAACGCGGTCCGGCCGGGGCTCAATCTGGGCGTCAGGAGGTCGTCGTGGACTGGACCACCCGCATCGTCAGCAACCCCGCCGTGTGCCACGGTCGCCCGTGCATCCGGGGCACCCGCATCATGGTCTCGGTTGTCCTGGACAACTTGGCGGCGGGCCTCGGTGACGACGAGATGATCGCGAGCTACCCGTCACTCGCGGTGGAGGACATCCGGGCCGCGGTCGCCTACGCAGCCGACCTCGCGCGCGACCGGGTCATCGATCTGCCTCGCGCCGGCTGACGCGTGCGCTTCGCCGGGCATGAGGCCGATACGATCCACGACGAGGGCCTCTCCTCGGCCGACGACGACCGCGTCGCCGCGACCTGCCTCGCCGAGGACCGTGTGCTCATCACCCTCGATACCGATTTCGCCAACATCCTTCGCCATCCGCTCCGGACCCGGCGCGCTCATCCTCTCCACCATACGTGCCTTGAAGCCCGCGGAATGTCGCCTCAACTTCGTCCTCGCTTCTCGCCCCCTGATTCCGCCGCCGAAGCGGCCGTCACCCTACCGAAATCAGGCGACAACTATGCTGACACAGGGGGCCACCGGCCTGTTCATCGAGGTGGCGCAACTCATCAAGCAGACCGACTCCGGCGTGCGTCGCACCCCCGGTACGCGCGTCGCCAAGCCAGTTCGAGGCCATCCACCCCTTCCCCGACGGCAACGGGCGTACGGGTCGCATCCTGAACATCCTGTACCTGGTGGACCGAGGGCTACTGAACCTGCCGGTGCTCTACCTGTCGCGCTACATCATCGACCACAAGCCGACCGACTACGATGGCCTGCGGCGGGTGACGGAGGAAGGCGCCTGGGCCGACTGGGTGCTGTACATGCTCGACGCGGTGGAGCAGACATCGCTGCGTACGCGGCGGCAAATCACCGACATCCTGGTGCTCATGGAAACCGTGCGCGAGCGCGTGCAGCGCGAGGCGCCGGGCGTCTACAGCAAGGACTTGATCGAGCAGATCTTCCGGCAGCCCTACTGCAAGATCCAGTTCCTCGAGCGTGCGGGCATGGGCACCCGCCAGACCTGCTCGAAGTACCTGCGCGAGCTGGAGCGGCTGGGCGTGCTGCACGGCCAGAAGATCGGCCGCGAGGTCTACTTCATCAACCAGCCGCTGTTTGAGCTGCTGACGCGATGAGCCAGCCAGCCCACCCCCCGCCTTGATATGTTAAAAACAGAGTCATTGTTTTAACGCGTTCTGGCCACATGTTCGTTTGGACAACATATCCACCCCAAGAGGTGGACCGCAGGGAAGGCGTACCCGAATGCCGCTGGTGACAGACCTGATCCACATCCCGGAGCGGGTAGACCATGGCGACTTCGTGCCCGACGCGACAAGACGGACGGGCAGCCGGGGCGTGGACGTGGCGCCTCGGGGGGGAAATTCGGAAGACGCGAGCTTGGCGCACCAGCCGGGGTTGGGGGAAGACCGCCGTCAATGCGCCTCCGGTGACCGGGTCCCGGTGGTGAACCGGTTTCGGAAGAACGTAGATGTCGCATCTGCATCATGTGTCCCGCGCGCGAAATGTCGGCGCGGGGAGTGGGACGGGGTCTGGCTCGGCTTGCTCGCGAGCGACGGTCAGATGATCGGGGTGGTGGGGGTCTTCTGAGTCGCGGCGGCATCCGCCATCACCAGTGCTTCTTCCGCACTGATGACATCGAGCCGATGGGCTCCGGAGCCAGGGGGACACTCCGCGGCGAGGCGCTGGATCACGGTCAGCAAGGCCGCGGCGCGTTCGGGGCGCGCGTGCGCCAGGAGTCCAAGGGTCTGGACGGACGTCAGCGCATAGGGACACGCCGGGGCGCGCTCCGCCACCTGGTCGAGAATACACGCCTCGATCTCCGCCCCACAGGCCGCTGCCAGCGTGCGAGCCAGGTCCGCGGCGTCCCGATTGTGCACGGCCTCGAACCTCTGCGCGCAGGACACAGCCAGGGTCCGAGCCGCCCCGAGATCGCCTGCGCGCCAGGCGATCGCCGCCTCCGTCAACAGAATGAGCGGCAGTAGGGCCGGCACGCCGAGTTCGTTCGTCGCCTCGACGAGCTCAGGGCAGGGCGCCAAGACGGCGCCGGCGCGATACGCGCTGGTCCGCAGAAGCCAGTGCGCCCGCGCCTCGAGCGGGCCGTGCCGCAGTGACGCGGCCTCGCCGAGCGCCGCGGCCGCGAGGGCGTGGGCCCGGGCGAAGTCGAAGGCCTCCATCCAGCACGAGGCCGCGCGCAGCGTTGAATGCAGGCGCTGCGTGGGCAGGCGGTGGGCCGCCGCCGAGGCCTCGAACCGCAGCGCCGCCCGGTCGAATTCGGTGCGGCGGTAGGTCACCCGCGCCTCCCAGAACGCGGCGGCCGCGGTGACCTCGGGCGCCTCATGGGCCTCCGCCCACGTCAGACACTCCGAGAGAACCTGCTCCTCGACGCTCAAAGCGTAACGCCTTGCAGCAAGCATCATCACACCGCGTCGTGCGATCTCCAGGCGAAGGTCGTCGGAGACCGGAACGGCGACCGCTGCGGACAGCGACTCCGAGGCGGAGAGACCCAGCGCGCCGACCGCCGCGCGGAGGAGCGCCTCCAAGTGGGCATCCGCAGGCTGTACCCGACACACCTCGTACAGCGCGGCGTCGATGGCCGCCGTCGAGCCATCGAGCAAGGCATACTCGGCCCAGCGCGCCAGAAGAGTCGAACGCTGCGCCGCGTCCGCCGGAGCGCGCAGATGCGACGCGCCCTCGGCCAGGGCCGCCAGCGCCTGTGCCACGCGGCCCCCGGCCACCTCGGCGTCCGCCTGCGCCACGACCTCGTCCGCGAGGCCCGCCGTTTCTCCGGTGGCGAAGCGATGATACAGGCGCCCCGGGCTCCCCACGGGGAGCCGGTCTGCCAGCGCGCGGTGTGCGACCTGCCGGGCCGAGGTGGTCCACACGTCGTCGAGCCCTACGTGGACCTGCAGCTCCACCAACCGCTCGTGGGTGCCACTGACGATCGCCTCGAGGCTGCGCGCCCAGCCGCGGGCCTCGAGCTCGCGCAGACCCGCCTCGAAGGCCCACGCCGGCACGCCCATGGCCGCCTGCACGACCCGCGCGGGCACCCGTGGCCCCGCAAGTGCCAGCCAGCCCAGGTGCTCGCGCAGCTCCGGCTCGTCGTCGGTCACGTCGCTCCCCGAGACACGGGCCCCGCCGGAGGGAATGTCGACGGGCGCCGCCAGCAGGCGGTCCAGCGTGGGCCGATCGACGCGGAGCCGATCCCCGACCCACCGCGCGAGGCCCAGCGAGACCCAGCTCTCGACCTCGCCGACCACTCGGCTCGGCACGCCGGCCGTGCGGCGGTGGAGCAGGCGCGCGGCGTCGCTGGGCAGATGAAGCACCAGCTCGGCGCCGGTGAACAGCGCCCGGAGGTCGTCGACCGCGAGCGCGGCCAGCGTTACACCGCCGGGTGGCCCGGGCTCGGCGAACAGACGCAACACACCGCCGGCGCCGCGCTCGGACACACGCTCCAGCAGCGCCTGCGTATAGCGGTCGAGTCGCTCGGCGTCGTCCGCCACGAGCACCACGCCGGCCGCCAGCGCCTCGGTCACGGCTGCTTCGGCGAGCGTCACCGCGGCATCCAGGGACGCGAGGCGCTGGGCCGGATCGGCCATGAGGGCGTCGGCCAGCCGACCGAGGCTCCCGAAGGGGCGTCGGGCCGGAAAGAGCCGCACGACCGTGCGCCCGGTCGCCTGGAGTCGAGCGGATATCACCTGCGCCAACCGGGTCCTGCCCTGCCCTGCGCGCCCGACGACGTCGAAGGTGCGCCCGGCCTCGAGGGCGGCCTCTGCCGCAGCCACCAACGCCTCCCGGCCCAGGAAAGGCAGCGCGCCCTCCGTCGGGCTTCGATGACCGGCCAAAGCCGCGAGTGCGTCCGCCGCCGAGCGGGGGCGGTCCTCCGGCCGACGCGACAGGAGCGCGTCCACGAGATCACCGAGCGCATCCGGCACTCCGGGACACAGCGCGCGCACGGGCATCGGCGCCCGCGTGACCCGGGCGAGCAGGAGGGAGCGCGTGTCCCGGGCGTCGAACGGCAGCCGCCCCGTCAAGGCCTCGAAGAGCATGACACCGACGGCGTAGAGATCCGCGCGGGCGCCGACGGCGGCGCCCGTGACCTGCTCCGGCGCCAGATAGGCCGGCGTGCCCAGGATGAAGCCATCGGCCGTGATTCGATCGCCGACGACCGTGCCCGCGGCCAGCCCGAAGTCCAGCAGCGTCACGCGGCCGGCGGCGTCGACCAGCACGTTGCCGGGTTTGAGATCCCGATGGACCACCCCGACCTCGTGTACGCGGGCCAGCGTGGCCAGCAGCGACTGTGTTGGTGCGAGCAGGGCCTCCGGCGCCGCGGGCAACGCCAGCCCCGGGAACGGCGCCCCGTGCACCAGCTCCATGACCAGGTACGACCGGCCCGCCTCGAGGCCCTCGTCGACCAGGTCGACCACCCCGGGCAGCTTGAGCGCCCGCAGCGCGCGCACTTCGCGACGCACCCGGGCCGGATCCATCCCCGAGCCGGCGAACATCTGCTTCACCGCGACCATCGCCCCGGTGAGCAGGTCACGCGCGGCGTGGACCTCACCACAGCCGCCCTTCCCGAGCAGGTGCTCCAGGCGATACCGACCCGCCACCGGCGCGTCGGCCCCCAACGCCGACGACGGCGTCTCGCAGGTGGGCAGCAGAGCATCTGAAGTGATCACAGACAAAGGGATACCACACACCCGAGTCGAGATTGTAGCGATCGCGCGCGGAGTCGGGCAGGGTCCATGCGCCGCATGAGCGGTGATTGTCTGAACTTCGAGAGAGGGGAATCAGAGATGTCGAACGTCTTCCTGCCGAGGAACAAGACCGTGAAGATCACGCAGGGTGTGACCGACGTGGGCTGGGTCTTCACCAATGGGTGTGGAAACACGTTCACCTACCTGAAGGCCGCAGCGAACATGTTCGGCGCGATGCGATTCCAACTCGTCGCAGTCGGCGACGCTTGGGCACAGACCACCTACGAAGGATGGGTCACGCAGGTCAGGAACGAGGACTTTGCGGCGGAGACAAAAAGGTACGGCGTCGGCCCCTGCGCGGCGCTCAACCCACAGCCATGGGCGGCGGGGCTCGCCGACATCTCGACGCCAGAAGAGGACCCCGACTCGCGAAACATGGTCTTCACCTGCCACGACAACGGCTGGTACAAGGTCGAGCGGACCGTCGGCGTCACGACCACGACCGTCGGCTGGCTGGAGGCGGTGAAGCGCGTCGCCAACGACGCAGCCCCGGCGATGACCGTGCGGGAAGGCTGGTGTTTCGCAACCGACCAGTATCCCGACGCCCAGTGGACCGGTGGCGCGTACTTCACCGTGACCCGGCAGGGACAGCCGACCGAGACCTTCGGGAACTTCTTGCGCGAGGTCGCGTCCCATCGGAGGAAGTTCACAAGCACGGTCGTGTATCAGAACATCAAACCCTGACCCCGCCCCACCCGAGCCCGCACGGTCCGCCGGACGAGGCCGAGCCTTGCGGCAGTCTCGACGCAACTCTCGGTCGCGGCGTACACGAGCGCGCAGTCGCGATCGAGCAGGTTCTCGGCGTCCAGGGCGCCGCGCCGCAGATCGGCGGCGAGGGACGTCGCTCGCGGTGGTGAACCGACAGCGGTCGGCCGTAGTGCGCCGCACGATTGCGCTGCACTCACCTACGCCCTCGGTTGAACCTTCGCGCTCGCCGTTCTTCAGCTCGGCGAAGCGTCGACGCCGACTGCCCTCGACACGCTCGAGAGCCCGGGCCGAGTCCACGCGGGCCCACGCGCCGGCCCGTAACGCTCGACTACGCGTCGTCGTCCTCGCGCAGCTTCGCCAGCACGTTCAGATCCTCCAACGTGGTCGTGTCTCCGACCGTGTCGCGGTTCGAGGCGATGTCCCCCAGGAGCCGGCGCATGATCTTCCCGCTGCGGGTCTTCGGCAGCATGGGCGCAAAGCGAATCTCGCTGGGCCGCGCGAGCGCGCCGATCTCCTTCGTCACGTGCGCTTTCAGCTCGGCCTTGAGCGCTTCGGAGGTCTCGCGGCCCGCCTGCAGCGTGACGAAGGCCACGACCGCGGTGCCCGTGAGCTCGTCGGGTCGACCCACGACGGCCGCCTCGGCGACGGCGGGGTGGGCGACGAGGGCGCTCTCGATCTCCATGGTACCGAGCCGATGCCCGCTGACGTTGATCACATCGTCGATGCGACCCATGATCCAGAAGTTGCCGTGCTCGTCTCGCCGCGCGCCGTCGCCCGCGAAGTAGTACGGCGGGATCTGGCTCCAATACTGGTGCTGGTAGCGCGCGTCGTCGCCCCACACGGTCCGCAGCATGCTGGGCCACGGGTTCTTGATCACCAGGAACCCGCCCTCGTTGGGCGCGCAGGTCGTGCCGTCCTTGCGCACGACCTCGGCCTCGATGCCGAAGAACGGGCGCGTCGCGCTGCCCGGGGTGGTCTCGGTGGCGCCGGGCAGGGGTGTGATCATGATCGCACCCGTCTCGGTCTGCCACCACGTGTCGACGATGGGACACCGATCGCCGCCGATGACACGCCGGTACCACATCCACGCCTCGGGGTTGATGGGCTCGCCCACCGTGCCGAGCAGTCGAAGCGAGCTCAGGTCGTGGCGCTCGGGGTACTCGTCGCCCCACTTGATGAAGGCGCGGATGGCCGTGGGTGCCGTGTAGAAGACATTCACACCCCACCGTTCGATCAGCGACCAGAAGCGGTCCTTGTCCGGGGTGTCGGGCGCGCCTTCGTAGAGCAACACGGTCGCGCCGTTCGCGAGCGGACCGTAGAGCACGTAGGTGTGTCCGGTGATCCAGCCCACGTCGGCGGTGCACCAATAGACATCGTCCTCACGCAGGTCGAAGACATACTTCGTCGTCAGCACCGCACCGAGCAGATAGCCGGCGGTGCTGTGCACCACACCCTTGGGTTTGCCGGTGGTGCCGCTCGTGTAGAGGATGAAGCTCGGGTGCTCGCTGTCGAGGGGCTCGGCGGGGCACTGGGCCGAGGCCGTGGCGATCTCATCGTGCCACCACACGTCGCGCCCCTCGACCCATGCCACCTCGTTCCCCGTGCGCTTCACACACACGACGGTGTGCACCGAGTGGCAGCGCAGCACGGCCTCGTCCACCTGGGGCTTCAGCGGGAGCACCTTGCCCCGCCGCCAGCCGCCGTCGCAGGTGATGATGGCCACAGCGCCCGCGTCGTTCACCCGATCGGCGATGGCCGTCGCCGAGAAGCCGCCGAAGATCACCGAGTGGGTCGCGCCGATCCGCGCGCACGCCAGCACCGCGATGGCAAGCTCCGGCACCATGCCCATGTAGATTGCGACGCGGTCGCCGGCCCGGATGCCGCGTGCCTTGAGCACGTTCGAGAACCGACTCACCTCGCGGTGCAGCTCGTGGTAGGTGAGCGTGCGGGTGTCGCCGGGTTCGCCCTCCCAGATGAGCGCGGCCTTGTTCCGCCGCGGCCCGTCGAGGTGCCGGTCGATGCAGTTGTAGGCGAGGTTCGTCTTGCCGCCGACGAACCACTTCGCGTGGGGATGCCGCCAGAGTCGGGTCGTGTGCCACGGTTCGAACCAGTGCAGCGCCTCGGCCTCGCGCCCGAAGAACGCCTCGGGGTCCCGAATGCTCTCGGCGTACATCGTCTCGTACGCTTCCATCGAGCCGATCCGTGCGCGCGCGGCGAAGTCGGCCGGCGGCGGGAACCGTCGGGACTCCTGCAGGACGCTCTTGATCTCGTGCGGGGTGGACTCGTCGCTCATCGGCTTTGCTCCCAGCGTGACTCGGCGCGCGTACTCGAGCACGGGCCCGGTCGGCGTTCAAGGCGCGTGCGCGTAGGCTCGCGTGTGCTTCCTCTTGCGTCCCCGGAGACCGACACCGATCCTCCCGGCGCACCGCGCCCCCCGCGGAACGAAGAGATGAAATGAAGCGTGCGCTCTGGAGCAGTCTGCTGGTGTCGAGCCTCGTCGTGCCCTCCGCGGTCGAGGCGGCCCGTCGGCCCGCGCGACTCGGTGCACTGGCCGAGCGCATCGCCGTAGAGGCCGAGACCAACGGCGACCGGCGGGCGAACGCGCTCTCCGGGCGCCTCGGCAACGGAGTGCGTCGCCGCGGGGGTCAGGACCTGGTACCCGTCCTGGTCGAGCCCATGGCCGGCGTCGCGACCGACGCACTGGACGAGGACTTCATCCGTCGTCTCGGGGGTCAGATCGACGCCCGCTCTCGGCGTCTCGCCCGCGTCCTGCTCCCGGCGACCTCGATCCG
>JBMOFP010000198.1:0-10287 GCA_049318805.1 Bradymonadia bacterium
GGAGCGGGGCTGAAAAAGTCCATGGACGGACTTTTTCAGCGTCCTGCTAGAGCCGACGCGAGGAGCGAAGCATGCGCTTGGGCCTGGCCCGATTCATCGGGGGCGCGGCATTGCCCCTGTCCGTCGCGGTCTACAGCGTGGGGTCGATGCCCGTGCTGGGGCCGTCGTTCCGCCTCGCGCTCGGGTTGATCGGGGCGGCCTGCGTGCTGTGGTGGGCCGTGCGCTCGCCGCGTGTGCGCCTGGTCGTCCGCATCCTGGGCCTCTACTTCGTCATGGCCCTCGGCCACGCCGGCGCGCGCATGGCCGAGACCTTCGAGCCGTTCCTGGACCGCTTCAAGTCGACCCTCGTGGGCGTGGTGCTCCTCGGCATCGCCGTAGGGTATGCGCTCCACGCGGGGTGGCTCCCGACCCCGGCATTCCTCCAGTCGGGCACCGTGGGTCAGGTCTACCGCTGGGTCGACACGTACTACACGTCGAACCCCGAAGACCTCTTCGACCTCGTGAAGGCCGCGTTCGTGGGCGGCGGCCTTCTGGCGGTCGTGCTGCTCATCCCGGTGATTCTCGTCGCGCTCGTGGCTTACGCCTACTGGCTGGTCGCGGCGGGGCTCGGCGAAGCCACGGCGCTTTTTGCCCGCGCGGCCTTCGCGCCGCGTTTGCTGTCGATGCCGCCTCGACCCGCGGTCACGGGCGGCGTGCTGCTGTGCCAGGTGTCGGACCTGCACCTCACGGCGGTCGAGCCCCCGTACGAGGTCCAGCAGGGTGAGGCGAAGTGGCCGGACGGGCTCACGCCGCCGACCTCCGAGGAGCTTCAGCGGCGCCTCGCGACTGTGCTCGCCGAGGTGCGCGGACTCGCGCCGCAACGCCTGGTGGTCACGGGGGACATCACGGACCTGGGCCAACCCGAGGAGTGGGCGGTCGCGCGCAAGGCCCTCGCCCACGCGGGTGTGCCCGTGTCGCTCGTGCCCGGAAACCACGACCTCTCGATCAACGTCACCGAGTCACCGGACACCGACCTCACACGGCGCGCCGCACGCGAGGCGGCCTTCGCCAGCGCGCTCTGGGCCCTCGAGGGCCGCGGTGAGGGGTCGGGTGTGCTCTTCCCCCGCGTCTACCCGCTCGAGGGTGGGGTCCGGCTCGTGACCCTGGACTCGAATCGCTACGTGTCGCGTCACTTGCTCTCCAACGCCGTCGGCCTGCTCGGCGTCGAACAGCTCGAGCGGCTCGGCAACGTCCTCGCCGCCGCCGACGGCCCCGTCGTCGTGGCGCTGCACCACCACGCGGCGCACCTGCCGAGCGGCAAGGGCGGCGTGCAACGACTGCTCGACGAACCGAAGCAGGGCTTCCTCATCGCCTACGACGGCGAGGACCTGCTCGAGCGCCTGGCGACCTACCAGGCGCGCAAGCCGGGCAACGCCGTGCTCGTGCTCCACGGCCATCACCACCTGGACTTTCACGGCGTCTACCTGGCCCGCAACGGGCAGGAGGTCGACGTCTACGCGCACCCCTCGTCGACGATGGGGCACGAGCTCGGCGGACGCCTCGACGCGGTCGCCCGCTTCGCCGCGATTCGCCTCGGTCAGGACGGCCGCTTCGGCGTCGAGGTCCGCGCCGTCACTGGTTCGTGACGCAGATCCCCAGGCCGCGGATACGCCCGTTCTGGGTCGCCAGGGCCTCGGTGCAGCGAAAGCGCTCCGGACAGGGCGCCTGGTAGCCGCCGGTGTCGCACAGGTAGCGGCAGAACCGCTGGCGGTCCGGCGGGCCGGTGCAGACCAGGCCGACCGCGCAGTTGTCGCCGCCGCCGCCGAAGATGTCGCACGGCGCGCCTTCGGAGTTGCCGGGGCCGTCCAAGGGCGTGCAGGAACCCACGATCTGCGCGTCGTTGCGGATCGTGTACGAGCACTTCTGCCCGGCCATGCAGCCGCGCGCCGTGAACCAGTCACAGGCCGGCGGCTGGCAGAAGCCGGCCTTCACGCCGATGGCCGAGGTGATGTCCTCGCAGCGCCAGTTCTCCTTGCAGGTCGACTCCGCGGCCTCGGGATCACATCGGGTCTGGCACACGCTGTTGTTGCACAGCAGGCCCTCCTCGCAGGGCTGCGGGATGTCCAGCTCATCGACACACGACTCGCCCTCCTCGAGCGCGCCCACGGCCGTGCAGAAGGTGCCGCCGCCGCGCAGCGCGCAGTGGGGCCGCGCCGGATCGGGGCAGGTCGCCGGGTCCCCGGGCACACACTGGTCCCCGGCCTGGCAGGCGCCCACGTACTCGCGGGCGCCGGGCACGTGCACGCAGAAGCTGCCCGGCGCACACGCCGCCGCGTTCAGACGCGGATCGCAGCTCGGACCGTCCAGCGGCCCGACGTCGACATCGGGCAGGATCTGCACGTCCGCGACGGGGCCCGCGTCCTCGGGCATCGGGTTGCCCATGTCCAGGTCCTCGACCTCGGCGTCCTCTTCGGGGGGCGGTTCATCGCCTCCGGGTGTTGCGTCCCCAGGCTCGACGGCGCCGCCGACCCCGGTCTCGAGCGCCGACGGGGCACCGCCGACGGGGGGCGTGCCCCCGGTGCCGCCCGCACCCTTCTCACCGCCCGCCGCATCTTCGTTACAGCCGAGCGAGAAAAGGACGAACGGAATGAAGGTCAGGGCAAAGATTTTGCGCGGCGGCATGCGATTCCTGTCCGGAGTCGTTGGAGGGATTCAAACCCGTGGCCGTTGATGTTAATGGCCCGCGGCGGAGAGGCGCAATGGAGCGACCTCTGGAAGGAAAGCGCGCATGAGGTTGTGCCCGACGTGCGGTCAGGAGTTCGACGCGTCGCAAGAGCGATGCCCGACGGACGGCACGGCCTTGATGCGGGTGAAGGACGCCGCGGCCGACCGGGACGCGGCGCTCATCGGTCGCACTCTCGACAAGCGCTACGTCATCGACGCGCGGCTCGGGGCCGGGGGCATGGGCACGGTCTATGTCGCCACCCAGACCGCCGTAGGTCGCAAGGTCGCGATCAAGCTGCTGCCGGACTCCATCGCGAGCGACATGGGCGCGGTGAAGCGCTTCATGCAGGAAGCGAAAGCCGCGAGCACGCTCTCCCACCCGAACGTGGTCACCATCCACGACTTCGGTCAGACCGACGAGGGCCACCTCTTCCTGGTGATGGAGCTCGTCGAGGGGCAGACCCTCGCGCGGGTTCTGAAGAACGAGGGGGCGCTGGATCCGGAGCGCGCGGTGCGCATCGCCGTGCAGATCCTCAACGCCGTCGAGGACGCCCACAACCGCGGGATCGTGCACCGCGACCTCAAGCCCGAGAACGTGATCATCTCGCCCCGGAGCGGCAACCCGGACTTCGCCAAGGTGCTCGACTTCGGGCTCGCGAAGATCGCCGACGACGCGAGCCCGGGGGGCGACGGCCTCACGAAGACCGGGCAGGTCTTCGGCACGCCCGCGTACATGTCGCCGGAGCAGGCCCGCGGCGAGCGCTGTGACCTGCGCACGGACCTGTACGCCGTCGGGGTGATGCTCTACGAGATGCTCTCGGGGCGGCGGCCTTTCGACGGCGAGTCCCCCATCAGCATCCTCGTCAAACACATGCACGAGCCGCCGCCCAGCTTCGAGCTGCTCTCGCCCTCTCCGAACGTGCCGCAGCCCATCATCGACGCGGTGAGGCGCGCGCTCGCGAAGACCCGCGAGGGGCGCTTCGAGAACGCCGCCGAGATGCGCAACGCCCTCGAAGGGGGCGCCGCGGTCCGACGCAGTCACTTCTCGATGCCGGCCCTCGCCACACCCAACGGGGACCTCGGCTTCGACAGCACGATCGGCCCCGACGACCTGAAGGGCTCGGAGAGCCAGAGTCTGCGTTCGGTGTCCAAGGCCCCGTCTCAGCGGTCGGTGCCCTCGGGCTTTCTGGGCCAGGTGAGCCTGCAGCAGGTGTCGAGCGGCGGGCTCTCGATGCCCCCCGTCGACGCTGGCTCGAAGAGCCGGACGCCTTGGATCATCGCGGCGGTCTCGCTCGGTCTCGCTGTGGGCGGCATCGCGCTCTACGCCTTCCAGGACAAACCCGCGCCCATGGCCGTCGCGATGCCGTCGGCTGCGCCGGTGTCTCGGGCGCCGACGAGCGCGCGCGTCACCTTCGAGGCCACGCCCGCGCAGGTCACCGCGCGGGTCACGGTCACGGCCAACGGAGTCGCGGAGCCGCCGCGTCTGATCGACCGGCTGCCCGTCACGCTGGATGTGCCCGTCGGCGCTCGAATCGCCGTCAACTTCACGGCCGATGGGCACGTGCCGGTCGACCAGACGGTCCAGGTCGACGGCGCGGTCACCCTGCATGCGGACCTGCGCCCCGTGCCGCCGCCGCCCGTGACTGTGGCCGTCGAGTCTGCCGCGCCGCCCCCGAGCGCCGTGCCGAGCCGTCGACCCGGGGTGGGCCCGGTGGCGCCGCGCCCCGAGCCCGCGGCGCGCCCAAGCGCAGGCCCCGCGCACCCTACGGCGGCGCCCACCGCGGCACCGGCCCCCGCGCCCGCGCAGACCGACGATCTCAAGTAATCGCCCGTAGACGTCGCAAAGGCAGGACATGAGCTCACACGCGGTCGACTTCGGCATCACGCTCACGCAACACGTGCTCCGCAAGCAGCACCTCCACCCGGACGCGCGCGGGCAGTTCACGCGGCTGATGGCGCAGATTGGCGTCGTCGGCAAGCTGATCACCGCGCAGGTGCGGCGCGCCGGCCTCATCGAGCTGTGGGGCGGCACCGGCGAGATGAACGTGCAAGGTGAGCACGTGCAGAAGCTCGACCGTATCGCCAACGACACCTTCATCGAGGTGTTGCGGCGCTCGGGCTGCGTCGCCGCCATGGCGAGTGAAGAGGAGGACGAGGTCATCGAGGTCGAGCGCGAGCGCTCCGGGGACTACGTCGTGTGCTTCGACCCGCTGGACGGCTCCAGCAACATCGACGTGAACGTCTCCATCGGCACGATTTTCGCCATCTTCCGGCGCACACGGCCCGACGAGATCGTCCGCGCGGACGTGCTGCGGCCCGGGCGCGAACAGGTCGCCGCCGGGTACATCGTGTACGGTTCGTCCACGGCGCTCGTCTACACGGACGGCCACACCGTGGACTGCTTCACGCTCGACCCCTCGTGCGGTGAGTACTTCCTCACGGGCGAGAATCTGCGCATGCCCGAAAAGACGACGATGCTCTCCATCAACGAGAGCAACGAGCCGTACTGGCCGCAGTGGACGCGCCCGTGGGTCGACTCCGTAAAGGCGCGGAATGACGAGGAAAAGCGGCGAATTTCGTCGCGCCACATCGGCTCGCTCGTCTCGGATTTCCACCGCAACCTGCTCAAGGGCGGCGTCTACGCCTACCCCGCGGACCGCAAGAACGGGCGCGGCAAGCTGCGACTGCTCTACGAGTGCAACCCGCTGGCCTTCATCGCCGAGGTTGCCGGCGGGGCCGCCACGGACGGCACACGGCGGATTCTCGACCTCGAGCCGAACGGCTTGCACGAGCGCACCGGGCTCGTCATCGGCTCCAAGGCCGAGGTCCAGATCGTCGCAGACTTCATCGCTCGATTCGGTTGACGCGCGTGGCGGTGTCCCCGGCGACCGAGCGCATGCGCATCCTGGCGGTCCACGAGGACCCGACGATGGTGCTCTTCATCAAACGCACGCTCGAGCCGTGCGGTTGGGTCGAGATCACCGGCGCGCGCTCGGCCCCGCTGGCGCTCGATCGGCTGGCCGGGCAGGGTGAGCTGCCCCAAGCCGTGCTCTTGCACTGGGCCATGCCCGACCTGGGGGCGCTCAGCCTGATGAGCGGGCTCGAGGCGCTCGGTCCGCGCCGGCCGTGGGCGTTCGCGTTTACGACCCATTGGAGCGAGGACGAGCTCGCGCGTGCGCTGCAGATCGGCGTCGACGCGTTGATGGGCTCGCCGCTGACGATCGAGGCGCTGTCCGTCGAGGTGCAGTCGCTCAAACAGCGCGGCGAGGCGTTCTCGCGCAGTCGTCTGATCCACATGGCGGGCGCGCGTCTGCTGCGACAGGACGAGCGCCTGTGGAACCTCTCGGCCGACGAAGCGTGGCGACGTCGCATGTCGGAGCTCGCGGGGCGGGTGCACGGGCGGGCGGCCGAGGCCCAGGCGAAGGACGGGCAGGTCCTCCTCGCCCGGCTCGACGCGCTCTTCGGGCGACCCATCGCCGACGATGTCGTGAAGCTCCTGCGCCTCCAGCTCGACACCCCGCAGCAGACCGTCGAGGCCCTCGCGCGGACGAGCGGGGTGCCCGTGCATCGCGCCCGCGCCTACCTCGGCGTTCTCGACGAGCTCTTCGCGTCGGGCAACCCGAAGGTGCCGTACCTCGCGAGCGTCCGCGGCGCCTTGACCTTCGTCCAGGGCGTCGTCGCCCACCGGGTGGACGTGCAGCCGCTGTCACAGTCCGGCTGGACGCGCCTCCAGGCCCTCGCGGCCGACGTGCTCGCCGCGGGGGACACCCCCGACCCGTCGCTCGGGGAGACGCTCGATCGCACCCTGGCCGAGGTTCTGCGGGTGCCGGTCTCGATGGTGACGGGTCTGCCGAGCGAGAGTCGCAGCGCGCTCGTCGCGTCGGTCCTGCTCGCCGAGGACCAGCTCGAGATGGTGGACCGCGGTCGGCTCGCCCTGTTGCAGCAGGTGCTGCAGGGCCTGCCGGAGATCCCCATCGACCTGGACCGGCTGCGGTGCCTGGCGGCGGCGCTCGGCGCGATGCGTCCGCCGGACCCGGGCGCGGCCGCGCGGCTCGCCGGGCTGCTGGTCGACGGCAGCGCCGAAGGTCTCGACATCGACACGGCGCGGCTGAAGCTGCTGGAAGAGGCGCTGCGGCGGGCTCCAGAGGATGCCGAGGTCGACAGCGCCGCGCTCGTCGCCCGCCTCGAGTTCCTGCGGCGGGCGCTCGATCCCGGGGCCGAGGTCGATCTGCGGCGTATCGAGCGGTTGGTCGACCACTGGAACGAGGGTCGGGCGGAGCGGGTGGGCGTCGCGGTGGTGGGCGCCCTCGTGCGGGCCATCGCGCGGTCCCAGGAGCGCCTGCGGCCCGAGCCCGCGGTGGAGCGGTTCTTCCGGGCGCTCGGCGTGACCGACCGCGAGGTCCGCGATCGGCTGCACCGCACCTGTGACACGTTGCGGGGGCTGCGGCCGGCGTACGTGGGCGACAGCGACCGGCTGCGGCACCTCTTCCTGCGCATCCTCGCGGAGCCCGAGGCCCCTACGGCGGAGCGGCTGCGCGTGCTCCTGGCCGAGGCCGACATGGTGGTCTCGCTGGAGCGGGCGGCCGTCGGACGCAGCGCCGAGGTCGCGCCGCCGAGGGAGAACGAGGCGCGGGTCAAGGCACACCTGCATGCCCTCGCGCGGGTGCTGGACGTGCCCCTGGAGCGGCTCACGCTCCCCGCCGACGAGGTCGAGCGCCTGGCCGCGCGTTTCGGTCCCAGCAGCGAGATCGCGTTCGCGGGACTGCCCGACGACCTGGTGCTTCGGTTGCGCACCCTCGCCACCGCGCTGGCCCGGTCCGGGCGGGATGCCGGGGGGCTCGTGCAGCGCTACATCAGCGCCGTCGGGCGGGACGTTCGACAGCTCACGGCGCTCGTGTCGCTGCTCGATGGTCCCGCCCACATGGGTGCGCGGGCGGCGCTGCGTGAGGCGCTGGGCGTGCCTGTGGCGCGGGCCGGGGCCGCCGACGTCGAGCGCCTGCTCGCCGCCGGGCAGCTCGAGGGCGCGGCGCTCGCGCTGGGCGATCTGGCCGACCGGGACCCGCGGCTCACGAACCTGCTCAACGAGGTCGCGCTGGCGCTGCGCAACGCCGGGCGGGGCGCCGAGGGCGAGCCGCTCTTCAAGCGCGCGCTCGGGGTGCAGCCGAAGCGCCTGAACCTGCTCTTCAACTGCGGGCGGATGTACCACGAGGCCGGACGCCTCGAGGAGGCCCTCGAGCGCTTCCAGGCGGCCGTCGAGCTGGCGCCTGATTTCGCCCTCGCGGTGGACGCCCTCGCCCAGGTCAGTGGGGCGCTGCGCAAGGCGTAGCGTCCGGCGGCGCGCCGCCCTATCAGGACGCTCCCGGAATCATTCGGCTTTTCCAGCAGCCTGCTATTCGACCGGGCGCTGGGACGCCTCGGTCTCTGGCGCGCGCTGCCGGTGAATCGCCAGCAGATCCGCCATGTCGGTGGCGTGGGTCTCCTCGACCGCGAGGATCCCCTCGAGCATGCGGCGGGTCGTGGGATCGTCGTCGGCGAGGTAGGCGATCATCTCCCGGTACGCGTCGATGGCGATGCGCTCGGCCACCAGGTTCTCCCGAATCATGTCGAGGAGTGTTTCGCCCTCGACGTACTCGGCGTGGGCGCGCTCAGCCATGCCGTCGGGATTGAAGTCCGGCGCCCCGTTGAGCTGCACGATGCGCGCGGCGAGCTGGTCGGCGTGTCCCAGCTCCTCACCCGCGTGGGCCAGGAACTCCGCGGCCACGGCGCCCGCGACGAGTCCCTGGGCCATGAAGTGGTGGCGTCGATACCGGAGCACACAGACGAGCTCCGAGGCCAACGCGCGGTTGAGCATCTCGACCACCACCTCGCTGTCGGCCGTATAACCGGTCGTCACCGCACCGCGTTCGGTGTGGCTGCGCGCGTTTCGCCGGAGCCCTTCGGTGTCGGTGAAGGGGGGGCTGTTGTTGGACTGGTGCATGTTCATGGGTCGCTCTCACTCCGGCGGGAGAACGCCGGCGCACTCCGCCAGACAGGGGAAAGACTGGAGGCAGGCCTTGTCGTCGACGCACGCCTCGCAGGCGTTGGCCTTCCGGCGATACTCTTCGTCTTCGTCCGAGCGGGTCTCGCAGGTGGACGTGCAGTCGCTCAGGTCGAGACTGCTGTCGACACATTCGTCGTAGTCTGGACAGATCTTCGCGCAGTCGATGAGCTCCTCGGTCTCCTGGGCCGCATCGCTGCAGCCTTGGTGGAGAACGAAGAGCGAGACGATGAACCCAATCGACAGATGCTTCTTCATGACTCGAACCTTTTCACAAACTCGCGCAGCGCGGCGTTGAACGCCTCGGGCCGCTCGATGTTGGGTAGATGTGCCGCGCCCGCGATGGTCACGAGTGCGGCGCCCTTGATCCCGGCGAGCAGAACTTCGGCTTCGCTGAGTGGAATGAGTGTCGGGACGTCGATGTCTGCCCGTGTGTCCACGAGCACCCGGCCCCGCGATCGAACGGGGCACGGCTGCCGATGGTCACACCGCCGACGATCGCCGGTCCGACGAACGCCTGTCCAACCTTCGGGTGGTCGAGCGAGAGGCCATCGCCCCCGGTATCCGTCCAGCTCATCTCCCGACCACCGATCAATGCCTTCATCCGAGTGCGCCTCTCGCTTCGATGAATCACCCATCGGCAAGATCGCAGCCGCACGCTGGGGCCAGTGTTTCAGGGCCGTCGCTCCGTCGAACTGAAAGGGTGTGTCGTTCATCCTGATGTGATGAGGCGGCGATTGGGGGCTGAAACCGCGGCACGTCCCTTGCTGACTGCAGTTCCCCCGAGGGCACCCCTCGAATCAAACGGAGACACAGACATGCGATCCAAGTTCCTGACGCGTTCCTTCATCCCTTCGCTTTTGCTCGCCACTTCGGGCTTCGTCGCCTGCGATGCCGACAAGAAGCTCGAAACCGCCAAAGCGGAGCAGAACGAGGTCGCGCGCAAGGCGGCGCTCGACAGCGCGGAGCTGCAACGAAAGCAGATGTCCGAGGCCCAGGCCTTGGCGAACGACCAGCGCAAGGAGGTCAACGAGGAGCGCCGCGACGTGAACGCCGTCGCGGTCGAACAACAGAAGGACGCGCGTGAGCTCGGCGCCGACCAGGCGAAGGACCGCGCCGACCTCGCGCGGGAGAATCGGGACGACGCGTTGGACGCCCGGACCAACGTCGCCGTGGCCCAGGCGGGGGTCGAGAAGGACCGGAACGCGATGACCGAGAAGCCGCGTGACCGGTTGGTCAAGCTCGACGCCCGGGCGTCGGGGATCAAGCAGCGGTCGATCGCCAAGGGCGCGAGCGCCGAGAGCGACATGCGCAACGCGCTGGTCGGCTTCGAGCGCGAGCGGATGATCGCCGAGCGCGAGGTCGAGGCCTTGCGGACCACCGCGGCGAAGGACATGCGCGTTGCCGAGCGATCCGTCGAAGTGAAGCTGGACGCGCTGGAGCGAACGCTGGATCGACTCGAGAAGCAGATCTAACAAGACGCTGAAAAAGTGGGCCTCATAGGACATCCGTGGGTGACGACAGTCGAGGCCGGGTGGGCAGGTTGA
>JBMOFP010000199.1:0-10188 GCA_049318805.1 Bradymonadia bacterium
CACTCCACCGTCGACGAGCAGCCCGTCTCGAGCTTGGGCGCACACGCCGTCGCGAAACCGAACGCCATCGGCACGACCCAGAGGCCGCGCGCGCTTCCAATCGATGCTGACCGCATCCTCGAGACCCCTCAATCCCGCCGCCGATCACACTTGTCGACGATTCAGCCCGTCTGGTTCAAGTCCGGCACGCGGGCAGGGACCTCAAAGTTCGACCTTCAGGAAGAGCCCGGCGTCCCAATTGATGCCGGTCTTGGGGCTGTCGTCCTTCTTGTCGGCGCCGAGCGCGACGCTGAGGTCTTCCCAGGCCTGGTCGGGCACGCTCGGGTTCGCGACCTTCTGGGACTGCACGAGCTTCTTTTTGCCCGCCGCCGTCGCCGTTTCACCCGAGAGCACGTAGTGGTAGCCCGCGCCGCCCTCGGCGCCCAGGAACAGGATGGGCAGAATCGCGTACTCCAGCGACAGCCGGGCGCGGCCGTTCCAGCCGAAGAGCGTGCGATTCGCGGCCTCCTCGTCCTTGGCGATCGACTGGTACTCCTGGTTGATCCGGTCGAGGGAGACCCCCGCCATTTCGAGGGTGTTGCGTGTGCCGGCGGGGATGGCGTTCACGTCGAAGCCGCTCGGGGTCGTGGGCTCCGGCAACACGTAGACGAGCGGGCCCGTGAACACGCCGAGGCCGAAACGAACGTCGTCCCCGAACGTGAGGTCGATGCCGACGTTGCCCGTGAAATAGTACTGGTCGGTCCCGAACATCAGGGCCTCGCCGAAGACGTCGATGCCGACGAACTCGGCGCCCGCGGCGACCCCGTAGCCGAAGGGACCGTCCCATCGATCGCCGACGAGGCCGGTGGCCCCGGTCGTCGCGGTCTTGGCCGCGGCCCACAGGGTCGCGATGTCCGCGTGGGCGAGACCGGGGCAGAGTGCGAGGCCCAGGCAGAGGAGGTGGCGGCTTCGGTCGATCATCGGGGTTCCCTCTCGAGTCAAGTGGACCCCCCCAGCGTCCGTCGCCGAGCCCTTTCGCCGCAAGCCCCGCGGACCTCAGACCGAGAAGCCGGACTCGACGAGGAGCTTGTATCGACCCCCCGCGGCGAGCAGCGCGTCGTGCGTGCCCTGCTCGGCGACCTGCCCGCGGTGCAGCACGACGATGCGGTCTGCGCGGGTGATGGTCGAGAGTCTGTGCGCGATCACGATGACGGTCTTGCGCGCGAAGAGCTCCGCGATGGCGTCGTCGATGCGCCGCTCCGTGAGCGAGTCCACGCTGGCCGTCGCCTCGTCCAGGATGACCAGCGGAGCGTCGCGGACCAGGGCGCGCGCGATGGCCACGAGCTGCTTCTGGCCGACCGACAGGTTGCTCCCGCGCTCCGTCACGCGATGTTCGAGGCCGTCGGGCAGCTCCGCGATGACCTCCGAGAGCCGCGACTGCGCGCAGGCCTGGGCCAGTCGCTCGGCGCTGATGTTCGGGTCCCCGAGCGTCACGTTCTCCGCCAGCGTGCCGTCGAAGAGGAAACCGTCCTGATGCACGACGGTGACCTGGGTGCGCAGGTCCTGGACGGCCAGGGTGTGGAGCTCCTGCCCGTCGAGGGTGATGGAGCCCGTGTACCCGTCGTAGCTGCGGGTCAGCAGCTTGCCGATGGTCGACTTTCCGCTGCCGGTCGCACCGACGAGCGCGAGCACCTCGCCGGCCCGGACCTCGAGCGTCACGTCCTGGAGGACCTCGGGCCGGTCCGGGCCGTAACGGAAGGTCACGTGATCGAAGCGCACGTGCCCCTGGACCGAGGCCACCGGGTGGGTCCCCGGTCGAATCGATTCCTGCGTGTCCAGGAGCTGGAAGACACGCTCGAGCGCGGCGGTGGAGCGCTGGAGGGTCGCCAGGTTGCCGGAGAACTCCCGAATCGGCACGAAGACCTTGTTGAGGTAGTCGATGAACGCGACCAGGAGCCCGAGCGTCACGCCACTCTGGGGTTCGAAGACACGGCCGGCGCCATACCAGAGCACCAGCCCGACGGCGAAGGCGCTCATGCCGTCCATGATCGCGTAGAGGCCCGCGTCCCACCAGTTGGAGCGTCGATAGGCGTCCGCGTAGGCCCAGCCCAGCTCCGCGAACTCGCGGCGAGACGCCTCCTCGGCGCCGTAGAGCTGCACCACGCTCATGCCGTGGACGCGTTCGGCGAAGAAGCCATTGAGCCTCGACAGCGCCGCGCGAATGACCAGGGACCACGCCCGCAGGCGCCGCCGGAAGACCTCGACGACCACGATGATGATCGGGGCGGTCGCGGCGCACACGAGCGTGAGGCGCCAGTCGAGCAGGAGCATCGCGACCAGCGTGCCCACGATGGTCAGCGCGTCCGTCAGGAGGCTCACGGCCCCCATGGAGAGGCTCTCGTAGACGGCGTCCACGTCGTTCGTGGTGCGGGTCATGAGCCCGCCGGTCGTCTGCCGGTCGAAGAAGCGCTGCCCCTGTTGCGTGACGTGCGTGAACAGGCCTCGCCGAAGCCGGGTGAGGCCCCGGAGGCCGACTCGCTGCAGCCCGTACATCGACAGGGCCCGAGCGCCGAAGCCGAACGTCACGAGCGCCACGTAGGCGGCCGCGAGCGCAGCGACCCCGTTCATCTGGCCCACGGCGATGTGTCCGTCGATCGCGGTCTGTAGAACGAGCGGCTGAAGCAGCCCGAGGCCGACGCCCAGTGGGGTCAGCAGCAGAACACCGATGATCCAGGCGCGGTCTCCGCGGACCCACGGCCAGAGCCGTCGCATCATCTCCAGATCGCTGCTCATGGCGCGCCCTCGAGCGCTTCGGCCGCCTGCTGAAGGCGCCAGGCGCGCGCGTACGGGCCGTCCCCCTGGACCAGCACCGAGTGGTGCGCGTCCGCGACGAGGCGGCCGTCGTCGAAGACCAGCACGCGGTCCGCCCGCGCGAGCACGCTGCAACGATGCGAGACCAACAGCGTGGTCGCGGCGCCGCATCGTCGATAGACGGCGTCGATGAGGCGCTTCTCCGTGGCATGGTCGACCGCGCTCATCACGTCGTCCAGGAGCAGCAGCCGGAAGTCGCGATAGAACGCCCGGGCGAGCGCGGCACGTTGTCGCTGCCCGCCCGAGAGTGTGATGCCGCGCTCTCCCACCAGGGTCTCGAGACCCTCCGGGAAGGCCTCGAGGTCGACGTCCAGCGCGGCGTCCGAGACCGCGGCGCGCAGCCGGACCGGATCGGGCGAGGTGCCGCGCTCGGACAGCGCGATGTTGCGTGCGAGCGTCGTGCTGAACAGCCACGGCTCCTGCGGCACGCACGCCACGGCGGCGCGCCAGTCTTCGACGGGGACCGTCGTCACGTCGACCCCGTCGACGAAGACCGTGCCGGCCGGCGCGTCGTACACCCGGGCCAAGAGCGAGAGCAGCGTGCTCTTGCCCGCGCCGGTGAAGCCGAAGAGGCCGACCGTCTCGCCCGAGGCCACACGAAACGAGACCTGCTTGAGCGACAGCCGGTCCGGTGCGAGGGGATACGCGAACGTTAGGTCACGCACCTCGACGGCGTGCCCTCTGGGACCCGGCACCGGCACCTGGCCTGTCGGGGTCGGCCGGTCCGCCGGGGCGTCGATCACGTCATAGATGCGACCCAGCGAGAGCCAGCCGCGCTGCACGGCGTTCACGAGCCAGCCGAAGCCCGTCATGCCGTTGACCAGCAGATTCACGTACACGGTGAACGACGCGAGCTGGCCCAGCGTCAGATCGCCGGATTGAACTCGGTAGCCCCCGAGCAGGAGGACGACCACGATGCAGAGATTGCCGGTCACGCTGACCACGGGCAGCAACATCGAACGAATGCGGGCCAGCGCCATGCCCAGGCGCTCCAGCTCCTCGTTCGTCTCGTCGAACCGGCGCGTCGCGGGACCGAGGGCGCCGTAGGCCTGGAGCACGCCGATGCCGCTGTAAGTCTCGAGGATCCGGTTCGAGAGCGTGGCGATGGCCCCGTTGAACTGCTGCGTGACGCCGAACATCGTGCCGATGGCGCGCCGCAGCACGAGCCCCGCGACCACCAGGGGCAAGACGCAGCCGAGGGTCAGCACCCAATCGTCCAGCAGCATCTGGCCGAGCGTGAACGTCAACGACATGACGACGTTCACGAGCTGCAAGGTGCCGAAGCCGACCAGCGCGCGCATCCAGTTGGCGTCGTTCGTGCCGCGGCTGACGATCTCGCCGGCCCGCATGCGGTCGTAGAAGGTGCGGGGCAGCGCGAGCAGCCGGTCGAAGAGGTTGTTCTTCATCCGGAACTCGATGGTCCGACCGGGATTGAAGATCAGCGTTCGGCTCAGCGTGCGCACCCCGATGATGCCGAAGCCCGCGGCCACGATGGCGAGCCCCCACTGCCGGGCGTCCTGCGCCGCGACCTGGGGGTCCGCGCCGGGGGCGCCGAGCGCGTCGACGGCATGCTGCACGAAGCCCGGGATCGCCACGGCGAGCGCGTTCGTGGCGATGAGGAACAGCGCGCCGAACGTGTAAGGGCCTTTGAAGGCCGAAGCATACTCGCGCCAGAAGCGCGCCAAACGTTCCACGGCGCGGGACCCTATCACAGGGAAACTTCCGGCGGGTGCTTGCTCGAGGCAGGGGGGTGCGCTCGAATGACCGCGTGAACGAAAAGCACGAGGACGACGCCGCAGACGACCGCTCGGAACAGACCGCGCGCCCGCTCGCGCCCGCGCGAGGAGAGGCCCGGATCGCCGCGCATCGCGACATGCTCGTCAATCGGCTGCGCAAGAACACGCGGCACCTGAAGCGGTGGGCGCGTCGTGAGGGCGTGGAGTGCTACCGCGTCTATGATCGGGACATCCCCGAGGTGCCCTTGTCCATCGACTGGTACGCCGGTCGAGTCTGCCTCGCGGCGCGCCTCCGACCCGACGAGCGCGACGCCGAGGACCACGACGAATGGATGGAGGCGCTGCGGGGCGGCGTGGCATCGGCCCTCGAGGTGCCCGTCGAGCACGTGTACACACGCCATCGACAACGGCAGAAGGGCGCGACCCAGTACCAGCCCGCCGGGCGCACCGACCAACGTTTCCAGGTCGTGGAGGGCGGGCGTCGATTCTGGGTGAACCTCTCCGACTACCTCGACACGGGGCTCTTCCTGGACCATCGCCCCCTGCGGCTGCGGGTCGGGGCCGAGGTGGCCGGCCTGCGCTTCCTGAACCTCTTCAGCTACACCGGGGCCTTCACGGTGCACGCCGGGGCCGGCGGCGCGGTCAGCACGACCAGCGTGGACCTGAGCGCGACCTACCAGCAGTGGGCGCGGGACAACCTGGACCTCAACGACCTGCGGGGTCCCCAGCACCGGCTGGTGCGGGCCGATGTGCTGAAGTGGCTCGACGAGCCCTCGGTGCGCGGCGAGCGGTTCGACCGGGTCGTCGCGGACCCACCGACCTTCTCCAACAGCAAAAGGATGGACGACGTCTTCGACGTGCAGCGGGACCACCCGGCGCTCCTCGACCGCCTCGCGGGGCTGGTCGTACCGGGCGGGGTCGTCTACTTCTCGACGAACGCGCGTCGATTCCGGCCGGAAGGGGCCCTGGCGTCGTCCGCGGAGGGGGGCAACGTCTGGAAGGTCGAAGAGATCACCGAGTCGACGATCCCCGTCGATTTCCGCGACCGTAAGATCCACCGCGCGTGGCGCCTGATTCGAGGCGATGGGCGTGGGCCGGGGCGATGAACGACGCAGGTTCCGGGGCCGGAGGGCTCAGGTTCGTCGGCCCGGCTGCCGAAAGGTTTGGGGACCGTAAGCTTGCCGTCGTTGTCGTTGTCTGCTACGCGGACGGCGACACGAAACGCCGAAAGAAGCCGAGGAGATAGGCGCGACATGGAATCGATCATGGAAATCTTTCGGGACGGTGGCGTTCCGCTCTACATCAACGTGCTCGTGGTGTCGGTCATCACGATCGCCATCATCGTCGACCGCTCCATCGCGATGGTGAAGCACTCGCGGTTGGACGTGGAGCACTTCACGAAGATGATCGTGAAGCTGGTGAAGCAGGGGAACGTCGACCAGGCGCAGAAGCTCTGCAACTCGACGACCCACCCCATGGCCAAGGTCTGCCGTGCGGGTCTGAGCAAGGCCGAGAGCGGCATGATGGAGATCTCGGCCTCCATCGAAGAGGAGATGATGCGGGCCGCGCCCGAGCTCGAGAAGCGCATCAGCGCGCTCTGGGCCATGGCGAACATCGCGACCCTCATCGGGCTGATCGGCACCATCTTCGGTCTGATCACCTCGTTCAAAGGCCTCGAGGGCATCAGCCCCGAGGAGAAGTCGGCCTTCCTGGCGCGCGGTATCTCCGAGGCGCTCAACAACACCGCCATCGGGCTGTCCATCGCCGTGGCCTGCATGATCGGTCACCTCATCCTCAGCTCCATGAGCAAGAAGGTCCTGCACCACATGGAGCTCAACGCTTCGGTGCTCGAGAACTTCCTGCTCCAGCGCTCGGCGGGCGGCAACGACCGGTCGGCGGCCTGAGCTCATGAGCAACGGCCGGCCGAGCGCGGCTGCTTCCAAGGCCGAGCGCGACTTCGCGTTCGTCCTCTGGAAGCGCGCCCGCAAGAAGATCCCCGAGTTCGAGGCGCATCGAGAAATCGAGCTCGTCCCGTACCTCGACGTCATGATGAACCTCGTGATCTTCATGTTGGTGACGATCGCGTCGTTCATGCCGCTCGGCATCTTGAACATTTTCCCGCCGACCATCAGCAAGGACGCGGACGCGAGCCCGCCGAAGCCCGGAGAGAGCATCAACCTCACGGTCGCGATCGACGCGTCCGTCGGGTTCCGCATCGTCGGCTCGGGCGGGGCGCTGCCCATCGTGCCGAAAGCGCCGAGCGGAGAATTCAACTTCGAGGCCCTCACGGAGCGCCTCGCCGAGATCAAGAAGCAGTTCCCCAACGAGCGCACGGTGAACCTGACCGCGGACGGCCTGATCCGTTACGAGACGGTCATCAAGACGATGGACGCCATGCGCGCCAAGGGGAAAGACATCCTCTTCGACGACGTGAAGATCGGCGTCGCGGAATAAGGCGAGAACGAACCCGTCATGTCGAACGCCAAGCCAGGAGGGCTGCCCGCCTTCATCGACCTGCCCACCGCGATGCGGCTCTACAAGCGCCGCAAGAAGCAGGTGAAGAAGGCGAAGGAAGCCGCGAGCGAAATCCGTGAGCTGAACATCGTCGCCATGGTGGACGTGCTCACGATTCTCCTCATCTTCCTCCTGAAGAGTGTGTCGGTCTCCAGCACCATCGCGCCCGACACGCCGAACATGGTGCTCCCGCTGTCGACCACGCAGCAGCCGCCCATCGAAGCCGTGAAGGTCGTCGTCGCCGCCGACAAGATCTACGTCGAGGACGAGGTCGTCGCGACCATCAAGGGCGGAGCCGTGCCCGACAGCGAGGCCGACCCCGACAGCCCGATGCTCGTGCCGGGCCTTCAGACCGCGCTGCGCAACTGGATTCGCCTCGCGGTGGTCTCGAAGGGCGCCGAGGAGAAGCAGCTCAACCTGCAGCTCCTGGCGGACAAGGGCACCCCGTACCAGATTCTGCTCCAGGTCTTCTACACGGCGGGTCAGTCCAACGTGGACATCGCGGACCACACCTTCGCGTTCACGAAGTACCGCCTCATGGTGCAGCGCAACGCCGAGTGAGGTTCTTCGCGACCTGTGACCGGGGGCTCGAACCGCTCCTGGCCGAGGAGCTCATCACGCTGGGACTCTCGGGCGTGCGCGCCGGGTCTCGCGGGGTCGAGTTCGTGGGCGAGGCCGAGGCGCTGTGGACGGCGAACCTCGGGTCCCGCATCGCGTCTCGTGTGCTCCAGCCCCTGGCGGAGTTCGGGGCGCCGGACCGCAAGACGTTCTACGAGGGTGTGGCCGCGGTGCCGTGGTCTCGATACGTCGCCCGCGGCCAGACCATCGCGCTGGACGCGGTGGTCGCGGGCAGCGCGGTCGACAACTCGGTCTTTGTGGCCCAGGTGGCCAAGGACGCCGTCTGCGACCGCCTTCGCGCCGACGAAGGGGCGCGGCCGAACGTCGACCGTGGCCACCCCGACGTGCCGATTCATGTCCGGCTCGTCGGAGACCGCGCGCTCGTGGCGCTGGACACCTCGGGCGAGCGGCTGCACCTGCGGGGCTGGCGCACCGAGGCCGGTGAGGCGCCTCTGAAGGAGACGCTGGCGGCCGCGATGCTGCGGGCCGCGGGGTACGACGGGACGCAGCCGTTCCTCGACCCGTTCTGCGGCTCGGCGACTCTCGTCATCGAGGCGGCCCACATTGCGCGGGGGGTCTACCCGGGCCGCGCGCGCCTGGCGCCTGGCGCGGCGGGCTTCGCGTTTCTGCGGGCCCGCGCCCACGACCCCACGGCATTCCAGGTCTGGCTCAGCGCCCTGGACGCGGCGACCCGTGCACGCGCCGCCGCGCCCCTACCGCCGATCGTCGGCGGTGACCTCGACGCGGCGCTGCTCGACCGTGCCCGGCGCAACGCGACCCGTGCCGGGGTCGCCGACGACGTTCGTCTGGTCCGACGGGACGCGCTCGAGTCGACGCCGCCGGGCGCCGGCACCTTGCTCGTCTGCAACCCCCCCTACGGAGAGCGGCTCGGCGAGGTGGACGCCCTCGGCGACCTGTACGCCGGCTTCGGCGACACCCTGAAGCAACGCTTCGCCGGCTGTACGGCCTGGATGCTCGTCGGCCAGAAGGCGCACCTCGCGCGGCTCCGCCTGAACCCGGCGCGCCGGGTGGTGCTCTTCAACGGCCCCATCGAGTGCCGCTTCGTGCGCCTCGACCTGTACGACGGCACACTCAGGGGAGAAGCAGGCCCACCGTGAGTGTGTGGGCCGTGCCGGGGAGCTGCGCGATCTGCTCCAGGTGCGCCAACCCGTAGCCTCTGAGCACCTCGAGGTCGCGCACCATCGAGATGGCCGAGGGCGCGACGTAGACGACGCGGGCGACACGCAGCGCCGGCAATACATTCATCAGGTCCAGACCGAAGGGCCGCCGCATGCCGTGCAAAACCAGGCGGTCGAAGCGGTCGCCCCGGGCGAGGAGCCGGCGCACGGCCTGGTCCGCTCGACCCTGGCGAAAGGTCGCGTTCTCGACCCCGAGCGCCGCGGCGTTGCGCGCCGCATCGTCGACCGCACCGCGCACGAGGTCCACGCCCACGAGGGACGCGGACGTGCGCGCCAGGTGCACCGAGAGGGTGCCGACCCCGCACCCCAGCTCCAGGACCCGGGACGCGGGCTCGCAGGCCAGCAGCCTCGCCACCACGGACTGAACGCACGCCAGGCTTCCGGGCGTCTGGGGGCTCCACGAGGTGAGGCTCGCGTCGAAACGGTCTCCATCGACGGTAAACGGCAGGCGCAGGTCCCCGTGGAGGGCGACCGCTTCGGCCTCAAAGCCCGGTCCATTCAGGCGGGTCGTCACGGCGACGGCGCGCCCCGAGCGTTCAGCCAGCGCCGACCCCAGGAGCCGGGCCGCCGCTTCGGTCGAGCTCGCACCGAGCACGATCCGCACGCGCTCGTCGTCGCCGGTCGCGACCGAGATGCGCGCGACGGCGTCGGCGAGCCCCGCGCTTTCGAGGTCGTGCATCAGCGTCTCGAGGGCCGCCCTCGACGCCTCGGATTGCGCCGGGCAGTGTCTCAGGTCCACGGGTTCGGTCTCGGCGCGGCCCCGCATGCCGGGCACAAGAGCGCCGTCGTGTGCCGGGTACAGACCGGCCGACAGGCGTGCCCGAAAGCCCGCACGGGGGACCGGCCGATGGGACGCGGTCACCGGCACCTCGAGGTTCAGACGGCGCCGGACGGCGTAGGTGGCGCGCTCCGCGGCGAAGTCCGCCTCGACCCCCTCGCCGGTATGGCGCAGCGGGCAGCCGGCGCAGCGGTCGAACTGCGCGCAGGCGGGGTCGACGCGGTTCGGGGAGGCGACCTCGACGTCTTCGAGGCCCCACACCGTCCGACCTCGGCTGTCCAGCGCCGAGTAGGTCCGCACCCGTTCACCGGGCAAAGTCCCCGGGACCGTGATGCGGCGACCGTCGAGGTGGGCGATGCCGTCGCCGCGTGCGTTGAGACGCTCGATCTCGACGGTGTGCAGCGCGCGCAACGAGAGAAACCGCGCGCCTCAGCGCAGGCGGTCGACGACCCGCACCCGCTTCTCGTCGTCCGTCCACACGATCTGCGCGACC
>JBMOFP010000200.1:0-9815 GCA_049318805.1 Bradymonadia bacterium
CCCGAGGCCCCGGACCCGGTCGAGGCCGAGACCGCGGCGTCGCCGGCCGTCGAGCTGACCGCGGCGCAGCGGTCGGCGGCGGAGCGTCTGCACACGGTCGCCGCTGAAGCCCTGGCCGCGGGTGTGGACGCCCTGGGCGCGGTGCGCCAGGCGGAGCTGCTGCGCGCCGTGCACACGTGTCGCGCCGAAGCCCTGCATCGTGCCGCGAGCGCCGGGGTGCGGGTCGTGCGTGGGGCTCGCGATCTGCACGCCGGGCACGCGGCCTTTCGACTGGTCGAGCTGGTCGACGACCTGCACGACCTGGTCTCCACGAGCGCCGCGTTGCGCGCCCCCGCCGCGAGCGCGGCGCTCGTCGGCACTGCGCGGCGCGTCTACGCCCCCGTCTCCGGGCTCCGACTCTACGGACTGTTCTGCGAGCCGATCGTTGCGACCAGCGGCTATGCGGGGGCCGTGACCTGGCTCTGCGACGCGACCGGCGCGCTCCACCGTGTCGGGAGCGTGCGGCCCGGCCCGCCCACGCAGGCCGCGACGGCATACCGCCGCACCGTCGACTTCGGCGAAGTGACCCTGCCCCATCGCACGCTCTGTCGGGAAGGACTGTTCGTGCAATCGGCGACCCGGTCGACCGACGGCCGGCTCGGTGGGGGTCGAGAGGCCTCGGCGGCGCCGGGCGGCCCGAGCACCTGGGATGAGGCCCCGCTCTCGCACCTCTGGGAGAGACCGCTGCCGGCTCAGCTCGACGCGGCGTTCCAGGCGTTGAGCCAGCCCGAGGAGGAGCGTACACCGGGCGCCGACCTGCTCTTTGTGACGGCGACGGTCCTCGGCGCGGACACGGCCCTGCGCGTCGCTCTCGGCGGGCTCGAGGTGGCCTGCATCGCGCCCTCGGACCACCCCGACCTGTGCTACCGGGACGCCCTGCGTCGGCTCGCCGGCGCCCCCGACCTGAGTGTGCGCGCGATCGTTCGGCTTGTGCCCGACGCGCCCGTGCCCACCGTCGAGCTGCTCGCCTTCGGTCCTACGGACGAGCGCCTTCGCCCGCCCGCCGAATGGGCCGGCCGGGTCAACGCGGGCCTCGATGTCCTGCAGGGTGCGCATCTTCAGGCGGGACCGCCCGTCGCGTTCGACCCCCCCGCGGCCCCGCCCGACCCGACGGAAGCGCTCCGACGACGCCTCGGCCAGCTCGCCCTCGGCGGCCGCGCCGCGCTCCCCGCCGCCGCCGCCGCCGAGCTCGCCCGCGAGGCCCTCCGCCTCGAGAAGCGCATGATGCCGACCGGCGCCGCGCTCCTGCGCGCGCTCGCGGTCGCCGCCCACCGCACCCCCCGCGACCTCAGCGGCGCGCGCGCGGCCTTCGAACCCACGGAGCTCGCCGGTGTCTTCGCCGACGCGGTGCACTGGGAACGTGCGGCCGCGCGCCACCTGCGCCGGGCGGCGTGGCAGGCCTGACGGGCATCGCGCCGTAGGACACCGTGTCGTGCTCCGTCTCACGTGGGCCTTGTGGGGCAGTCCGTATCCTGCAACGCTCCGCCGACATGAGCCCAAATCTCTGCGCCCTCGGGTTGATCATCGCCCTGTGCACGGCCTGCGGCGGCGGCGCGCGCGTCGCGTTGCCCGAGGTCGCGGCGGTCGGGTCGAGCCCGGTCGTGCACGACGCCCCGTGGCAGGTGGACGAACTCCACACCACGCTTCGTTTCACGGGCACCGGACCGGCGGGCGAGGTGATCTACGCCTCGAAGTCGCGCACGGTGCAGCGCTATCTGAAGGGTGACCGGACACACCTGGTCGCGGGCGAGTCCTATGATGGCTTCTTTTCGATGCGACCGCGGGTCGACGTGGTGCGGATCCTGCCCGACGGCACGTCGCGTACGTTCGAGGACACGGACGCGAACGATGTGCCGGCCAGCGCAGGGGCCTACTTCGACAGCACCCGCCTGCGTTCGCACACGGTCCAGGGGGTCGTGCCCGGCACCGTCGTCGTCACGGAGTCGACGCAGACGGGCCGTGACCTCGGATGGCGCGGCCTCGCGACTTTCCTGGAGGCGACGTCTCCCGTTCAGTCCGCTCGCCTCGAGGTCATCGTGCCGAAGGGGTATGCGATCGAGCACGCCACCTCCGTACCCGGCTTGACACCCACCGTGACCGAGACCGTCGGTGAGGTGCGGTACGTCTGGACACGCACGGCCGTGCCGGGGCGAACCCCAGAGGCGGTCCGAAAGGGCGAGCGGGGTCCGTGGGCGCGCGTGGACGTGCGCGCGGTCGAGTGGCCGGGTCGTCGGGTCGAACCTACGGCCGAGGCGCTGTCCCGCGCGATCTATGCCCTGCAAACCGGCCGCTTGACGGTTTCGCCTGCGGTGCGCGCGGTGACCCAGGAGGTGCTTCGCGACGCGCCCGCCGACCCGTTCGAGCGTGCGCGGAGGCTGAGCCACTGGGTGCGATCGAACGTACGCTACGTTGCAATCTTGAATGATCTCGCGGGTTTTCAGGCGAGGCCAGCCGACGCGACCCTGGCCGACCGATTCGGAGATTGCAAGGGGAAGGCGGTGCTGCTGCACGCCTTACTCGCGGCGGATGGAATCCCGAGTCGACTCGTGCTGGTCTACTCGAGCGATGCGCCCACCGCGTTCGTGCCCCTGCGAGGGGTCAACAACTTCAATCACATGATCCTCGCGGTCGACCTCCCGGGTCGAAGTGTTCTGACCGACCCGACCAATACCTACGTGCCTTTTGGCGAGCTGCCTGAAGAGGACCAGGGTCGACCCGTTCTGCCGCTCACCGCCGATGGCGCGCCCGTCGAGACGAGCCCGCTGACCACCCCCACGGCGAATCGTTTCGAGTCCGAGTTCGCGCTCGACGTGGCGTCGGACGGCCAGGTCACCGGCTCGTATCGGGCCACACGCCACGGCGACGCGGCGACCTACGCACGGAGCCGGCTCGCGCCTCGAACGGAGGCCGCGCGCAAAGAGGTCGCGGGGGACTTCCTTCGTTTCGAGGGCGCCGTCGTGGATGCGCTGGAGGTCCGCGGAGAAGAGGCGACCCACCCCGACGTGCCCGTGGTCCTCGAAGGAAAACTGCACCTCGACAGACCCTTGAGACTCAATGGTGACTACGTGGGCATACGTTTCTCCGAGCTCGTCGTGGATTGCTTCGAGACGCCGCTGGACGGCACACCCGTCGCCGAGGTCTACCCGGGTGTCCCGAGCTCTTCGACAGTCACCGTCAACGTCACCCTGCCGGCCGGATGGAGACTCAGCCGTCCGCTCCCAGAGACTCGATTCGAGAACGAGTTCGGCCGTGCCTCACTGCGCGTCGACCAGACGCCCATGGGCTTGTCGATGCAGCGTGTCTGCGTGCGTAACGCCTATGTCGTCGGGCCCCCGCGGTACGAAATGCTGCGGACCCTGTCGCGGGCTGCAATCGAGGCCGAAAGACACTTGCTCGTGCTTCGGCGGGGCCAGCCATGAGTCGCATCCTTTGGGCGCTGCTGCTGTGCACGGCCTGTACGCCGTCGATCCCGTCGCGCTATGTGGACCTCGCGAAGCTCGAGGTACCGCCCCGGGAGCGATTCCCCGACGCCAGCGCCGTGGTGCTGTTGCGGGAGGACATCATCCTCAACGGCGTGGGACCGAAGGCGTGGTCCCATCAGTGGATGCGGCACGACGTCGTCGCTTTCCTCGACGAACGAGGCCTCGACCGCGCGAACTTGAGGTGCGTCGAGGGCGGCAAGCAAGACGTCGTCGAGTTTCGGGCGCGGGTCCGTCGACCGGATGGCCGAATCCTCGACATCGACGCGCGCGAGACCTTCACGGAGCCGTACCGCATCGGGGAGAAGGCGGTAAAGGGCAAGGTCCGGCGTGTGGCCGTACCCGGCGTGACCGTGGGCAGCGTGCTCGAGACCGTGTGTGTCGTGAAGGCCGACTACCTGCTCACGTGGTCCAGGGAGCGCATCATCGACACGGCGCCGATCGTCGAGTACCGGCTCGACCTCACCGTCGGCGACCGAACGCACTACGCGCTGAAGACCTACAACTCGAAGGAGACCATCCAAAAAATCCCGGGGTCGAGCGGCGATCGGCTGGTGTGGGTCATGCGCGACCTGCCGGCGTGGAAGGACCTCGCTTGGGCGGACCACTGGACACGGACTGAACCCTGGTGGCGATTCCAGGCCCTCAGGCACCGCTTCGGCCGAAGCTGGGCCGACTTCAACCGGACCTGGGCCGGGGTGGCGGACAAGGTCGCTGCGCGCCTGGACGTAGAGGCCGAGACGCTCGACGCCTCGGCACCGCCCCCACCGGACGCGTCCGCCTGCGCAGGGCAGGCGAAGTGCGTGGTCGAGTCCTACTGGCGAGCGGTCCTCGCGCTCGCACGTCTTCGCTCGGGCGACGGCGTTGACGAACACACACCCCTCGGCGAGGTCTTCGCTCAGGGGGCGTCGGCGGGTGTATCGGGCGCCGAGCGCGCGCGTTTGTTGGTGCGCTGGCTGCGCGCGGCAGGGATCAGGGCCGACCACGCCCTCGCGGGCCGACGCTTCGACGATGCACCCGACCACGCCGCCCCGTCGTGGGAGGCCTTCGATTCGCTGATGGTGCTCGTGCCCCAGCAATCCGGGATCGCGGCGGACCTGTGGCTCGATCCGCATTGCGACCTGTGCGCTCCGGGACAACTCAGCCCCGAGCGCACCGCGGTCGAGGCCCTGGTCTTTCAGGCACGACCGAAGTTCGGAACCGACCCCGAGGTCACGGGCACACTTCGTCTGGTCCACGGGCAGGCGGTCGAGCAGGGTGAGCGCCGCACGCACCATCGGCTCGAACTCAGGACCGACGGTGACGGCCAACTCTCGACCACCACCGACTTCACGCACCATCGCGCCTGGGACGCCTGGAACGCGCGGGACCAGTGGGCCGCATCCAGGTGGCGGGAGAACGAGGTCGAGACCCTCGACAGGCTCGACCTGACGGCGTCCAACGTGACTTGTGTCCCGAAACCCTTCGACCGAGAAGGCGCGCGATTGAGCGCGAGCGGGACTGCGGACCTCAGGCGCTACGCCTCCCTCGACGGACCCGACCTCGCGGTCCCGCTGACGCTTCTGGGGCGTGTCTTTGTGTTCGACGCCGAGAAGCAGGAGACGGACCTCGTGAGGGTCAGAGGCTCACGAGATGTCGACGAGCTGGTGTTTGTGCCTCCGCCAGGGTTCAGGGTGGTCTACGCACCCCCAAGCGCCGCCGGGGAGTCGCAGGGGATTTCGTATGCCCTGACCGCTGAGGTCCGACCCGACGGCGCTGCGGTCGTCCGGCGCGTCTTCGAGACCCGCCCGGGTCGTTTTCCCGCGTCGGGCTACACTGCCCTTCGCCGCCTGCAACTCGAAGCCGCCGAGCTGTCGCGGCAGCTCGTCATCATGCGCCCGATCGAGGCCGCGGCCGACGGGCCTGTCACCCCCCCAGGCCAGTAGGCTCCGACGCCGGCTCGGTCAGCCGCGACACGGACTGCCGACGTGTCGAACTGAAGTGAACGACCGGTGTAAGGTCGCCGTCTGTCGAGCGTCCAGTCGTGGACGCCCGTATGCACCCGCCAGGAGAGTCGAGAATGCGCTCATCCCTCGTTGCCGCACTTGCTGCGGCCGTCCTGTTGCCCGCCCCCGCCGAGGCCTGCGGTGGCTTCTTCTGCAACGCCGCCACCCCGGTGAACCAGGCCGCCGAGCGCATCCTCTTTGCGGTCGACGGCGACAACACCGTCATGCACGTGCAGGTGGACTACCAGGGACCGCCGGTCGACTTCGGCTGGATTGTGCCGGTGCCCCGCGGCGTGGAGACCGCGCTGTCGAGCGAGGCGCTCTTCCAGGGGCTGGACACGGCCGTGGGGCCGCGGTTCCAGCTCAACTTCGAGTTCGACGAGGGCTGCGCCTTCCCTTCGCCGTCCAACACGGGTTTCGATGGGGATCCTGGGTCGAGCCCCGACGGCGGCGTCGACCCGGGCGGCGTCACCGTGGTCTCCCGCGAGAACGTCGGCCCCTACGACCGCGCCATCCTCGAGGCGCAGAACGTCGCCGCGCTGCGCGCCTGGTTGGACGAGAACCAGTTCGCGATCCCCCGCGACTTCGACGAGCGGCTCGTGCCCTACATCGAGGCCGGCGCGGTCTTCGTGGTCATCAAGCTGCTGCCCGGCGTGGACACGGGCGAGATCGTGCCGCTGAAGCTGAGCTTCCCCGGCACGACGCCGAGTGTGCCCATCGTGCCCACGGCGGTGGCCGCGACCCCCGACCTGGGCGTCATCGTTCACGTGCTCGGGCGTAACCGCGCGATCCCGTTGAACTATCGGCACGTGCAGATCAACGAGGCGACCATCGACTGGAACGGGGGCGGGCAGAACTACCCCGATGTGGTGAGCCAGGCGGCCGACGAGGCCGGGGGGCACGCCTTCACGACCGACTTCGCGGGGCCCCTCGAACCGCTCGGTTTCGTCTTGCCGATCGTCCCTCCCGAAGTGTTGACCGAGCTCGACGCCGTCCGGGACCTGCGCGCCCTGGACCAGCATCTCTGCAACTTCGGCTTCGCGTACGGCTTCCTCAACGACCTCGACGCAAACCGCATCTTCACGTCGTCCTCGGCGGAGCTGCGTGAGTATTTCCAGACCTACGGCGCGTGCAGCTTCGAGTTCGCGGGCGTCGAGAACCAACCCGTCGACGGGGCGGCCCTGGCCGCGAAGGTGCGCACCGAGATCAACGAGGTGCGCGAGGACCTCAACGCGCTCTTCGGCCGGCAAACCTACCTCACCCGGCTCTACAGCACGCTCAGCCCCGTGGAGATGGACCGCGACCCGCTCTTCGACTTCAACCCCGACCTCGCGGACGTGGCGAACGTGCGCACCGCGACGGCGCGCGTCTCGTGCGGGGAGGATGGTTTCCCCGACACCCAGAACTACGAGCTCATCACCTCGACCGGCGTGCAGGTCCAGGTGCGCGAGGGCGCGAACCCCATGGCGATCCGACGCCGCGACGGCATGACCGTGCAGCAGGGCGCGATGCCGGCGGCGGCCGTGGTCGAGCGCCTCTCGACCTCGGGTCCGCCGGAGATCATCGAGGCCGCGGACCTGCCCACGGGCGGGGCGGGCGGCGGTGGCGGCGCGGGCGGCGGTGGCGGTGGCCCCGGCAACTTCGACGCCGGCACGGGCGGCAGCGGCGGCGCGGGTGGCAAGGGCCAGGTCTCGTCCGGCGACGAGGACGGCTGCTCGACCCGGCCGGGCGCGGGCGGCAGCGCGCTCGGGCTGCTGCTGGGCGCGTTCGGCCTCACGGCGCTCGGCCGCCGGCGCAAGCGACCATGAGCGCGCCGGTCACCCCTCCAGGCCGGTAAGCTCCGAGACCAGCTCGGTCAGCAACGACGCGGACTCGCCGACCACCGAGATGCTCTCCTCGAGCCCCTGCTTCACCAGGTCGAGGTGCAGGACCGTGCGGGGGTCCGTGAGCGAAGCCGCGGCGCCCGCGACCAGACCCTGGCCGGCCGCGACCAGGCCCTGGGTGCGCTCGACCACACGGGGCGCGAGCTCGGCGCTCTGGGCGAGCAGGTCGCGCAGCCCTTCGAGCTGCGGGGCGAGCGTCGCCGCCTGGCCCTGCCGAGGCGCCTTCAGGGCCCGGCGCACGAGCTCGCTCAGCGCGGTCCGGGCGTCGGACGGGGTGTCGAGCACCGCAGCGGCGAGGCGGCGCGCGCGGCCCGCGACCTGCCGGATCTGGTAGGCGGTCGCGTGCAGCTCCGCCGCGCGGCGAAAGAAGTCGTCGTAGGACCGCACCCCGAGGCGCACGTAGGTGAAGGGCGCGGATTCGCCCTCACGCGGCTGGGCCCGCCACTCGGTGCGCGCGGCGGCGAGGAAGTCGCGGTCGTTCTGGCCTTCGTAGCGCGCCAGGGTCGGGGAGAGGTCACGGAGCCGCACCTCGCCCGGCGGCGGCGCATCGACGAGAGCCTTCTTCAGCGCATGCGTGGTCTGGCTGAGGTGCGTCCCGGCCTGCTCCAGCGCGGCGGGCAGGTCCTCGAGTCGGTCGAACTTCACCTCGCGGCGCTCGGTGACGCCGTTGACGGTCGTCGAGGTCGCGAGGCCGCCTTTGACTTTCACGAGGCCGCAGGCGGAGAGGAGCGCGCAGAGCGCCAGGGTTGGAATGAGCCTCATGGGCGCGGAGGGTACAAAGTCGCGGCGCGTCCGTCACCGCGGACCGTGGGCTTGTCGAACTGAAGTGGACGACCGGTGTAAGGTCGCCGTCTGTCGGGCGTCCGGTGGGAATCGCCCGAAAGCACCCGCGAGGAGAGTCGATGAATCGCACGTCCGTCAGCGCCGCACTTGTTGCGGCAGCCCTCTTGCCGACCACCGTCGAGGCCTGTGGCGGCTTCTTCTGCAACGCCGCCACGCCGGTGAACCAGGCCGCCGAGCGCATCCTCTTCGCCGTGGACGGCGACAGCACGGTGATGCATGTCCAGGTGGACTACCAGGGGCCGCCCGTCGACTTCGGTTGGATTCTGCCGGTGCCCCGCGGTGTGGAGACGGCCTTGTCGAGCGAGGCGCTCTTCCAGGCGCTCGACACGGCGGTCGGGCCGCGCTTCCAGCTCAATTTCGAGTTCGCCGACAACTGCGCCGTTCCTTTGCCATCTTCGAACGGCGCCGTGGGCGGAGACACTCCCCCGACGGGCGGCGATTCTCCCCCCGGGGGCGGCGTCACCGTCGTGTCCCGCGAGAACGTCGGTCCCTACGACCGCGCCATCCTCGAGGCCGAGAACGTCACCTCACTGCGCGTCTGGCTGGACGAGAACCAGTTCACGATTCCCGGTGACTTCGACGAGCGGCTCGTCCCCTACATCGAGGCCGGCGCCGTCTTCGTGGTCATCAAGTTGCTGCCCGGCGTGGACACCGGCGAGATCGTGCCGCTGAAGCTGACGTTCCCGGGCACGACGCCGAGTGTGCCCATCATCCCCACGGCCGTGGCCGCGACCCCCGACCTGGGCGTGATCGTGCACGTACTCGGGCGCAATCGCGCGATTCCTTTGAACTATCGCCACGTTCAGATCAACGAGGCGACCATCGACTGGATGGGCGGCGGACAGAACTACCCCGACGTGGTGAGTCAGGCCGCCGACGAGGCCGGGGGACACGCGTTTACGACCGACTTTGCCGGGCCTTTCGGTTCTATCGGGTTCACGCTGCCCGTCGTCTCCGACGGGGCGCTGACCGACCTCAGCGCGGTCCGCGACTTGCGCGCCCTCGACCAGCATTTCTGCAACTTCGGCTTCGCGTACGGCTTCCTCGGCGACCTGGATGCGAACCGCATCTTCTCGTCTTCGGCCGAGGTGCGCGAGTACCTCCAGACCTACGGGGCGTGCAGCTTCGGTTTCACTGGCGCCGAGAACCAGGCCGTCGACGGGGCGGCCCTGGCCGCGAAGGTGCGCACCGAGATCAACGACGTGCGTGAAGATCTCAACGCGCTCTTCCGCCGGCAGCCATACCTCACGCGGCTCTACAGCACGCTCAGCCCGGTCGAGATGGACCGCGACCCGCTCTTCGACTTCAACCCCGACCTCGCGGACGTGCCGAACGTGCGCACCGCGACGGCGCGTTTCACCTGTGGGGGAGATGGTCGTCCCGATACCCAGAACTACGAGTTCGCCACCTCCACAGGTGTGCGTGTCCAGGTACGCGAGGGCGCGAACCCTATGGCGATCCGGCGCCGCGATGGGTTGACCGTGCAGCAGGGTCAGATGCCCGCCGCCGCGGTGGTCGAGCGCCTCTCGACCTCGGGTCCGCCGGAGATCATCCAGGCCGCGGACCTACCCACAGGCGGGGCGGAC
>JBMOFP010000201.1:0-9706 GCA_049318805.1 Bradymonadia bacterium
TCAAGATGAAGAACCTCACGCCCGAGGAGATCGAGGCCTTCCCGCACAAGAACGTGATCGTGCGCGCGCTCGGCATGAAGGAGACGGTGCAGGTCGACGTGCACCACGAGGTCCCCCAGAGCGGCGACGTCTACCTGCTGTGCTCCGACGGGCTCTCCGGCATGGTCAGCGACGAGCAGATGGAGTCGATCCTCAAGGACGACGACGGGGACCTCGACCGCAAGTGCGAACGCCTGATCGATGCGGCGAACGCGAACGGCGGCAGCGACAACATCACGGTCATCCTCGCGCGGTACGAAGACGCCTGAGGGCCCCGCTCCGCCGAAGTGAACTCGGCTTTTTCGGCAGCCTGCTAGGACCCCGTGAGCACCTGGTCCTGGAGCTGGCCCCGGGCGACGACGCCCGGCCAGACGACACAGCGAACGAGGTGCGCCTCGGCGGCGACGACCGCGTCGCGATCGACGAGCGTGCCCGGCCCGACCGTCGCGTCGGCCTCGACCACGGCGCCCGGGCCGACCCAGCAGGGCCCGAGCAAGCGCGCGCTCGAGGCGATGCGCGCGTCCGGATCGATACGACGACCCTCCGCGTCCGGCGGCGGCAGGTGCACCCGTGAGGTGCGGCGGAGCACCTCGAGCTGCGCTTCGAGGTAGCGCTCCGGTGTGCCCACGTCGACCCACAAGGCGTCGTCGGGCACAAAGACGCCGAGCAGCCGATCGCCCGCGTCGAGGCGTTGGGCCCAGGCCGTTCGGAGCACGTCGCACGCCCCCTCCGGCGGGAGCGCATCGACCAGAGTCGGCTCGACGATCTGGACACCCGTGAAGACACCTTCCACGAGCCCCGGGGCGTCCGCGCCGGGCCCCCGGACCTCCGCGATGCGCTGGATTTGGCCCGTCGAGTCGATGGCCACACGACCGAAGGTCTCGTCGGGACGCGGTCGGCGCAGCACGAGGGTGCCCACCGCTTCGGCCGCACGGTGCGCGGCCAGGAGCGGCTCCAGCGCGAAGTCGAAGAGCGCGTCGCCGTTGATGACCACGAGCGTGCGGCGGGGCAGCGCCGCCGCGAGCCCACGCAGGCCGCCCCCCGTGCCCTGCAGGACCGGCTCGTGCACAAAAACGAGGGGCTCGGGCCGGCGCTCCAGCGCCTGCGGAATCTGCGCCGCCAGATGGTGCAGATTGACCCCCACGGGGCGCGCGCCGATCTCGGCGAGGGCGTCCAGGGCCCACTCCAGCAGGGGGCGCCCCGCGACCGGCACCAGGGGCTTGGGTCGATGCTGGGTGAGCGGCAAGAGGCGCGTACCCAGCCCGGCGGCGAGCACGACTCCGGCGGGCGGGTGCAGGTGCGGCACGGGCCCATGATGAGCCGAACGCTCGGGGTCCGTAAAGTGGAGCGCCTGTGCTATCGAAGGAGGCATGCAGAGGGTCGCCCGATCTCTGGTCCTCGCGAGCCTCGTGGCCTGCACGGGCCCCGCAGCCACCCAGGAGGGTCCGTTCGACGCCGGTCTCGAGGCCGGCCTCCCGGACGCGACGTTCGAGGCCGCCCTGGAGGTGGTGGTCGACGGCCCGGATCCGCAGACGCTTTTCCGACGCACGGGGCTCTGGCGGGTGCGTGTGTCGTGGGAGGGCATTCCCATCGCAGACCGGGTGCTCGGCGAAGGCGACACCGTGGAGTTCCCGAGTACCGCGCGCTTCGAGGGCCTGGGCGCCGGGCCCTTCGACCTGTTGGCGTGGTTCGACCGCGACGGTGACGCGCGCTTCGAGGGGTGCCCTTTCCCGCCGGACGCGACGACCGCCGTCGACCCAGGTCGATTCGAGAACATCTCCGCCGCCGCCGCGGGGGTCGTGCCCGGGGTGCCCGTGGCGCTGACGCTCGAGCGGCGCCTCTGCGGCCCGGGGCGCCCCGAGACGGCCCTGAGCGGTCAGCTCGAACCCGCTCGGCCCATCGAGGCCGGCATCTACTTCGCTTTCCGACCGTCCGAGGCCTGTGGCGCGGGTGTCGGACCCGGGCCGGCCGAGTTCACGCTCTCGGCGCTCCCGACGGGGCTCGCGGCCCCCCTCGCCTTTCGATACGGCGAGCTTCTCCCGGGATGCTACGAGGTCACCGTCTTCTCGGACGACGATGGGGACCAGCGCCCGAGCCCCTGCGGTGGCCCCGCGCGGGGCGGCGACCGCTTCGTCACCACGGTGGGGGCCGTGGCCCTCGTGGCCGGGCAGACCGTCGCGCTCGAGGCGCCCGTCGGCCTCGGGCCCGATGCGCGGTGCGCCGAGGTCCTCACCGGCCAATCGGGCCGGATCTGGCTCGCGACGGACCAGCTCGACGGGGTGCCTGCGGGGCAGAGACCCAGCGCCGAAGCGCCGCTCAGATACTCGCTCGTTCCGTTGAACGGCGGGGCCGCGCTGGACCTCGCTCTCGGTCGGACCGCGGGCACCCCCGAGGCGCCGACGAAGTTCACGATCACCGGCCTCGTGCCGGGCGACTACCGTCGGGTCGTCTACCTCGACATGGACGGTGACGCGCAGCTCTCGAGCTGCGGGGGCCTGTCCTCGGGACCGGACCTGTGGACCCACGTCACCGAGCGTGTCGCCATCACCCCCGACCTCATCGAGGACGTAGGGGACCTCGTGCTCACGCGGGCCCTCGACTGCGATCGTACGCGCACCTTGCTGAGCGGGCGGGTCGACTACCCCGTCGAATCGGGGGTGGTCGGCAGCGGTCGTCCCCTCCGGCTGGAGCTCAATCCCCGCTCGGCCGAAGGGGAGCGACGGAGCCTCCTGCTCGCCACGAACCACCTCGAGGTGGGTGTGCCCGCGGCGGACGCCGGTCGCCGCGTCTTCGAGTTCCAGCGGCTCGAGCGCTTGACCCCGGGGAGCTATCTCGCGCGCTTCTTCCTCGACACCGATCGGGACGGCCTGTTCGGGAGCTGCGAGCTCGAACCCTTCGGTGACCGGGCCGCGGATCCGGGCACCGCCCTGGACCTCCCGCCGGTCGCGGCCGACGGGGCGGCGTCTCCGCAGGTCCTCCCCGAGGTGCAGCTCGTCGCGCCCGCCTGTGTCGCGCCCGTCGTCTCCGTCGAGCCCACGCTGACCCTCGCCGAGGGCGCCGTCCTGCCCGGCGGAGGTCCCGATGACCCGCCCCTCTATGTTCGAATAGAGATAACCGAAGCAGGTGGCTGGAAGGAGGCTTTTCCTCAGCGTGAATCCTGGCTTGCAGAACCATTTCCGCCCAGCCTGCCGGCGCTCCGCTTGGCCCCGGGTCGGTTCAGGATGGTCGTGTGGCTCGACGTCGATCCGGGCGCCCCGATCGATCCCTGCCTCACCGTGGGGCAGGTCGACGCCCGCGCCGAGGTCGAGTTCTCGCTGTCCGCGGAGACGCCCACGGCCTCGCCTGTGTTGGCGCTTGGAGCGGGGTGTCCGCGCTGACACGGAGGGTTCCCGGGGACTCATCCGGGTTCACCTGGGGAGGTCCAGTCTTTGCGGGCGGAGTGTCGAAAAAATCAACACCCTGACTTCGTGGAGGGCCCGTCGCTGACCCACCCTTCGACCCCGTCTCGGACCGATTCCAGCCTCGTGGAGCGCTGGCACACTCTCTGCTCTTAGTCCCCTCGCATCGTGATTGGGTCTCACGACGTGTTCAGGAGGGGTCGAAATGCAGCTTGCCGCGGTCAGCAACGTATCCAGTGTCGAAGAGACGGCCACCTTTGACCGGAACGCGGTCGTCGAGCAGTTCGCCTATCTGATCAAAAAGGTCGCCTACAAGATGATCTCGCGGCTCCCCGCGAACGTCGAGCTCGACGACCTGATGAGCGCCGGGGTCATCGGGCTCATCGACGCCGCCGAGAAGTACGATCCCGAGAAGAGCTGCAACTTCAAGAGCTACGCCGAGATCCGCATCCGCGGCGCCATGGTCGACGAGCTGCGCTCCCTCGACTGGGTGCCCCGCAGCGTGCGCCAGAAGGGCTCGAACATCGACACCGTGCAGCGAGAGCTGCAGGGTCGCCTGGGCCGACCCGCCATGCCGGTCGAGGTCGCGACGGAGATGGGCCTCTCGCTCGAGGAGTACCACCTGCTCGCCGACAAGGCCCGCGCTGTCAGCGTCGTCTCCTACGAGGACCTGGGTGCGGGGGCCGCCGAGGAGAAGCGCGATTTCCTCGATGGGATCGCGGACCCCGAGGCGATGAGCCCCGAGGACACCTCGGAGCAGACCTCCGAGCGCGACCTCATGATGCAGGCCATCCAGGAGCTGCCGGAGCGGCACCGCGTGGTCCTCACGCTCTACTACTTCGAGGACATGAACCTGAAGGAGATCGGCACGCTCCTGGGGGTCACCGAGTCGCGCATCAGCCAGATCCACTCGTCGGCGGTCGCCCAGCTCCGCCCCATCCTCGAAGCGCTGATGGAGGACTGAGCGGCGAGCGCGACGGCGCACGCGCAGTCTGGTAGGCTCCCGCCCCGAAATGAACCCGGGCGACGTCGCTTTCCTGGCCCTCTACCTTGCGGTGCTCGCGGGCCTTTCGCTCTACGGAGCGCACCGCTACCACCTCGCGTGGCTCTACACACGCCACAAGGGGCGCCCCTGGGTCGCGCCGAGGGTCGATCCCGCGGCGCCGGTGCCGTTCGTGACCGTGCAGCTCCCGCTCTACAACGAGCGGTACGTGGCCGAGCGCCTTCTCGAGGCCACGGCCCGTATCGACTGGCCGCGCGACCGGCTCGAGATTCAGGTGCTCGACGACTCGACGGACAATACCGTCGAGCTGGTCGCGCGGACCGTTTCGCGCTTGCGGGCCCTGGGGCACGACATCGTGCACTTGAGACGTCCGGCGCGGTCCGGCTTCAAGGCGGGCGCGCTGGCCGACGGCTTGCGGCAGGCGCGGGGTGAGCTCGTCGCCATCTTCGACGCGGACTTCGTGCCCCCCGCGGACTTCCTGCGGCGCACCGTGCCGTTTTTCGCCGAGCCCGGGGTCGGCATGGTCCAGGCGCGGTGGGACCACATCAACCGCGACTACTCGTGGCTCACGCAGGCGCAGAGTGTGCTCCTCGACGGGCACTTCCTCGTGGAGCACACGGCGCGCAATCGGTCGGGTCGGTTCTTCAACTTCAACGGCACGGCCGGCATCTGGCGGCGCACGGCGATCGACGATGCCGGCGGGTGGGACCACGACACGCTGACGGAGGATCTGGACCTCTCCTACCGCGCGCAGTTGCGGGGCTGGCGCTTCATCTTTCTGCCGGACCTGGTGGCGCCCGCGGAGGTGCCGGTCGACATGAACGCGTTCAAGGCGCAGCAGCATCGGTGGGCGAAGGGCTCCATCCAGGTCGCGCGCAAGCTGCTGCCGACCATCCTGCGCAGCCCCCAGCCTCTGCGGGTCAAGCTCGAGGCGCTGGTCCACCTCTCGGGGAACCTGGGCTACGTGCTGATGACGTTGCTGGCGCTCATGATCCCCTACGCCCTGCACCTGCGCGCGCTCGACCAGACGCCCACGTTCATGTTCGTCGACCTCCCCTTTTTCCTCGGGGCGACGGTCTCCGTGTGTGTCTTCTACCTCTTGAGCCAGCGCGAGCTCGGCCGACCGAGACTCGCCCGGTGGCTTCAGCTCCCGGTGGTGCTCGCGCTCGGCATCGGGCTCGCCTTGAACAACAGCCGCGCGACGCTCGAGGCGCTGCTCGGACGCCCGTCGCCCTTCGTCCGGACACCGAAGCTTGGTGTCCAGCGCCGGGGCGACACACTCAAGGGCATGGCCTACGGCGTTCGGCGGCACACCCTGGCTTTTGTCGAGGTCGGCTTCGGGCTGGTCTACACGGCCACGGTCGTCGAGGCGTTGCGGCAGGGTTTCTGGGCGGCCGTCCCGTTCCTGCTCCTGTTCCAGTTCGGCTTCCTCTTCGCCGGACTCGGGAGCCTGTTTCCCGCGACGACCTCGCCCCGCGGCGCGCCAGCCACCCAGGAGGGCGCGGGGGCCCCGGACCGCGGCTCCATCGTTTAGGCGGCTGGTCTCGTCACCCGGCCCGAGGCCGCGTCCATCTCCGGGGGTGTTGCAACGTTGAGCAACGCTGAGATCGGCCGAGAGACGCCGGGCGGGCAAACGGAGCGAAGGCCCGAGTCCTCGCGTGGGCCCGAACCCAGCCCCGACGCTCGACGCCCGTTGGCGGCGGTCCTCTTCGCCGGGCTCGGGCCGTGCGCCGGAGCGTGGCTCGCGGGCACCACCGAGGCCGAGCAGGCCGAGGGCCTGATGTACGGCCTCCTCATCGCGGGGCCGCTCTGGCTCTGGACCTGCGCGCGTGCCCCGCTCTCGGCGGTGCCCAGGGGGCTGTGGCTTCGGCTGCTCGTGTGCGCCCTGGTCGGCCGGGTGGCGCTGCTGACGGTCCCCCCGGTCCTGAGCGAGGACCTGTGGCGCTATCTGTGGGATGGCGCGGTCCTGCTCGGCGGTGGCGGCCCCTTCGACCGGGCTCCTTCGGATCCGGCGCTGGACGCCTTCGCGCAGAGCCACCCGGCCCTAGAAGGCATCCGCGGGCGCATCGGGCATGCGCATCTGCCCACGATCTACCCCCCCGTCGCACAGTGGATTTTCGCGGTCTTCGGCCTCGGCGGGCCGAGCCCGCTCCTGTGGCGTCTCGGGGTCGTGGCGGCGGACCTGGGCGTCGCCGTAGGACTGGCGCGATGGGCCCACGCCCGGGGTGATTCCCCAGGGCTGGCCGTCGGGTGGCTCGCATGCCCGCTGGTCGCGGTCGAGTCCGCGGTCGGTGCCCACGTGGACGTCTTCGGGGTCGCGGGCCTCGTCTGGGCGGGCGCGTTCTTCGCGGAGCGCCGAGGGGCGCGCGCGGGGTGGGCGCTGGCGATCGCCATCGGGACGAAGCTCTTTCCGGCCCTCGTGTGGCTTCGACTGCGCGGGCGCGCGCTGCTCTACTCCGGGCTCGCTCTCGCGATCGCGACGCTCCCCTTCATCGCCGACGCGGGTCACCCGGGCGCCGCGCTGACGACCTACGCCCATCGGTGGCGCTTCAACGAGGGCCTCTTCGCGCTCTTCTCCGCGCCTTTCGAAGCGGTCGTCGCGGGGCACGTCGGCCCCGTCGACCTGCCGCCGAGCTGGGTCCCCTGGGCACGACGCCTCGTGGGTCCGGGCGCCGAGGGTCTCGCCGCACCTCTCTGGCCCGACGAGGCGGCCTTCGCCGCGGCCAAGGCCCTCGCCCTGCTGCTCCTCGGTCTCGTCACACTCGAGCGCTGGGTGCGTGCCGACCGAAAACGGCCCTTCGAGACCCTGCTCGGGCCGTTCACGCTGACCCTCATGCTCGTCTCACCGGTCGTGCACCCCTGGTATCTCCTGTGGCTCGTGCCGTTCGGCTTGCTCTGGCTGGAGGCCGCGCCCACCCGCGGCCTCGGGCGCGCAGTGTGCCTGTGGGTTGCTCTCGTCCCGGTGGCCTACGTGCCCCGCATCTGGGCCCTCGCGACCGGGCACTGGTCGACCGACGGGGTGTGGCCCCTCGTCGAGTATGTGCCCGTGTGGATCGCGCTGGCCCTGGCCCTACTGCGTGGGTTAAATGCGCGCAACCCATGACGCCGACGCGCCTTCTCGCCTTTGTCGCCCTCGTTTTCTTCGGCGCGCTCGCCGCGGGCGCGTTGACCCTGACGAACGTCCGTGACGACGACCTGCGCATCGCGCAGTGGCGGACCGTGCAGACGACGGCCCGGGTCCTCGAGCTGGAGGCCACCAACGCGCTGCAGGCGCAGACGCATGTGACACGGCTGCTCGCCGCGGATCCCCGCCTGCTCACGGCGCTCGGTCAGCTCGACCCGAAGATGCCGCTGGCGCTGGCGCCGGGCCTCTTCGACCCGGTCATGGAGCAGCTCCAGGCCGAGCATCGCACCGTCGACCTCGCGCTCTTCGACGCGAACCGACGCCCCCTGGGCGCTCGGCCCGCCGCGCTGGCGGAGCGCCTCGCGCCCCGCATCGCCGACCTCGAGAAGTCCCCGTTGGGCCTCCCCGTGGAGCTCAATGGGCGCGACCGCTGGGTGTTGGTGGTGCCCGTCGCCAGCTTGACGCCGAAGACCCCGCCGGGTTTCCTGGTCACGGTCGGGCCGCTGCCGGTGGAGGTCGTGCTGCGCGCCCACCAGGACTCCGGCCAGACCCTGGTCCGCCTCGCCGTGGCGCTGATGGGTCGCCCGATCGGCCCCGGCACGCCGGCCCCGTGGGTCCAGATGGCGTTGGACGCCGCCCCGAAGTCGCCGGTCGTCGTTTCGACGGGGCCGAGCGTGCGCGCCGCCCGGTTCGAGGTGCCGGCGCTCCCGGGTCTGTCGTTGCTCTTGTCCTGGGACGAGGCCGATCCCGTCGGCATCGAGGTCGCGGGCGGTCTTCAGGGGGTGTTGAGCCGCGCCCTCTCGCCGCGCCCGGAGGCCCGCCTCGCGCTCGGAGGCGCCGTGCTCGTGGCGGTGGTCGTCGTCCTCTTCGGGTTCCTCGGCACGCGCCGCGCGGTGCGCGCTCTGGCCGCGGCGGTGGACGAGCTGCCGTCGGGCACGCCGCTGCTTCCGAGCCGCTTCGCCGGGTGGCTGCGGCCCCTGGCGTTGTCGGCGGTCGAGGCCGTCTCGGCGGGGCGCAAGCGCGGACGAGGCGAGTCGACCCGCACCTCGGGGGAGCACCCCGCCGTGCGTGAGGCCGCGCGCGAGGCCGCGCTCGCCGGGCCCACTGAACCGGTGCCCCGGGCGGCCCCCGTGGACGACGACACGGCGCAGGGCGAAGGCCCGACGGAGCCGACGACGGAGCCCAAGGCCGGCGCCGTGCGCCCGACACCGGCGGTGCCCGGGCTCGACAATGACGACGCCGACCACGAGACCCAAACGGACGCGGACTTCCGGCCCGCGCAGGGCGGCAGCCGGCTGGGCCACGTACGCGCCGGCGCCGAGCAGCGCCCCGGCAAGCCGCCGCCGCTCCCCGTGCGCCACGAGAACACCGCGATTCGGCCGGTGCCGATGGAGCTGCTCGCGGCGCTGCGGGACGAGCAGGGGCGCGGAGAGGGCTCCCACGTGGGGCCCGCGCCTACCGAGCTCACCGCCGAAGACGAAGCCTACCTCAAGGAGGTCTTCCGGGAGTTCGTGGCGCTGAAGCGTCAGTGCGGTGAGCCGACGGAGCAGACCGAGTACCGCAAGTTCCGGCAGAAGCTCCTGCGCACGCGGCAACAGCTCGTCGAGAAGTTCAAGTGTCGGGACGTGCGGTTCCGGGTCTACGTGCGCGACGGCAAGGCCGCGCTCCGCGCCGCGCCCGTGCTCGAAGAGGACGCGCCGGTCTAGCAGGACGCCGAAAAAGTCCGTCCAGGGACTTTTTCAGCCCCGCTCGGGCCAGACCGGTCCATGGCCCGCGCCGCGCCGCGCCACCAGCAACCGCTCCACGTTGCCCGACTGGGCGCCGGGAACCGGAGAGTCTACGGGCGCCTCGCAGTGGAAGCCGCGCGCCTCGAGGCATTCGGCGACCTCACGGCACACCCGCGCCACCACCTCTGGATCGTCGACGCGTCCACCCGGCTGGACCTCGTCTCGCCGCGCCTCGAACTGCGGTTTGACCAGCACGGCGACCCAGGCGACGGGCGCGAGACGTTCGAGCGGTGCGGGCAGCGCGGCGCGCAGAGAGATGAAGGAGACGTCGGCGACCAGCGCGTCCGCCGGCTCGGGGACCCGCGTCGCGTCGAGGTCGCGCGCGTGGGTTTGCTCCAACACCACGACGCGCGGG
>JBMOFP010000202.1:0-9683 GCA_049318805.1 Bradymonadia bacterium
CTAGAAGCTGCCGCCGACGCCCGCGCCGAAGTACTTCGCCGAGGTCTCCGACTCGAAGGGGTAGGCCAACCACGTGAAGCCTTCGAGACGCTCGGCGAAGAAGCTGAAAGAGTAGATGACCCCGGCCGCGACGTTGAGGCGGTCGAAGATCGACTCGCCCTCACCGGCCACGGACGCCGCGTCGATGAACGGGCCGAAGGCGTTGCGGCGCAAGGGTCGGATGGGGATACGGACCTCGGCCGTCGCCGACGCCGCGCGCTCTCCGCCGATGAGGCCCGCGTCGTCGGGATCACCGCCCTTCGAGGGCTTGAACGGGATCGCGATGGCGCTGGTGTCGTAGCCGCGCACGGTGGGTGTCACCCGGTCGTGGGCGGGCACGCCCCCCTTCGCGAAGACCTGCGCGAATCGGCCGGTCACACGCAAAATGTAGTGCGCGCCGACGTCGTTCTCACCCAGAGGGAGGTTCACGGCGGCGGCGGCGTCGAGCAGGTCACGGTCGACGTCCGTGCCCAGGCCGCCGGCTGCGCGGGCGAAGCGGACCGTCGTGTCGAGGCCCAGGTACGGAATGCGCTCCGTGTCACGCACGTTCAACTCGGCCCTCGCCTCCGCGCCGACGTCGAGCGTCAAGGCGACGCCCGTCTTCACGGGAAGGTCCGCGAAGCCGGTGCGGTTCGGCAGGTCCGAGCGCTCGAAGGCGACGAAGGGCACAAGCGCGAGTCGGTTCTGAAGGCCTTTCACGCCGACACCCAGCTCGGTCGCGAACCACGACTCGGTGACCGGACCGAACGCGCGCTCCCGGCGCGCGACCTCGGCCTCGAGCAGCAACCACTCGTGCAGGAACCGATTCTCGAAGCGCAGACCGAGGTAGTCCGGGCGTCCGAGGAACGTGAGGTCCTGCCCTGCGCCGCGCAACGCGCTGCCCGACGAGAGCTGGCCAATGTCCTCGGGCCAGTGGGTCAGGTCCAGGTTGCGGAGTGTCAGCGACTGGCCGAGAACGTCGACGGCGACGGGGTCCTGCTCGACCACCGTGAAGACGACGAAACGGCCGCTCGCGCCGGTCCCCGTCAGCGTGCGCGCCTCCGCCTCGCGGAAGAGCCCGCTGCGCAGCAGGTTCTGGACGGAGGTGTCGATTTCGTTCTGCCGGTACAGGTCACCCTCTCGCACCGTGAGGAGCTGACGCATCACGGCCTCGCGCGTGACTCGATTGCCCTCGAACCAGACCCGCTCGACGGAGACCGTGCCTCGGGACTGCACGCCGACCATCACGTCGACCCGCGTCGCCGCGCCCTCCGGCCCGGCCCCCCCTTTGGGCGAGGCCGCGAGCTCGACGGATGCGTCCGGATGCCCGTGGTCCTGCATCCACTGAAGAATCCGCCTCCGCGTTCTCTCGAGCGCGTCCGGGCACCAGGGCGCGCCGGGTCGAAGTTCGAGGTCGCCTCGTACGGAGGCGGGGAGCGGATCGCCGTTGAACGTGACGCTCCCGACGATGTGCGCCGGGCCCGGGGTGACCTTGAAGGTGACGTCGACGCGCGGCATCGAAGGGTCGTCCCTGGTCACCATCGAGACCCGGGCGCGGGCATAACCGCGCTGGCAGGTCCCGGCCCTCAAGCGCTCCGCGTCGGTCTCGAGGCTCTCCCTGACAAAGAGGGCGTCTTCGCCGCCCCGTGTGCTCAGGCGGGTCTGGAGTTCGAGGTCGGCCTCGGACGGCCCCGGGAGGCCTTCCACGCCGACTCTACCGACCGTGAAGACGGGTCCCGGGACCAGACGGAAGGCGACATCGACGAGGCCCGTGCCCCCACGGACGGGGATCGACTCCGAGCGGACGACGACGTCTCGGTGCCCGCGCTTCGACCAGACGTTCCGGATGGTCAGCTCATCGAGGCGAAGCAGGAAGGCATGGGGTCGACGGCCCACGACGGTCCTGAGCGGGCGGCCCTCACTCTGCGCCTGGCGAAGGAGGCGCCAGCTCTCTTCGTTGTCCAGGGCGCCCTCGAGCCGCGTCGTCAGCCCGACGGATGCGACCCGGTGGCTCGCCGGCTCGGCCGAGAAAACGACCTCGGTCGTTTCGCCCTGGCCGTCGGTCCGCGTGAGGCGGACGTCCCAGCTGAGGTCCTCGGCTGCGGCCCCGAGCCGGTCGACCATGTCGGCGAGGCTTTCGTCCGTCGCGGGCTGGTCGAGGAGTGTGTTGACCTCGGCCCGCAGGGCTCTCTGCAGCGATGCCGGTACGCCTTCGAGTCGAACGCCCCGAATGCGCGGTTCAGCTTGGGCCGGGGCCATCCAGAAGACGAGCAGGGCGAGTGCGAGCGCCCCTTGCGGCCTCACAAAGCGTCGAGGGCGGCGCGGCTCTCGGCGGCGGCCTTCAGGTCGCCCTGCGCCTCGGCCGCCGCGACCGCTTGCTCGAAGGCGTCTCGGGCGTCGGCCGTCGCGCCGAGCTCCGCGCGAAGGTCTCCGAGCTGGAACCAGGCCGCGTGGTTGTCCGGCTCATCGAGCGCGAGCATCTCCAGGAGATCGAGCGCCGCTGCGGTGCGTCCGCGACTGCGCAGCTCCAGGGCGAGGGCGTAACGCGCAAAGGAGTCCTCCGGGTTCTCGGCGAGCATCGCACGCAGCGCGTCGACCCGGTCGGTGCTCACTTGCCAGCCCCTTTGGGCGGCGCGCTGGTCGGGGCCGTGGTGCCTGGGGCGCTGTCGACCACGGACTTGCCGTTGAGTCGATCGAGGTTGCGCTCGACGAGCTTCAGCGCGGTCTGCGCGGAGGGGTCGTTGCCGGCGGCCTGCTTCTCGAGGACCTTCTTGAGCTTCTCGAGGGTCTTGATCGCCTTCTTTTTGTCGTGCTGCGGGTGGTCCTCGAGGAGTCGAAGCGAGGCCAGCAGCGGAAGCGAGACCTTGCCGTCCTTCGTGCCCGCGTCGATGCGCGTCCAGATCGCCGAGTAGGCCTCGGGCGAGCCCTTGAAGCGCGCGAGCGCGAAGGTGGCCGAGGGCGCGACGAGCTGGTCGTCCAGCGCCTTGATGAGGTCCGGCAGCGCCTCTTGGTAGGTCAGGCTGCCCAGGCTGGTCGCGGCCTGGCGTCGCACGGCGGGGGCCTGGTCCTCGCGGAGGGCTTTGAGCAGCAGCGGCTTCGACCGATCGGAGGCACCCTCGTGGGCCTTGCTGCCCAGGAGGCGCGCCGCGGCCGCGCGGAGCCCCGGCTCTTGTGCGGAGCCGAGGAGCTCGAGCGCGACGTCGGCCACGCCGGGTGCGGACCGCGGCGTGAGCGCCTCGAGCAGGTCCGACTTCACGTTCGGATCCGTCTCGGCCTTCAACAGAGTCAGCAGTCGAACCGCGGTGTCGCCCTCCTCCGGGAAGGGTCGCGCCAGCAGCGTCAACGCGAGAGCGCGACGCGCCGCGTCCTTGCCCTCGGCGGCGGTGACGAGACGGCCGACGAGGCCCGCCTCGCGGCGCTGCTGATTCACGTGGGCGGACAGCTTGGCGTAGCCGTCGCAGCCGCGATTGACCTTGCCGTTCTCGACACAGGCGGCCGCGCCGTCGAGGAGCTCGTCGACCGGGTCTTTCGGGGCGACGGAGACGGCGGCGGACACCGTGCTGGAAGGCGCCGCGCTGGGAGCGGCGGCCGTGCCCGAGTCCTTCTTGCCGTCACATCCGGTGGCGGACGCGGCCGCAGCCAGGACGAACATCAGCGAAATCTTCTTGAGAATCATGCACATCCCTCGTTCAGGGGGGCCCGGCTCAGGCACCCTCGCAATGCGGGCTTCATACCTTCACGCGCCCCCTCGCTGCAACGATTTGACGCCGGAGGCATCCGGGTTGGAGACTCCCGCCCGGCCGGCGGGGAGCCGAAGCTCATCGGGCACAGAAGGAGAAGCGCGTTGGCGACGAAGCGCAAAGCCGAGAAGTCCGCTGCAGAAGGCCTCGCGCATGCGCTGGGCCGAGCGACCCTCGAGAACTGGTATCGGATCGCGTTCGAGGGCCGGTTGCTGGAGGACCGGGCGTCGACTTACATCAAGAAGGCGATGGGGTGGAGCTACCACGCCCCCTTCGCCGGTCACGACGGGATTCAGCTCGCGCTCGGCGCCAGCTTCCGACCGAACCGTGACTTCCTCTTCCCGTACTACCGGGACATGCTGACGAGCCTCGCGGCGGGCCTCACGCCCGAGGAGATCGTGCTCAACGGCCTCTCGAGGGACGCGGACGTCGCAGGGGGTGGACGCCACATGTCCAACCACTTCGCGAAGCCGTCCATCGGCGTGCAGAACGTGTCGTCGTGCACCGGCAACCACACGCTCCACGCGGTCGGTGTGGCGCGCGCGATCAAATACTTCGGGTCCGACGCCGTGGCGCTGTCCAGCCAGGGCGAAGCCAGCACCAGCGAAGGCTACTGCTACGAGGCCTACAACGGTGCGAGTCGGGAGCGACTGCCCGTCGTCTTCGTGATCCAGAACAACCGGTACGGCATCTCCGTGCCCGTCCGCCAGCAGTCGGCGAACACCCGCGTCTCCGACAACTACGTGGGCTTGAAGTACCTGAAGATCATCAACGTCGACGGGACGGACTTCTTCGACAGTTGGCAGGGCATGCAGGACGCGATCGCCTACGTCCGCAGCGGCGAGGGTCCCGCCATGGTGCACGCCGACTGTGTGCGCATCGGGTCCCACAGCAACTCCGATCGCCAGGAGATGTACCGCGACGAGACCGAGCTCGCCGAGGTCCGCCTCAAGGATCCGATGGTCCGCTTCCGGGGGCAGTTGCTGGAGTGGGGCCTCTTTCAGGAGTCCGAGCTCGCCGAGATCGAGGCCCGCGCGCGGGTCGACGTGGACGCCGCGTGTGCCCGCGGCGAGGCCGCGCCCGAAGCCGACGCCTCGACGGTCGCGACCTTCGTCGTGCCCGAGCCGTGGCCGACGGACGAGTCGCCGACACCGGTCGTCGAGGAGAAGTGGAAGCTGCGCGAGGCGATCACCGAGACGCTGCACAGCGAGTTCCGGCGGAACCCCAAGACCTTCCTTTGGGGCCAGGACGTGGCCAGCAAGGAGAAGGGCGGCGTCTTCCTCGTCACGAAGGGCATGGAGCAGGCGTTCGGCGAAGGGCGTGTCTTCAACGCCCCCATCGCCGAGGACTTCATCGTGGGAACCGCGAACGGGCTGAGCCGGTTCGACGACGAGATTCGTGTGGTCATCGAGGCGGCGCAGTTCGCCGACTACGTCTGGCCCGCGATGGAGCAGATGATCGAGATGACCCACGAGTACTGGCGCACCCGCGGCCAGTTCTCGCCGAACGTCACCATTCGACTCTCCAGCGGCGGGTACATCGGGGGCGGGCTCTATCACTCGCAGAACGTCGAGGCGATCTTCGGCCACCTGCCGGGATTGCGCATCGTCGTGCCCGCCTTCGCGGACGACGCCGCGGGCCTGCTGCGCAGCTGCATCCGCAGCCGCGGCATGCACCTCTTCCTCGAGCCGAAGTTCCTCTACAACCAACCCTTCGCGCAGACCGCGCGCTGCGGAGAGGACCACGCCGTGCCCTTCGGCAAGGCGCGCACGCGGCGCTCCGGCACGGACGCGACCGTCGTCTCGTGGGGCACGACGGTGCACTGGGCGCTGCGCGCCGCGAACAAACTCGCCAAGGAAGGGCACGAGGTCGAGGTCATCGACCTGCGGACCATCAAGCCCTGGGACTTCGAAGCGGTCGCGGCCTCGGTGCGGCGTACGGGCAAGCTGCTCGTCGCGCACGAGGACCACCTCACCCTCGGGTGGGGCGCGGAGGTCGTCGCTCGGGTGTCCGCGGAGTGCTTCGAATGGCTCGACGCCCCGGTCCAGCGCATCGGCGCCCGGGACATCCCGGTCGGCTTCTCTCGCCTGCTCGAGCGTGCGATCCTTCCCCAGGAAGAAGACCTGCAGGCCGCCCTGCTCCAACTTCTGCGGTATTGAGCGCTCGAGGCCGAATCGTGACGCCGCGTGATCGAATCGATGGGCGGCGGCGCGATTTTCGCTAAACTCCGCGCCCATTTTCGGCCGGCCGCCCGGCGGCCGTTCTCCCCGGAGTCCGCGGATGTTCGAACCGAAGTGTACGTGGCGCGCGTTGCTCACGCTGGGCGCATGGTTGTTGCCTCAGACGGCCGTCGCTCAAGTGGGTTACCCGTTGGAGACCGTCGGCCTCGACTGTGACCCGGCCCAGGGTCGGGTCGAACTCACGGTCGACGAGTTCGGCGCGGTCGGCTCGTCGATCAGCATCGACTCCGAGGCCAACTACGATCCGGGGCTCGATGTACCCGACCAGGGCCTCGTCTCGACGATCTTCGAGTCGAAGGCCTTCCTGTGCCGTACGACCGAGGACGGTCTCACCGACGGCGCCTGGCTCGAGTCCGGCGACGTCGGTGCGAACGCGCAGAGCAACGCCGACGACGGCGGCGTGAGCTCGGTCTTCACGACCCGTGGCCTCGAGGTCACGGCGCACTACTTCTTGAACTGCACCCAGCTCGAGCTCTGCTACACGCTGCGTAACGTGACCAACGAGGTCATGACGACCGTGGCGCTCACGCCGTACATCGACGGTGACCTCTTCTTCAACGGGGGCCTCGGCAACGACTACGGCGGCACGAGCATCGGGGCGCCGAAGACCGTGTGGGAGTTCGACGAAGGCGACGATCCCGAACAACCGACGACGTTCCTCGGGCTCCACTCGCTGGGGAACGGCGATGTCTTCCTGAACTCCTGGGAGATCGGCCAGTTCTCGAACCAACGCGGCCGAATCGAAGACATCGACGGCGGCTGCGCGGTCCTGCGGAACGATCTGAATCGAGGGCCGGGGATGAACGCCGACCGGGACGGCGACTTCATCACGGACGAAGGCTACGACGTGACACTCGCGCTGCGGTTCGATCTCGGACCGCTCGCGCCGGATGAAGAGAGCCCGATGCTCTGCTACGCCGTGCAGTGGGGCTTCGGGCGCCCGTGCTCGGATGAAGACCTCGACGAGATCTGTGTCCCCGACGACAACTGTCCGACCATCCCGAACCCTGACCAGACCGACGAGGACGGCGACTTCGTCGGGGACCTCTGCGACAACTGTCCGAAGGTCGTGAACCCGAACCAGAGCGACACCGACGGCGACCTTTACGGGGACGCCTGCGACCGGGCCCTGTGTGTGCCCGACGGCCAGGCGGAGGTCTGCGACGGATACGACAATGACTGCGATGGCCTCGTGGACCAGCGCGCGGACGGCTCGCCCGTCGTGGCCCCCGGCGCCTGCGCCACGGGCCTGAGCGGCCAATGTGCCCCCGGGGTCTGGGGGTGCGCGAGCGGGCGCACACGCTGCCTGCCGGACATCTCGCCGGCCGAGGAGCTGTGCGACGTGGTCGACAACGACTGCGACGGACGGGTCGACGAGAACGCGCGAAACGGCTGCGGGACCTGTGGGCTGCCGCCGCCCGAGGTGTGCAACGGTCTCGACGACGACTGCAACGGGGCCGTGGATGACGGCAACGCCCCTTGCCCCGAAGGGCAGGGGTGTTCCAACGGCCGGTGCCTGCCGTTCTGCGGGGACGCGGGTTGCTCCGGGGACACGTTCTGCGCCGATGGTGTGTGTGTGCCGTGGTGCCTCGTCGACGGTTGCCTGGGCGGCCTGACCTGCACCGACGACGGCTGCGCGGATCCGTGCGAGGGCGTCTCGTGCGAGGCCGGTCAGGTCTGCGCCGAGGGGGTGTGTGGACCCGCCCACTGCATCCACACCGGGTGCGCGCGGGGAGAGCGGTGTCGTCCCGCGGGGTGCGAGCCGGACCCGTGCGACCGCATCGACTGCGGCGCGGACAGCTATTGCCGGGACGGCGGCTGTGTCTTCTCCTGCGCGGAGTTGAGCTGCCCCGCCGCATCGGCGTGCTTCGACGGTGTCTGCCAGCCCACGGGGTGCGAGCCGGTCGGCTGCCCCGAGGGCGGCTTCTGCGTCGAGGGGACGTGTGTGGGCGACCCCTGCAAGGAGGTCACCTGCGGTTACGCCGAGGTCTGTGACCGCGGAAACTGCATCGCCGATCCGTGTGTCGACCTCGACTGCCCGCGATACCAGCGGTGCGCCCTGGTGCAAGGCACGGCGCAATGCGTGGCCGACTGGCCGGTCATTCCCGTGCCGAACGAGCCCATCGAGGACGCGGGCGTCGGCGGGAGCGGCGAGACCGAACTCGACGCCGAGGTCCGCCGCCCTGCGGACGCGTCGCCGCCCGGCCCTCCGTCTTCGGCGGCGGATGCGGGCGCCGCCGCGCTCGGCGGTGGCGGAACGAGCGGCTGCGCCGCGGCGCCGGGCCGAAGTGTCGGTCTGGGGCCGTGGGCGCTCTTGGGGCTCGCGGTCTTCATTCGGCGCCGCCGAGTCGCGCGGTGAGGGGCGTCGCTGCGACTCTCGAGGGTCGTAGCCGGCGCGCCCCAGGCACACTTTGGCTCCTCGTCGTGCTCTCGGCGTGCGGCGTGGACTCCCCCGGCCGGATAGAGGTCGACGCGCGGGCGACACCGCGCCCGATCGACGCGCGCGCGTCTACGGACGCTGGGCCGCGGGACGCTGGTCCGTCGCGGGACGCAGGTCCGTCGCGGGACGCCACGTTTCCGCAGGGCGACACCACGACCGACGCCGCCGCGCCCCACGATGCCCAATCGGGCCCCCCCGATGCGTTCGATTTCGTCGACGCGCGACCGGTGACACCGAACCGCAGCGCCAAGCGTGGCATCGCCTATAACCTGAGAGATTCCGGGGACTTCGAGGCACTCTCGGCGGGCGTGAGCTGGTGGTACAACTGGGGGCCGAGCCCAGACATCGGCGGCCCCGACGAGGTCGGCGCGCGCTTCGGCATGGACTACATGCCCATGCTGTGGAACGGGAACTTCGACGACGCGCGGACGGTCGAGCTGCTGCGTGCGAATCCGGGCGTTCGCTACCTGCTGCTGCTCAACGAGCCCAACCTCACGGACCAGGCAAATATGCGGCCCCAGGCCGCGGCCGTGCTTTGGCCGCGCTATGAGGCGGTCGCGGCGAGGACGGGCGTTCAGCTCGTCGGGCCTGCGATCACCTGGGGGACACTGGCCGGCTACAACGATCCGGTCGTCTGGATGGACGCTTTCTACGCCGAATACCGGGCGCGCAACGACGGGCGGGACCCCCGCATCGACTACCTCGCCTTCCACTGGTACGACTACGGCCTCGGCGGGCAACTCGACCGCCTGCGGAAGTACGGCAAGACGTTCTGGGTCACGGAGTTCGCCAATTGGCACTCCGGCGACGGCCCGCACATCGACACCGTCGAGGCGCAGAAGGCGCAAATGACGGAGATGGTCGCCGAGTGCGAGTCACGCGCCGACGTCTTCCGCTACGCCTGGTTTACCGGCCGCTGGGAGAACGACGTGCACCACACCAGTCTGCTCGGTGCCTCCGGGGAGCTCACGGCGCTCGGTCGGCACTATGTTTCGTTGCCCTTCACGAACCCGGCCGGCGAAGGGCGCTGAGGCCGGTTTCGACCGGGGTCCGGAGGTCTCCGCTCATGTTCAAACGAACTGTCCTGTTGATGTGCCTCGCGCTGGCGTGTTGCTCGGAGTCTGACGAGTCGGCCACGACCGCGAAGGACGCTTCGCCCCCCGGCCCCGTCCGGGACGCGACCCGTGCGGAGGACGCGACCGTCTCGCTCGACGCCGCCACACCACGCGATGGGGCGCCCGCGCC
>JBMOFP010000203.1:0-9627 GCA_049318805.1 Bradymonadia bacterium
CGACCCCGCCGCCGCCCTGGTGCACGTTCGCCATCGCGCACCCGGAGAGCGACGTTGACCGGCGGACCGTTCGGCGGGTTCGCGAGCGCGGTCTGGAGCGCTCTGCGGGCGCCGTGGCTGCCAGCGCTGCTGGCGGCGGTGTGGCTCGCCGGGGCTGTCGTCGGACTGGTCAGCACACCCGGAACGCACCCCGCGGACTCGGTGCTCCTGCACCTGCCGGCCGCCATCCTGCCTTTCGCGCTCTGGGCCCGACACGCCTCGGGGATCGGCGCGATGGCCAGCCTGGGACTCGGCCTGGCGCTCCTCGGCGTTGGGCTCTCCGGGCCGGCCGCGGGGACCGTCGAGGTCGGTGCCGGTGTGCCGGCCGAGGCCTATCAGGTGCCGATGGCGGGGCGGGGTGTAGACGTCGCGCTGGGGGGTCAGCTCACAGGGCAGGTGGATGCCGATGGGCATGTGGCGCTTCGGCTCGGCACACCGCGGCACGAGATCGGCGCGGCAAGGCTGCCTCTGGACCGTGGTCACGAGGCCACGCTGGGCCCGTGGCGGCTCCATCTGCACGCGGTCGAGACCGGCGATGCCCCGACATTGCTGCGGGGCTTTGCACGGCGACCCGCCGGCGAGCGTGTCGAGGTCGCCCTGCGATTGGGCCAGTCGATGCCCCTCCCGGACGGCGCGACCTTGACGCTTGATGCCCTGGACGCCGACTACGGCAAGCGTCTCGGCGCCGCCGCGCGGGTCACGGTCGACGCGGTGGGCAGCCGGCGGACGGACTGGGTCTTCCTGGACGCGCCGGACCTCGACGCGCGCCTGGTGCCCGACGCCTGGTCGGTCGAGCCCACTGCGATCGTCAGTGAGCCGATCTTCGTCTTCGGCGTGCGCCGCGCGGGGCTGGGCGGGGTCGCGCTGGTCGGGCTGGCTCTGCTCGCGCTCGCGCTGCTTGCCCGCCTCCGGAGCCTCCGAACGTGATTCTCGTCGCCCTCGCCCTCATGCTCGGGGCCGCGCTCGTCGGCTTCATTACGCAGGTCCACGCGGCGCGTGCGGCGTCGGCCGTGCTCGTCTCCACGTGCGCGGCGGCGCTCCTCTGGGTCGGGGCCCGCGACGCCCCGGCCGCTCAGAGCGCGCTCGTTTGGTCGGCAGAGGCCCACCACGACGGGCGCCCGGTGCATGTCGCCGTTGCGCTCGAGGCCGCAGAGGGTGAGCGCGAGGTGCGTCGCCTCACTCTGCGGAAGCCCGTGCCGGGGGCGGGCGAAGCCCTCGCGGGGGCGGCGGCGATCCTGCTCCTCGCGGTCGTGGCCCAGGGCCGACGTGGCGGTCTGCGCCTCGCCCGGACCGCCGGTGCGCTGGCGGGCGCGCTCGCCGTGGTCGCGGGCGCCTTGATGTGGTCTGCCTCGGGCGCCGGACAGGGCGAGCCGGAGGTCCGCGGGATCCTCGCGGCGCTGCCGATCGGCGCCCGGCCGCTGCTGGCGTTCGAGTCCCCGACGGTGGCGTGGGTCTGGTCTTCGGGCCCGGCGTTCTTTCTGCTGGCGCTGGGGGCCGTGGCGCTCTGGTCCGCGCTGGGTCGTACACCGGTCCTCGCCCCCGCGATGGAGGCACGACTGGGGGCGGGCGCCGCCGCGGCCGCGGCGTTGGTGACCCTGGCTCAGACGATTTCCTTCGGCGGGCCCCTCGTCGGCCCCGCGACGGGTGTGCTGTGGGCGTCGACGCTCGCCCTCACGGTGTCGGCCTTCGAGGTCTCGCCCTCACGCCGCGCCTGGCTCTCGGCGGCCGCGTGCGGGCTGTGCGCGGCCGCACTCGCGGTGCAGTAATGGCCGAGAACCTCGCGGTCCACACCGTCGTTTTCCTGAAGAGCGCGTCGCGCCTCTCGGAGTCGCCGGACACCGGCAGCCTGCCCGAGCTCGCCATCGCCGGTCGCTCCAACGTCGGCAAGTCGAGCCTGATCAACCGCCTCGTCAATCGGCGACAGCTCGCGCGGGTCAGCAACACACCCGGGCGTACGCAACTCCTGAACTTCTTCCGCGTGAACGACACCTTTGTGCTGTGCGACCTGCCGGGGTACGGCTACGCGAAGGTGCCCTGGGAGCTCCGGTCGAGCTGGGGTGACATGATCGGCGGCTATCTGGAGCGACGAACGCCGTTGCGCGCGTTGCTGCTGCTCGTCGACTGTCGACGTGAGCCGGGCCAGTGGGAGCGGGACCTCGCGGCGTTCTGCTCGACCCGAGGCCTCGCGTTGGTCACCGTGGTGACGAAGGTCGACAAGCTGCCGAAGTCCAAGCGGTTCGAGTCGCTGAGCCGCATCGCCCGCGCCCTGGGCGTACAACCCGAGGCCCTCGTGGCCTTCTCGTCCGAGACCGGCGAGGGCCTCGACGTGCTGTGGCGCCGTGTGGTGAGGGTCTTGAACCTGGGGCAGCACGAGGCCGAGACGTGAGACGGATGGGGGCGGCCGATGTGACCACGGCGGCCCTACTCTCCGCGCAAGAAGGGGCCGCGCGGTGGGACGCCCAGGCGTTTCTGCGTGAGCTCGAACTCCCTTACGCCGACCTTTACGTCGTCGAGGACGCCGGCGAGGTGGCCGCGTTCGCCGTGTGGTGGCGTCTCGTGGACGAGACGCACCTCTTGAACATGGTCGTCGCTCCCCAGGCTCGGCGTCGAGGCCTGGGCGCGCGTCTCGTTCAGACGATGCTCGACCAGGCCCGGGCGCGCAGGGACCGGGTCGCCCTGCTCGAGGTCCGCGCGGGCAACGTCGCGGCGTTGCGACTCTACGGGGGCAAGGGGTTCGTGTCGGTCGGCCGACGCCGGGGTTACTACTCGGACGGCGAGGATGCCGTGCTCATGGAGTGTGTGCTTTGAGCCTGCTCACCCTCGCGTACCGTGCCTGCGTCCGGCCGGGCCTTTTCCGTCGAGACCCCGAGGACGCACACGTGCGCACGATGGCGCGGCTTGCCGGCCTGCGCACAGGGCTCGACGCCCTGGAAGCCGTCCTGGCGCCCCCGGACGACCGGCTGCAGTGCAGACTCGGCCCCCTGCGGTTTCGCAGCCCCATCGGGCTCGCGGCGGGCCTCGACAAGCACGGTGAGGCCGGCGCCGCGTGGCCGGCGCTCGGCTTCGGGTTCTATGAACTCGGCACCATCACCCCGCGTCCGCAGCCCGGCAACGACCGGCCGCGTGTCTTTCGGCTGCCTGCCGACGGCGCGCTCATCAACCGGTTCGGCTTCAACAGCGAGGGCGCCGAGGCCGTCGCCGCGCACCTGCGGGCCTCCCGGCGCCATCCGGAGGTGCCCCAGGGCATCAACGTGGGCAAGAACCGCGATACCCCGGCCGAGGAGGCCGCCCGCGACCACCGCGCCGTCATCGAGCGCCTGGGCGCCTTCGCGGACTACTTCGTCGTCAACGTCAGCTCGCCGAATACGGCGGGCCTGCGCGCATTGCAGACGCCGCACCTCATCGAGGCGCTCGTGCGCGATGCGGTCGACGCCGCGGCGGGGGTCCCGGTCTTCGTGAAGGTCGCACCCGACTGGGCCTCCGACGACGACCTCGGCCTCACGGGTCGCGCCATCGTCGCGGGAGGCGCGTTCGGGCTCATCGCCACCAATACGACACTCTCGCGGGACAACCTCACGACCCCCACCTCGGAGGCGGGCGGCTTGAGCGGGCGCCCTCTGCGCGACCGCGCCCACGCGGCGCTGGTCCGGCTCCGCGCGGCTGTCGGCCCCGCCGTACCCCTGATCGGCGTCGGCGGCATCACGACGGTCGAGGATGCCTGGAGACGCCTGGCGGCGGGGGCCTCGCTCGTGCAGGTCTATACGGCGTTGGTCTACGAGGGCCCGGGGCTCCCCGCGGCGTTGAACCGCGGGCTCTCGCGGCGCCTGGCGGAGACGGGCTTGCAGAACGTCGCCGAGCTCACCGGCCTCGAGGCCGCGGCTCAGGGGTCGGACGGCGTGCCGTAGGGCGTGAAGTCGTTCGACGGCAGCGCGCCCTGGGGGCGCGGCAACGGGTCGTCCCGGCGGGTCGCCAGGAAGTGCGCGATCTCGTCTCGACGGAGGGCGACGTCCTCGAGGGTCACGCCCGAACGCAGCGCGAAGACCTCTTGCGGACGACGCCCGGTCCCGGCGCGCTTCTCGACGAGCCCTTCGGCGCGGAAGAGGTCGAGCGCGTTGCGCAGCAGCGCCGTCGAGCCGGCCTCGGCGCGCCGAAGGTCTCCCTCCAGGAACTCACGCTCCGCGTGCCCGCGTGTGTTTTCGATCCACGACTTCACGTCCATGCCCTGAACGCCGAGCGATCGGAGGGAATCGGCGGCCACCCAGTACCCCTCGACGAGGTGCAAGAGCGCCCCCCGCAGGAAGTCCAGGGTCGCCGGCATCGCCGCGACGACGAGGTTGTCCGGCGTGATGTGCACGAGGCCCTCGGCCACGAGGCGGTCCAGCGTCTCGCGGTAGTTCTCGTCGAAGGAGGTCCCGGTGCGGTAGATGAACTCGAGCCGGAACCAATAGCTCAACCGCCGTGTGTCCTGGCCCAGCTCCTCGACCGACAGTGGCCGGTCCGCGGCGCGCAGGGCCGTGGCCACGATCGTGTCGGGGGCCATGATGCCGAGCACGAGGTTGCGGTAGTAGTCCAGCTCGAGCCGGGCGCGTTCGGGCACCGTGTAGATGGCCTCGCCCCCACGGTCCACGCGCTCCAACAGCTTCGCCTTGAGCAGCAGGTTCGAGGCCTCGTCGAGCAGGGTCGCGATGGCCTCACCCCGCACCTTGTAGCCCTCACGGCGACTCCGTGCGTCGGCTGCGATGATTCGGCCGGCGTTGCGGTCCAGCATGTATGCGAGCGAGCGGGAGAGCCGTGCCCGGCGACGGCCGAGGAAGTCGAGCAGGAAGCCCGCCATCTCGTGCATCCGACCCGCCGACATGCCGCGCCGGTCGTGGCTCAACAGCGCGGTCGCCACGAGGGACGTCGGCGTGATCACCGTCGCCTCGAGGATGCGGCGCATCAAGTGGTACCCGAACTTGCGGGTCACGTCGCGAAAGACCGAGTCGTTGGCCCGCGCCAGGTCGGGCACGCCGACCCGCGCGAGGTGCTCCGTCAGCCGGATGGGCTCCTCGAACGTGACGTAGACGCGGCCATATCGCGAGGTGAGCACGCTGCCCGCCCGCACGACCCCGCCGACACTCTCCGCCTGCTTCTCTCCGCCCGTGAGCTCCTTGTGGTAGCTCCCGGTCTCGATGACACGCTCGTAGCTGATGCTGATCGGGACGAACTGAAGGTCCTTGAACTCCCCGGCGCGCAAGCCCTCGAGGAGCATCGAAAGCATGCCCATCTTCGGCGGCAGCAGCTTGCCGGTGCGGCTGCGCCCGCCCTCCATGAAGAACTCGACCGGGTAGCCTTCGCGCACGAGCTTCCACAGGTAGCGACGGAAGACGGCCTTGTAGATGGGATCACCCGCGAACGAGCGCCGGAGGAAGAACGCACCCGAGCGGCGAAACAGCGCGCCGAGCGGGAAGAACGCGAGGTTCGCGCCGGCCGCGATGTGCGGTGGGACGAACTCGTTGCGCAGGAAGACCCACGAGATCACCAGGTAGTCGAGGTGGCTCTTGTGACTCGGGACCAGGATGAGGGGCGCGGTGCGTGAGAGCCGGGCCGCCTCTCTGACCCGACGCATGCCCGCCTGGTCGACCTCGACGCCGGAGTAGATGCGGTTGAAGACGAAGTCCAGGCCGTAGCCGAAGGCGCTCAGGACCTCGAAGCTCGGGGCGGCGGCGATCTCGTCGAGGTTGGCATGGGCGCGCTCGACGGCGACCTCGGGGCGGACACCCACCTGGGCGCCAGCCGCCTCGATCTCTTGCGAGAAGCCGACCCGGTCGACGATCTCCCGCTTGATGAGACGCCCGGTCTTGACCCGGGGTCCGCGCACGGCCATCGCCTCGTTGCCGAGGTGCACGCTGAGCACACGGCGGACCTTGCGTGCGATGCGTTCGTCGCTCCAGCCCGCGTGGTCGGCCACGACCTTCTCGAGGTCGATGGGCTCGCCGACTCGAACGGAGGCGCTCCGAAAGTGACGGACGAAGTGCCCGAGCTTGCGCAGCGCTCCGGACGCGTCCTGGTCGCCAAAGAGGATGTCGAACCAGGAGCGGCGGGCCGACGGCGGCTTGCGCGGCCACATGATGACCTGCGGCACGAGGAGGATGGGACGCCCGGCCTCGCGCTGTGCGGCGACGAGCCTCTCGATGAAGGCCGCCTCCGTGTTGCGCTCCTGGGTCAGGCCGACGGCCCGCATGAACAAGAGCGCATGACCGCCGGAGCGCATCGTGTGCGCGAGCTGCCCGGGCGGATCGAGGTCGTCCGGGCGCTCCCTCATGCGGCGCCATCGGCCCGCGATCCACGCCCCAGGCCCACGGAAGAACGAGAGGTCGATGCCGTTCGCGAAGGCGGCGAGGGGGGCGCCGATCTTCAGGAACAGGTAGTTGAAGAACAGGTAGTCCAGGAGGCTGCGGGTCCACATGACGTAGACCACCTGGCCGCGCGGGGGCAGGGACCGAAGGCGCTCCGCCATGTCCTCGGGCAACTGGATGTGGTCGAACATCTTGCGACCGAGCCAGCCGAAGAGCGGTCGCGGACGCTCGAGCATCGCGCTTCTGAAGCGGCGCATGGGGCCAGGGGCGCTCGGCGTCACGGACATTGGCCGCCGTAGAAGGCCGAAGGGACGCAGTAGCGGTCGAGGAGTTGGGGGCCAGGCGGCGTGCAACAGGGCGCCACGCCGAACTCGGGGTCGCAGGTGTCCGGTGTCTCGCACGGCCGCAGACACAGGGTGACGCGCGGCACGTTCGGCGCGAAAACGTCGTAGCAGTCGAGCCCCGGCTGGCACAGGAACTGTGAGAGCTCACACGAAGCGGCCGGACCGGGGAGGGGGGCGGCTGCGTCTGGAAGGGGCGCGGCGTCTGGGATGGGCGGGGCTGCGTCTGGGATGGGCGGCGCCTCGGCGTCCACGACCTGCGGCACATCGAGCCGCGGCGCCGCGTCGGCCGGTCCCGCGTCGGTGCGTCCGCCATCCTGGGGAGGCAGAACGACATCGCGCGGCGGGGATATGTCGGCCGGCGACACCGTCGCGTCGACCGGGGGCAAAGCCGCATCGAGGGGGGGCTGGGCGTCCAGGCCGACCCCCGCGTCTTGCGGTGAGGCTCGGCCGTCGAAGACGGGCAACGCCGCAGCCGTGGTCGCGATGAAACCACCGACACCCGACGTCAGATCGCCGCCGACCGTCCAGTCGACGCCCTGCGAGAAGACCGCGTGGAGCGTGTAGGCCTGCGCCTCGGGGAGTCGGACCCGGCGCCAGGTCCCGCCCACGTCTCGCTCCAGGAGGACGCCATTCGCGCCACTCGCGAGCGCCGTCCCATCGGCGCGCACGAAGACCCCGTTGAGGGGTGGACCCTCGGGCGGCGCGTCGTCGACCCAGGTGTCTCCGGTCCAACGGAGGGCGACCCCGACGACTGTGCCGCCCACCGCCAGGACGGGGCCTCCGGCGCGGCCATGCACCGTGAAGAGCAGGTCCGGGGTCGGCGTGTCGACGCGGCGCAGGGCCGCGCCGTCCCAGTGAATCGCGACGCCCGCTTCGCCCACGAGGTGCACGTCGTCCGGCGCGGTTCCCCAAACCTTGAACAGGTTCGTCTCCGTCGGGAGGGCCGGGTCCGTGACGACGGACCACCCGTTCCCCGCGGTGTGACGGAGGACCAGCCCCTTCGGCCCGCCCCTCCGAACGGAGCCGCCCACGGCCCAGACGTCGTCGGGGCCCGTCGCGAAGCCGCCCCACAGGTGGGCCTTCGTGTCGAGCGCGGTCGTCTCGCGCTGCCAAACCCCATCGCGCTTGCGGAGGATTCGACCCTCCTCGCCGACGGCCCAGACCTGGTCCTGGTCGAGGCCGAAGACCCACCACAGTGGACGTCCGGCGGGGGTCGACTCGAGGGTGATTCGACCGCCCTCGAGGCGAGCCACGAAGCCGCCGGCCGCGCCGCTCTTGCCCCCCGCGAAGAAGACGGTCTCCGGCGAGGGCCCCCACGCGCTCAGCACGATGGGCTCGATGGGGCCCTCGACGACGCGCCAGGGCGGCGAGACCGCCGCATCTGGGGGACGGCCGTCCGCCGCGTCGACGACCACCGAGGCATCTCGCGGCGTCGTGTTGGTCGGCCCGGGATCGTCGTCACATCCGTTGAGGCCGAGGAGGGCCGGAGTGAGCGCGGCGAGACGGAGGCCGTAGGTCATCGACGAGAGCGACATCGCGACTCTCATGCCACGTCGTCCGCGCCGGGCACAAGGCCCCGTGGGGCTCAGGACCGCCGGCGGCGACGCGCGAGCGGCGCCGCGAGGAGCGGCAGCAGCCAGACGAAGGTCCGTGGCCCGTCGGTGCCGGCGCGGCACGCGCAGCCCGCGCTCGACGTGCTGTCGCTCGCGATCGTGCCTGCATCCACGTCTCCGAGCGGGCGCCCGATGTTGCCGCCATCCGCGCCGACGACGGTGCCGATGTCAGCCTGGAACGTGCCCATGTCCGAAGCGCCGACCCCCGCGTCCAGTGAGGGGAGCGCAGGGTCCTCGGCGGCCCAATCCGCAACACACTGGGCCGTGCCGTCGACGACCTCGCAGCGCTCGGCGACGGGGCACTGGATGTGGTTGCAGTCGTCCTCGACGCAGAGCCCTTCGTCACAGCGCTGACCCACGTCGCATTCGATGCCCTGGCAAGGATCACCGACGCAGTCGCCGTCGAAGCAGGCTTGCCCGTCGGCGCACTCGACGGCGGCGCACGCGTCCGCGACACACTGGCCGTCTCGGCAGGACTCACCGAGTGGGCACGAGACCGCGGCACAGCTCGACACACATCGACCGTCCCGGCAGAACTCCCCCTCGTTGCAGAAGAGGTCGGCGCACGGATCGGGCTCGCACACAAAAGCGACGCACCGTTCGCCGACGCCGCATCCGGCCTCGAAGCAGTTGTCGGCCACACACTCACCGGGGAAGACGCAGACCTGGCCGCCCGGGCAGCTCGTCCCGGCGCACGGATCGACACACTCACCGGCTTCGCAGAGGAGGCCCGCGTCGCAGGTGACGAGGTCGCAGGGCTCGGCGCAGAGCCCTTCGATGCAGACCTCCGTGCCGGAGCACTCGTTGTTCACGCAGGGATCGGCGCAGCGGCCCCAACGGCAAACCTCGCCCGGAGGACACGGCGCGTCGTCGTCCACGGCGGCGTCGCAGTCGTCGTCCAGCCCGTTGCAGGTCTCCGTCGGCACGTCGCCACACCGGCCGCACGCGTTGCGTTGGTCTTCGTCGATGCTGCCGTCGCAATCGTCGTCGACGACGTTGCACACCTCGTCCGACGCCTCGCCGGCCCCCGTGCACTCGAGCCGCCCTCCCAGGCAGACTCGACGCCCTTCGGCACATGCGCCCGGCAGGCCTGTCGCGCAGGCCTCGCCCTCGTCCGCGATGCCATCGTCGACGACGCCGTTGCAGTCGTTGTCGAGGCCGTCGCAGATCTCGGCGCTCGGCTCCGCGTTCGGCAGGCACGCGAAGTCCTCGTCGCAGGAGAGGTGACCCTCGGCGCACACACCGGGCAGCCCGGTGTCACAGGCGCCGGCCATGGGGAGGCCGTCGTCCGCT
>JBMOFP010000204.1:0-9621 GCA_049318805.1 Bradymonadia bacterium
CCCACCGGTTGGGGGCCCCGCGACGCCGGTCGACGGGATTCAGCGGTTCGCGCAGATGGTGGACAATGTCGGTCGACCCTTTCAGGGCTTGAGGCTCTTGCAGGCCTGGACGGCGTTGGCCGACTGCTCGGGCTGCGAGGCGGTCGTCTCGCACCAGATGTCCTTGTCGCCAATCTTGCGGCGCGACTGCACGAAGAAGTTCTTCCCCATGCCGCCCTCGTTCTCGTACGTCAGAATGAAGCCATCGGGGAGCGCCTCGCCGTTCACATTCTTCGGCGAGTACATCTCCGACTCCTTCTTGGCGTCGTCGAGGGTCTTCGGGCGGGTATCGGACGCGGTCTCGACCGTGAGCACGAGGCCCGGACCCTGGAGCATCGCGCCGGTGCCGATGATGGCGTCGCCGGCCTTCGTGCCCTCGGGGGCCTCGGCCTGGAGCCCGAGCTTCTCGATCTTGACCATGTTCGGACCCGCGGGCGCGGCCTGGGTCGCGGGGGCCTTGGAGGCCTCGGCGGCCTTCGAGCCCGGAGCCCCGGCGGCGGGCGTTTCGCCGCCCTTGCTGCAAGCGGAGACGGCGAGGCCGGCGAGGAGGACGATCGAGAGACGCATGTGAACCCCTTCAGGTGAGACGACGCGCGGGTTGCGCGGCGGCACACCAACAGAAGGGCAGGGGTTCCGCAACTGTGGACTTACCCCTCGAGCAAACCCTTCACGTCGTCCACGCCGACGAGCGCGCCGAGGCCCTTGAGGTGGTGCAGCAACAGGGCGCGGTTGTCCATCACGCTCAGGTTCTGCATCTCGAGCGCGCCGATGCGGTCCTCGGGTGTGAAGGCCGAGGCGACCTTCTCCATGGAGAGCTTGTGGGGGTCGTAGCTCATGTGCTCGGCGCGTGTGTCGAGGAGGCTGTAGTCCTCGCCGCGGCGCAGCTCCAGGGTCACGGTGCCCGTCACGCTGGGCGCGATCCATCGCGTGAGCGCGTCCTTCAGCAGCAGGCCCTCGGGATCGAACCAACGCCCCTCGTAGAGCAGGCGACCGAGACGCCGCCCCATCGTGAAGTAGTGGTCGAGGGTGCTCTCGTTGTGGATCGCCGAGAGCAGCCGCTCGTAGGTCACGTGCAGCAACGCCATGCCCGGGGCCTCGTAGATGCCGCGGCTCTTGGCCTCGATGACCCGGTTCTCGATCTGGTCGCTCATGCCCAGGCCGTGCCGACCGCCGATGCGGTTCGCCTCGACGACCAGCTCGAAGAGTGAGTCGAAGCGCTTGCCGTTGAGCGCCACGGGCACGCCGCGCTCGAAGCTCACGGAGACCTCCTCGGCCTCGATGTGCACGTCCTTGCGCCAGAAGGCGACGCCCATGATCGGCTCGACGATCCGCACGTTGCGGTCCAGGTACTCGAGCTCCTTGGCCTCGTGGGTCGCGCCGAGCACGTTGGCGTCGGTGCTGTAGGCCTTTTCGACGCCCATTTTGTAGGGCAGGCCGACGGTCTCGAGGTACTCGGCCATCTCGGTGCGGCCGCCGAAGCGGGTCACGAAGGCGTTGTCGAGCCACGGCTTGTAGATGGTGAGCTGCGGGTCGACCAGGATGCCGTAGCGGTAGAACCGCTGGATGTCGTTGCCTTTGTGGGTCGAGCCGTCCCCGAAGACGTGCACGTCGTCCTCGCGCATGGCCTTCACGATGGCGGTCGCGGTCACGGCGCGCCCGAGCGGCGTGGTGTTGAAGTAGCGCCGGCCGCCCGTCGAGATGTGGAACGCGCCGCACTGGATCGCGACCACACCTTCGCGGGCCATGGCCTCGCGGCAGTCCACGAGCCGCGCGAGCGTGGCGCCGTGCACCATCGCCGAAGGCGGGATCTCGGCCGGGTCCTTCTCGTCGGGCTGCCCAAGGTCCGCGGTGTACGCGTAGACGTTGCGCCCTTCGCGCGACATCCAGGCGACGGCGCACCGTGTGTCGAGCCCACCGGAGTAGGCGAGGCCAATCTTGGAACCGGGGGGAGGGAGCTGTTTGTGGATTCGGCTCATGGCGCGCGTGATGCCACAGTCGGGGCGCGGATGGTACCCTCCGCCAACGTCGAGCCGCTGGAGGTGTGTCGATGCGTCGGATCGTGACGGTCTCGTGGCTGTGGAGCGTGATGCTCCTCGTGTGGGCGTGCGGCGGGACGAGCGAGGACCCCCGCGCGTCCTTCACGGGCGACGCCGCGCCCCCGACGGGCGGGAATGCCCCCGAGGGCGGCTCCGGCGCTGGCGGAGGCGGCAACCTCGGTGGAGGGGGCGAATCCGGCGGCACGGGGGGCACAGGCGGAGGTCGCCCCACGGGGGACGCCTGCCGGTACACGTTCGTCTACCGGTCGGCCCCGGCCGAGGCCCTGGGCGCGCCGCGACCTACGCAGGTGCGGGTCGCAGGCGAGTTCGAGCCCCAACCGTGGATGGGCGAGATCCAGCTCGCCGACGACGACGGCGACGGCGTCTTCCTGGGCGACGTGAGCCTCCGCGCCGGCAAGTGGCGCTACAAGTTCGTGCTGCGCATCGGCGATGTGGACCAGTGGGTGCTCGACCCCGACAACGCGAACGTCGAGGACGACGGCCGCGGCAACTCGAACAGCGTGGTCGAGCACGCGTGCCCGTTCCTGCCGGACTGCAACGTGGACGCGGAGTGCGCCGCCCGTGACGACGGCACGGTGTGTCGGTTCCACGCGTGCGTCGACGCGTCGACGGCCTGTGTCTGCGGGCCGGGGCTGGTCTGTGACGCCGACGGTGCGTGTGTGCCCGAGGCCCAGTGCGACGCCGAGCGGCCCTGCGCCGCGCCGCTGGTCTGCCGCGAGGGCCAGTGCGGGCCGGAGTGCACCGCCGACGCCGACTGCGCCGAGGGTGACCTGTGCCTCGACCTGGCGTGTGTAACCCCGGAATGCGCCACGGACGCGGAGTGCGACGACCCGCTCGAGCAGACGTGTCTGGGCGCGACCTGCGCGCCGAACCCTTGCGGGGTGCAGGTCTTCACCCTGGCCGCCGCCGCCGGCGAGCACCGCACCGTGCACGTCTCGGGCTCGTTCAACGACTGGGCGCCCACCGTCGAGGCCGGCGGTTGGCCCCTGGAGTTCGACGCCGCCGCCGGTCGCTGGGCCGGCAAACACCCCGTGCCCAACGGCCTGCACGGCTACAAGTTCGTGCTCAACGCGGGGCCCGACGCCGTGTGGATCCCCGACCCCGGGAACCCGGAGAGCGTGGACGACGGCTTCAACGGTCGGAACTCGGTGCTCGACGTGCAGTGTCAGGCTGCGGGCCCCGGTGCCTGCGGCGACGTGGAGGCCTTCGACTGGCGCGACGCGGTGATGTACTTCGTGCTCATCGACCGCTTTTTCGACTCGGACCGCCGCAACCAGCCGGTGCCCGACGTCACGGACGGCGACGCGGCCACGGGCCCGAGCGGTCAGTACGAAGGCGGCGACCTCGCCGGAGTGACGGCGAAGCTCCCGTACCTGCAAAGCCTGGGTGTGTCGGCGGTGTGGCTCTCGGCGCCCTACGACAACCGCGACGTGGCCGGACGTGCCATCGACCCCGCGAGCGATCCCCACACCTACTCGGGCTACCACGGCTACTGGCCGTCCCCGCAGAACGTGGACTTCGACGCCCCCGGAGGGCCCACGCCCGAGCCCCGCGTCGAGTCGCGCATCGGCACAGCCGAGGACCTGCACGGCCTCGTCGACGCGGCCCACGGCAGCGGCGTGAAGGTCCTCTTCGACTACGTGATGGGTCACGTGGACCTCGAGAGCCCGCTCTACCGCGAGCGCACCGACTGGTTCGTGCGCGACAACGGGCGCATTCGCCTGTGCGGCCCCGAGAACCTGTGGGACGACCCGGTGTGGGGCACGCTCTGCGCGTTCACCGACTACCTGCCGAAGTTCGACTTCCGACGGCCCGAGGTTCGGGACTGGTCCGTGAGCGACGCGCTCTGGTGGGCGAAGACCTTCGGCATCGACGGCTACCGCCTCGACGCGATCAAACACCAGCCCCTCGAGTGGCTTCAGGACCTACGGGCGCGCCTCAATGCGGAGATCCAGGACCCCGCGGGCGGGCGCTTCTACCTGGTCGGAGAGACCTTCGCGTACGACGACCAGGCCCTGCTCAAGCGCTTCGTCGACCCCGACACGCTGCTCGACGGCCAGTTCGACTTCCCCTTCAAGGCGCGGCTTTGCGAGGCGCTGTTCACGCCGGGTGGCCGCATGGACACCTTCTCGGGCTGGCTCGGGGGGAACGACGCCTACTACGGGCCGGACGCGCTCATGACGACCTGGATCGGCAACCACGACATCCCGCGGGCGATTCACTTCGCGAGCCGCGAGATCGGCAACTGCCGCGAGGGCAGCTTCCCCGGCAACGGCTGGACCCCCAACTACCGTCAGCCCGGCGACGCCGCAGCCTACGAGCGCCTGGGTCTCGCGTTCGCGGTGATGTTCACGAACCCCGGCATCCCGCTGATCTACTACGGGGACGAGGTCGGGCTCGCGGGCGGTGGGGACCCGGACAATCGGCGCATGATGCCCTGGGACGACGCCGGGCTGAGCGCGGGACAGCGCGCGTTGCGCTCGCTGGTGCAGGCCCTCGGGCGCGTGCGCGCCGAGAACAAGGTCCTCTCGCGCGGGCGGCGCATCCCGATCCACGCCGACCAGGACACCTGGGTCTATCGTATGACCGGCTGCGGCGCCGACTCACCCGACGTGACCGTCGCGATGAACCGGGCCGACGCCGAGCGTGAGGTCCCGCTCCCCGCGGGCGATTACGACGACGTGCTCGCTCCGGCGAGCGGCGCGGCCGGGGGCGGCCGACTTCGAATGGCTCCGCGCTCCGTGCGGGTCCTGCGCACACGATGAGGAGCTCTTCGCTTTGAGACACCGAGTCACGCACCTCTCTTTCGGCCTGCTCGCGCTGGTCGCCGCCTGCGACAACGAGCCCGTCGTGGACCTCGAGCGTGTCGTGCGCCTCGACGCGGACCTCGACGACGTGCAGACGCGGGACATCTTCCGCGCCTTCGACGCGGGGCCCATCGAAGACGCCGAAACGGACGCCTTCAGCGACTCCGACGCCGACCTCGATCTGGGCACGACGGACGCGGGGGTGGACGCGGCCGTCGACGCCGCATCGACCGTGGACGCGGGGGACGCGCTCATCGACGCGGTGGTCGACGCGATGGTGCCGCCACCGGCGCCCACGACCGAGCAGGTGGTCGTGCTGCCGAAGCGCAATGGGATGCGCGTCGGCTGGCTCTACGATGGGTCGCTCTTCCGCACCTGCCTGCCCGCCGCGCCGGGCGCCGCCGAGTGCGGGGCGAGCGAGCTGCCGGGTCAGGATCCGCGCTTCGTCGCCGTGGGGGACGTGCAGGGCCCGCTGCTGGGGGTGAACACGACCTCGGGCACCCCGCTCGTCTTCCACGCCGAGCCCGTCACGGGCGAGGTGCTCGGGTGGAACCTCGCGAGCGCGCTCGAGCCCGCCCCGCGGCCGCTCCGCACGCGCCTCTTCGCGCCGTTCAACGTCGGCCTCTTCGGTGTGCGCACGCTCGTCGTCGGCGCCCTCGCCCCGGGGCAGGCGCGCCTGGGCTTCACCCTGATCGAGAACGGCATCGCGACCGCGCCGGTGGCCGACGAGTCGGGCCTGCCGTTGCCCGACCAGATCCTCGGCACACGCGACGCCGCGCTCTTCACCTACCCGACCGGGCAGTGTGTTTCCATTGAGGTGGTCTCGGCGAACGGCAACGAGGTCCAGGGCCGCCTGAGCTGGGATTGCGGTGTGCAGGGCGGCGGGGTCGTGGCGGCTGCGGACAGCAACGCGACGAACCTCATGGCGATGACCCGCGACCCGGCGACGGGGCGTGTCGCGCTGCGGGCCAACGGCTTCGCGCTCGACCTGGGCACCGCGGGTCAGCCCGAGGTCGGCACCACGCTGCGACCCTACGCGGACGTGCTCGACGGCGACTTTCACGGCCTGTTGCGGGGCCGCGTCGCGCGCACTTCGCTTCTGCAGACCGACGAGCACACCGCCTGGGCGGTCCGGCCCGGGGGTGTACTCGGCGCGCGCATCCCGTCCCTCGAGACCTTTCTGGGCTTCGCGGTTTCATCGGACGGCGCGCAGCGCAACCTGCTGAGCTGGGATGCAGCCCAGCTCCGCGTGCGTCTCGACGCCGTGGACGACGCGAACCTGGAGCGGGTCGACGTGCCCAACATCGCCCCGGCGCCGGGCTGCGCCGCCGGCCGACGCGTCGAGGTGTGCAACGGCCTGGACGACGAGTGCGACGGCACCGTCGATGGCGCGCTCTGCTGCCCGGGGGAGCAGGTGCTCGCCTCGGCCACGCTCCCTGAGGCCCAGCTCGACGAGGTCGGCCTGATGGGTCGCCTCGACACGGACCTGGCGGTCTTCGTGCGGCACGGCCAGACCGTGTACTTCGCGACGTCGCCTTTCTCCGGTGGGGAGCCCTTCATGCGGGTGCGCGGCGATTGGCAGGGCTTCGACGCCCTGGGCCCCGCGCACGTGCTCGGCCTGGACGCGGCCGTCACGCTCGCGACGCCGACGCCGCCCCCGGCGCCGCCGACGGACCCGCCGACCGAGCCACCCAGCGAGGCCCCCAGCGAACCCGGGACCGAGCCGCCCAGCGAGCCTGGGACCCTACCGCCGAGCGAGCCTCCGACGATGCCGGCCACCGAGCCGCCGACCGTCGCGCCGGTGCCGCCGCCCGACCCCGTGTTGCTGTGGGTCGTGGGGGGCACTCCGTCCGCCCCGCGCGCCACACCCTGCGCGCCCGTGCTCGCGACGACGGCCCTGACTGCCCCGGAGCGCCTGCGGGTCTTCTGCCCCGAGGAGGCGGTGGACCTGCTGCCCGGTGAGCAGGACGGCGCGGCGGTTGCGTTGCCCGCGGGGGCGCCGGTGCGGTGGATCGTGCCCGGGTACGGCGGCGATCCGGCACGGCTGCTCGTCGCCCGTGGCCCGACGTTCACGCTCGAGGTCTGGAACGACGGCGAGACCGTCGTTGCCGATCCGGGGCCGCTGCCCGCGTTGCTGTCGAACCTGCTCGGCACCGAGCGCGACCGGCCGATTCACGTCGTCGGGCAGCCCGACGCGCGCCCCGCCCGGGTGGGGCCCTCCGGGCGCCTCGAGGTGCTCTTCGACGGCGGCCCCGCGGGCTGGCAGCCGGTCTCGAGTGTGGCGCGGGTCCAGGGCATCGACTTCGCGCCGCGTTCACCCTTTGCGATCAGTTGGGGTGAGGTCTACCGCACGGACTTCGAGGCGCGGATCGTGGTGGCCGTGCACGACCTGCGCCCCGACGGCCAGCCCTGGGGCGCGCGCCTGCGCAAGTCCGTCGACAGCGACTACTACACCGAGGAAGAGGTGCAGGGCTTCGCGCTGGCCGACCACGCCGGGGGCCTGGGGCTGCCGGACCTGTATCGCTTCGTGGGGCAAATCGCCGTGCTGCAAGGGGTGTCGCTGCGCTGCGAGTGACGGACTCGCCCACTCACTGCAAACAGGCGAGCGCCCCCTGGAAGCCCGGCGCCGGCTGCACGTCGGCGAGGGCCTCGAGGACGCCCGTGTCGAGCCGGATGCGACCCTCGCTGCCGGCCCCGCCGATGCTGCCGCCCGTGCCCTCCGCGCCGGGCGCTCCCAGGGCCGTCAAGGTCCCTTCGAGCCGCGCCACGATCGCCGTGAGGTGCAAGGCGCCGCCGCTGCCGCCGCCCCCGCCGCCCACGTACGAGCCGCCGATGCCCGGCTGACCCGGGGCGCCATCGGCCGAGAGTTCGCCGCCGGCCTCGACCGTGAGGCTCGTCGCGACCAGACGCAGGGCGCCGCCGCCCGGTCCGCCCGCGCCGCCCACACCCGCCGCGCCTCCGTCGTAGTTGTTGCCGCCGGAGCCGCCGCCCGAGCCGGGCTCGGCGAGCGCCAGCTCCGCGTCGCCGTAGGCTTCGCCGCCCGACGAGTGGCGGGGCAGCGGGTTCGCGATGGGCAGCGGACCGCCCACGTTGTCGTCCCACACGGTGTAGTTGCGGCCGTCCACACCGCAGAACACGCCGTCGACGCCGCGGGCGCCGTAGCCGCCGCCGCCGCCCGCGCCCACGGTCTGCTGGGGCGCCGCCCATCCGCCGCCGCCGCCGCCCGGCCCAGCGCCGTGCACGCCGTTGGAGCCGCCGCCGTTGGTCCACTGGTCCTGGTAGACCCGATCGACCTTCGGGTTCGCGGGGCCGCCGGCGTATCCGGCGCCGTCCAGGTCGATGCGCCCGCCGGCTTGTACCACCACCGCGCCGGCGACCTTGACGTCCAGGCGCCCGACCTCACCGGGGCGAAGCGCCCGTAGGGTCAGAATGCCCCCGGCCTGCACCTCCACGCGGGTGAATTGGTACAGGCGGTCGGGGTCCAGCTCCGTGCGGCCGGCCACGACGAGCTCACCGTCGGAGCCGTCGCCGACGTCCAACGCGAAGGGGTTGCGCGCGCTGCACACGCCGCGCCCCTGGGGGGTGCACTCGACGACGCCCTCGGCCACGCAGGCGCCGCCGCCGACGATACAGGCCGCGCCCACGTCGAAGCCCTCGTCCACGTTGCCGTCGCAGTCGTTGTCCAGGGCGTCGCAGCTCTCGGGCGCGCCGGGGCGCACGCTGCACACGGCAGCGCCCACGTCGTCGCAGATCAGCACGCCGCGCACGGCGCACGCACCGACGCCGGCCTCGCACGGGGCGCCCAGGTCGAAGCCCTCGTCGGTCGAGCCGTCGCAGTCGTCGTCCAGGCCGTTGCACGCCTCGACCCCGGGCCGCCCTTCGCGGGCGCTGCAGGTCGTCGCGCCCACGAGGCCGCATTCGATCTGCCCCTGACGCGCGCAGACCCCCACGCCGACCGAGCACAGTGTGCCCAGGTCGAAGCCCTCGTCGGTCGAGCCGTCGCAGTCGTCGTCGGCGGCGTTGCAGAGCTCGGGCACGGGGGCGCCGGCCTCCACATTGCACGCGATGCCCTCCGGCGAGCACACCTGCACGCCCGCGCGGAGACAGGCGCCCACGCCCGCTTCACACGCGGCGCCGGCGCCGAAGTCCTCGTCCGTGCGCCCGTCGCAGTCGTTGTCCAGTGCGTCGCACTGCTCGGCCGCGGGTCGACCCGGCACCCCGGCGCAGGCCACCGTGCCGTCCGGGGCGCACTGCCCCACGCCCTCGCGACCGCAGGCGCCCACGCCCACGGTGCACGCCTCGCCGCGTCCGAGGCCGTTGTCGACGACCCCGTCGCAGTCATCGTCCAAGTCGTTGCAGGTCTCGGCGGGCCCGCGGCAGACGGACCATGCGCCGTCTTCGCAGACCTGGACCCCACCCGGACATTGGCCGAGCTCGACCGGCGGACAAGCACGGCGCGCGCCCTCGTTCTGGCAGGGCGGCTGGGTCGGGGGCGCGGGCACGTCGGGCGGGGGCGGGACGGCGTCCACGGGGGGCGCGGCGTCCGCCGAGGGCGGCTCGGCGTCGGCGGAGGGCGCGGAGTCGCCGGGAGGGGGTGCAGCGTCGTCGGTCGAGGGCGCGGCGTCGTCGGTCGGGAGGGCGGCGTCGGGCGTCGGGGGCAGGTCGCCCAGATCGCCCAGCAGGCCGCCGCCGTCTCGCCGGGGCGCGGGGGGCTCCGC
>JBMOFP010000205.1:0-9517 GCA_049318805.1 Bradymonadia bacterium
CCCCGGGTACAGCCACCACCGGTTGTGCACCCCCGCTCCTTGGTCTGCCGGGCGGATCGGTTCGCTCGCTTCGGTGTCCCATTTCGCTCGACCCTCTTGGCACCGTGGGGAATACCCCCAAGGGAGACTCGTCGCGAAGGGCCCCGACGGCCCGTCGATCGAAGTCACAACCGCCGCTCATCGGCCTCGATTCACGCGTGGACGGCGGTCGTCTCGCCTTCCTCTTCCGTCACTGCCCGCCGGCTCGTAAACCGGTCGAGCAGCGAATAGATCACCGGCACCACGACCAGCGTCAGCGCCGTGCTCGTGATCAGACCGCCGATGACCGCGATGGCCATCGGCGCCCGCTGCTCGCCGCCCAAAGACCGGCCCAGCGCCACGGGGATCATGCCGAAGACCATCGCCGCGGTCGTCATCAGAATGGGGCGGAGTCGCACCGGCCCCGCGGCCATCAGCGCCTCGACCTTGCTCATGCCCTGCGCTCGCAATGTGTTCGCGTAGTCCACGAGCAACACCGCGTTTTTCGTCACCAACCCCATCAGCATGATGACTCCGATCATGCTGAAGATGTTCAGGCTCATGTCACTCAGGTACAGGCCGCCGAACGCGCCGATGGTCGCCAGCGGGAGCGAGAACATGATCGTGAGCGGGTGGATGAAACTCTCGAACTGCGCCGCGAGGATCAGATAGACGAGGATGATCGCGAGGAGCAGCGCCTGGCCCATGTAGCCCGCGGACTCCTCCATCATCTGCGCCTGCCCGACCCAGTCGCTCGTCACCTCGGGCGGAACGATGACCTTGGCCCACGCCGTGACCTCGGCCACCGCGGCGCCGAGCGCCTTGCCGTCCAGGTTCGCGAGCACGGTGACCTGCCGCAGGCGATTCTGTCGCTCGATCTGCGCGGGTCCGGTGCCGGGTTCAACCTTCACCACCTGAGAGAGCGGCACCAGCGCCCCACTCGCGCTGCGCACGTGGAGGCTCGACAGGTCGGCCATGCCCTTGCGCTGCGCGTCTTCGAGCCGCAATCGCACGTCGATGCGGTCGCCCGCCATGGGGATCTCGGTCACCGCCTCGCCGGCCACCAGCGTGCGCACGGTGCTTGCGATCACCGCCGCGGGCACGCCCAGGTCCGCCGCCCGCTCGCGGTCGATCGTGATGCCGAACTCGGGCTTGCCGGAGCGGAACGTCGAGTCGATGTCCACGAAGCCGCCGGCCTCACGCATCTTGGCCATGATGTCGGACGCGGCTTTGTTCAGCACGTCGTAGTCGTTCCCGCGCAGATTGAACTGCACCTGCTGGGAGCGGAAGCCGCCGCCTCCCACGGCCTGCACCACCTCGACGGAGACTGTGTTCGGGCTCTGGTCGCCGATCAGAGATCGCGTAAACGCCATGACCTCCAGGGTCGTGAAGTCGCGTTGTTTGCGGTCCACCAACGACACGTGGATCTCACCCGCGTTGACCATGGGCGGCGAGCCGCCACCGACCGTCGTGAACTGCGAGGTGACGCCGGGCACGGTCTTCACCCGCTCGGCCACGGCCTCGCCGAACTTCTCCGTCGCCTCGAGGGAGCCGCCAGGGGGCAGCTCGAACTTCACCTTGAACTCACCCCGGTCCTCGGGCGGCAGGAACTCCGTTCGGGTCAGGGTGAGCAGGCCGATGCTCGAGGCAAAAACGAGCAGGGCGATGCCGAGGGTGGCCGCGCGATGACTCAAGCACCAACCCAACACCGCGCGGTAGGCATTCTCCAGGGCCGTCAAGCCCCGCTCGATGACACGCGTGAGCGCGTTCGGCGTGCCATGCTCGACCCGCAGGAACCGGGCCGAGAGCATCGGCGTGAGTGTGAACGAGACCAGCAGCGAGATCGCGACCGCGAAGCTCACGGTCAAGCCGAACTGGTAGAAGAAGCGCCCGATGATGCCCTTCATGGTCGCCACGGGCACAAAGACCGCGAGGATCGCGGCCGTGATCGCGATGACGGCGAGGCCGATCTCCTGGGTCGCTTCCCGCGCGGCGCGCCAAGGCCCTTTGCCCATCTGGAGGTGCCGGTGGATGTTCTCGATCACGACGATCGCGTCGTCGATCAAGATGCCGATGCTCAGGGTCAGGGCGAGCATCGTCATGTTGTTGAAGGTGAAGTCCATGGCTTCGACGAAGCCGAAGGTCGCGATGACCGACGTCGGCAACGCGAGCGCGCTGATCGCGGTGGCACGCCAGTCATGCAGGAAGAAGAGAATGATGAGCACGGTCAGGAACGCGCCCAGCAGCAGGTCGAACTTCACGTCGTCGATGGACGCCGCGATGAAGAGGCTGTTGTCGATGGGCACGGCGACCTCCACGCCCTTCGGCAACCGCTCCTCGAGGGCCTTCAGCTCGGCCTTGACGGCGCGGGCGACCTCGACGGTGTTCGCGCCCGATTGTTTACGAATCACGAGTGAGACCGCGGACTTGCCGTCCACGTTCGAACCCGACCGGGCCTCCTCCTGGCCATCCTCGATGCGCGCCACGTCCGAGACCCGCACGGGCGCGCCGCCGGCCGCCGTGACGATCAGCTCGCCCAGTTGCCGCGCCGATCGCACCTCGCCCTTGGTCTTCACCGTGAACTCACGGGCGCCGATCTCGACCCGGCCGCCGGGCAGCTCGATGTTCTGCGCGCGCAGCGCGTTGGCGACATCGCTCACCGTCAGACCGAACGCGGAGAGCCGCTCGCGGTCCAGCCACACGTAGACCTCGCGCTCACGACCGCCGATCACGTCGATCGAGCCGACGCCCGTCAGCTTCTGCAGCCGCGCCTTCACGACGTCGTCGGCGAGTCGCGTGAGCTCGCGAACGGTCTCCTTCCCGGAGACCGTGACGGACAGGATGGGGGCCGCGCCCACGTCGAACTTCTCGACGACCGGCGGCTCCAGGTCCGGGGGCAGCTCGGGGAGAACGGCGGCGACCTTGTCGCGCACGTCCTGGGCGGCCTGGTCGGCGTCGCGCTCGAGCTCGAACTCCAGCACGAGCTGCCCCACGTTCTCGAGGCTCGTGGAGCGCATGCTCTTCAGGCCGCTGAGGGTGTTCAGCCGCTCCTCGAGCTTGTCGACGACCTTCTGTTCCACCGCGCCCGGGTCCGCGCCCGGGTAGATGGCCACGACCGTCATGACCGGGAACTCGACGCTGGGGAAGAGGTCGACGCCGATCTTCGGGTACGCGAGCAGCCCGACGACGACGAAGACCAGGTTCATCACGGTCGCCAGGACGGCCCGGCGAATGCTGAGGTCCGCGAGTTTCATGGGTTCGCGCCTTTCTCGACGGCGGCGCTCGGGCTCGCGCCCGCGAGGCGAACCTCGGCGAAGAGGCCGGCCGCCAAGCTCCGGTCTTCATTGGGGATTTCGGCGAAGACCGAGAAGGTGCGGGTCTGCGCGCTCACCTGCGGCACACGCCGCGTGATCTGTGTCGTCAGCGTGCGCTCGAGGGCAGGGAGGCGCACGGTCAGCGCGTCGCCGACCTTCAAGCGGGAGAGCAGCGCGGCCGGCACCTCGACCCGCAGCTCCATCGGGTCCATCTCCGTGAGCACGACGAGGGGGGCGGGCGGCATCGTCGAGATCCACTCCCCCTCGCCCTTCAGCCGCGAAACGACGAGTCCGGAGAACGGCGCCCGCACGTCGGCGTCGGCGTTCGCTTTGCGGGCCAGCGCCAGCGCCGCCTGCGCGGCCTCGAGACCGGCGTGCGCGGCGTCTCGGGCGCTCGTGATGCGGTCGAGGTCCGCGCCTGTGGCCGCCTGGTCCTTCGCGAGGCGCTCCAAGCGTTCGAACTCGCGCTGCGCGCTCGCATGTTGAACCTGGGCCATCTTCACCGACGCCTCGGCTTGCTGCACCCTCAGCTGTGCATCGCGCCGGTCGAGCTGCGCGATGACGTCGCCCGCCTCGACGAAGTCGCCCTCTCTCACCTTGAGGTCCATCAACAAGCCGCTCCCCGAGGCCGAGACCTCGCTGCGGCGGCGCGCGACCGTCGTGCCCGTCAGGACCGTGCTCGACGCATCGGCGACGGCATCCTGCACGGCTTCGGCCTGGTCGGCGTTGGGTCGACCCAGCGGCACCGGGGCGGCCGCCGAAGCGGGCAGCGAGACCTTCGCGCCGCCCTCGGGCGTCGTGCTGCAGGCCATCAAGAACAAGAGGGGCAGTCCCAGGGATCTTTTCATGGCCGTACTCCGGTCGAGGTCGTATCGAGAATGGGTTGGCCCATGGCCGCGCGGAGGCGCGCCCGGGCGATGAGGCGGTCGTAGCGGGCGTTCTCCAGGTTCACGCGCGCCTGGAGCAGCGCGGTCTCGGCGTCGATCAGGTCCCCTGAGGTGGCCTGTTGCGCCTCGAGTCGGGCGCGCTCCAAGCGGAGGTTCTCTTCGGCCTGCGCCACCGCACCTTCGGCGACCCCGATGGCGCTGTCCGCGGTCTCGAGCTGCACGTGCACCGACTCGACCTCGAGCGCGACCCCCTTACGCACCTGCTCGAGCGTCGCGCGGGTCGCCTCGGTCTGGGCCACGGCGGCGTCCGCCTGGCGGGCCGTTGCGCCCCACTCCCAGGCCGTCCAGGACAGAAAGAGCCCCCCGAAGAAGCTGTCCGAGGCCTGAAATGTATTGCCCTCGGTGTGGTCGTATTGGGCGATGAGGTTCACGTCCGGCAGGAGCTTCGCGCGGGCGACCTCTTCGCCCGCCTCGGACTGCTGCACGCGGGTCGAGAGCTCGGCCACCTCGGGGCGCTGCGCGGCGGCGCGCTCCCGGGCGGAATCCAGAGCCGGGACCGCCGCCGACTCGAGGTCTCCGGCGGCCGGCGAGAGCTCGAAGCGCTCATCGGGGGTCGCGCCGACCTGCATCGCGAGCGCGGCCTGCGCCTGTCGGACCCCACCGTTCGCCGCCAACACCTGCTGGCGCGCGGCGGCGAGACCGACCTGGAGCCGCAGGACGTCATTCTTGCCGACGACCCCATTGGCGAAGAGCGACAGGATGCGCTTCTCCTGGGACTCGAGGCTCTCGACCTGCTGCGCCGCGGCCCGCGCGAGGGCCTGGGCCTGCAGCGTGCGGAAGTAGCCCTGCACCGTCTCGAGCTCGACGCTTCTGCGCCGTGTCGACGACTGTCGGCGAGCGGCCTCCACGCCCAGGTCGGCCGCCCGCGCGCCGCGGTTCACGGCGTAGAGGCCGGCGAGGGGTTGCACGACCTGCACCGTCGCCTGGGCCGTGACCTGCTCGCGCACGGTCGTGGGTGTGCCGAGCCCGCCCAGCGCTTGCTGGATGCCCAGCACCGCCTCCTGGTAGGGGTCCGCGGGGGACGGCAGCGCCGGAAAGCCCGCGCCCCCACCCCCGAAAGACACCGTCTGGGCGTCGTCCCATACGATGACGTTGCCCTCGAGGCGGAGCTTGGGGCCGTAGTTCGCGCGCACCGCGTCGGCGCTCGAGCGCGCCGCGTCTTGCTGCGCGGCGAGCGCGGCGAGGGTCGAATCGCGCGCGAGCGCCCGCTCGACCGCGTCCGGCAGAGAGAGTGGACTCATCGCGAGTCCGAGCAGCGGGACCAGGACAAGACTCATGGTTTGCGAGCTCCGTCGAGGAAGAGGTCGAGCAGGCGCGACGTGGCCTGGTGCAAGGCCTCGAGCGTCGGGGGCTCGGTCGCGATCAGCAGCGGGAGCAGCGCCCCCTTGAACATGCCGAGGAGGGCGAAGGACAAGAACTCGGGCGACAGGTCGGTCCGCAGGGTGCCCTCGGCCTGGCCCAAACCCAGAATGCCTTGCCACATCTGCGGCCCCTTGGACTGGCAGTCCTGCACCCGCGGCGCGTAGGCGCCCAGGGCGGGCGGGCCGTCTCCCCCGTCGAGCGCCATGATCAGGCCCCGATTCGCAAAGACGACCTCGCTGAGGCGCATCATCTGCCACCGGATTCGGGCTTCGAAGTCGACGCCCTCTGGGACCTCGGCCGAAAAGACCGCCTCGAACTGGGTCGTCATCTGCTCCAGGGCGGCGACGAAGATCTCGTCCTTACCCTTGAAGTAGTTGTAGAGCGCGCCGGCGGAGTAGCCGGCCTCGCGGGCGATCTCGTCCATCGAGGCCGCCGCGAAGCCGACCCTTTGGAACACGGCCGCGCTCGCCGCGAGGATGCGCTCGCGACGCCACTGAACCTCGGCTTCCGTGCGTTTGGGTCGGGACATGGGTGAAGTCTGAACCAAGATTCGTAAAATCTGAATTCAGATTCACAAAATTGACGCCCCCCGCCGGAAGGTGAGGCACCGCCCCTTGTAGGGGTGCCCGGTCTCCAGGGCCGTGGCGGCCCGCACCTCATTGCAGCCGTAGCCTCGGGACGCCATCTCTTTACGGAAGCCGACGCGGTGACCGCGGTCCGGGTCCACGAGCAGCACCTCGACGGTCGGTGCGGAGTGACGGTCGATGAACGCCGCGAGCTGGGTGCGCTGCGGGGTCTCGTAGAGCACGTCGCTCCCGATGATCAGGTCGAAGCGCCCGAGCAGCGGGTTCTCGCCGGCCCAATTGCCGGGGTGGTGGGCCAGGGGACCCAGCGCGTTGAGGCGCAGGTTCTCCTCGAGGAAGACCCGGCTCGTGGGGTGGCGATCGGAGACGGTCACGTCGCCGCCGGCGCGATGAATCACGAGGCTCGCGAGCGCCAGCCCTGCGCCGACCTCGAGCACCTTCAGACCCGCCAGGTCGCGCCCTTGGACCAGCGCGGCGAGGACTCGACCGGACGGCCACAGATGCCCGAAGAGCGACCAGTTCGCCGACGAGATGCCGAGAGACTCCGCGATGCCCTCGGGGTCCGAGAACTGTTGGAGGTCCAGCAGGGACTGGAGCCTGAAGTGCGCGCCGCAGACCGTGACGGTCTCGACCTTCACCGCGTAGCCGGGCATGGGGGGTCCATCTCGCCGGGCAGGTGTCCTCGCCGAAGAAGGCGCAGACGCGGCCCGCCCGGAGTGCACGGCGACGGAGGGCGAGGTGCCCGTAGCACGCGCGCCTCGAACAACCCAGGGAAAACCGAGGTGGGCGGCCGGTACGGGCGTCGGTGTCGGAGGCTCAGAGTGCGCTTGCGCGCGCCCGCGACGCCGCGCGAAGGTACGCGACGCCCGCGCCTTCGCGGGCCGCGAGAGGAGAACGTCATGCGTCGAGTGGGTCCAATGCGTCGCATCACCCTGGCCTGCGGGCTGTGGGCCGTGGTCGGGCAGATGGCGTGTGGTGGCGAGCCGAAGGCCGAGCCGACGGCCCCGGCGTCGGTGCCCTCATCGGCCGCAGCTCCGGCCAGCGCCGCGGCCGAGGCGAGCGCGGCCCCGGCGAGCGCGCCCGCCTTCGAGACCCAGAACCCCATGCGTCCCGTCATCGGGGGTGGCCCGCCGGCGGGCGGAGGCTTTGTGCCCAAGTCCGACACCCCCGAACAGTTCGAGACCACCGTCGGCGCCGAGTTCTCGATCGTCGTGGACTCGAATCCGTCCACGGGCTTCTCGTGGAAGGTCGTCGAGCCCCTCGACGCCCGCGTGGCGTTCGTTTCGCAGGACTATGCGGGGGGAAGCCCCGTCGGCGAGGTCCCCATGCCTGGCCGCGGGGGCAAGGCCACGCTGCGTTTCAAGGCCGTGGCGGCGGGTGAGGCGAAGGTCACGCTCCGCTACGCGCGCCCCTGGGAGCAGCCGGGCACGGCGGGCGTCGAGGCGCCGGTCCGGGTCTACACGGTGGTGGTCAAGTGAGCGCCACACGGGGCCTCTTCGCGGCCGGACTCGCGGTCGCTCTCGCCGCGTGCGGCGACGGCTCGGGCTCCGGCGCGGATCCCGGTGAACAGACCGACGCCGCGGCGCCTCAGGACGACCTGGGAACGGGGGGCGGCGCCCCGGGCGGCTCCATCCCGGACGCGGCCGCACCCGACGCGACTCCGCCCGACGCCGCCGCGCCCGAGGTGTGCACGGCGAAGTTCCTCTACGACCCGCTCGCGAGCACGCAGCGCGAGCCGCTGCCCGACGACGTATGGACCGTCGACGACCCCTCGACGCCCACGGGCCTTCGCATCGACACGACCGAGGCTCCCTGGCGGGCCCGCACACCCGCGGCGCTGCGTTTTGTCTTCTCGGACCTCGACACACTCGATGGGTGGGGTGTCAGCGCCGGCATCGTTCTCCGATTCGATGCGTCCCTGGGCGAGGTCCCGAGCGGCGTGGCGACGGCCACCGAGGGGCCGATCTCACTCTGGGCGCTGCCCGAGGGCGGCGCGGCGTTCCGTGTGCCCTTCGAGGTGCAGGTGCTCGACGACGCCCAGACGCTCGTTCTGTGGCCGATGACACCGCTCCCTGCGGCGACCCGGGCCGGTGTGGTCGTGACCCGCGCCCTGCGCACGGCCGATGGCGGGTGTGTGTCTCGACCGCCCGCCCTCGACGCCGTTTTGCGCGGCACCACGGACGCCCCGCGCCTGCAGCGACTCACGCCTCGACACACCGACCTGCTCGAGGCCGCGGGTGTGTCCGTGGACGACGCCGTCGTCTCGCTCGTTTTCACGACCCAGAGCACCACGAACGTCTCGGTTGCGGTGGCCGAGGACATTCGAGAAGGCGCCCAGGCCGCCGCCGACGCCGCGCCCGCCGCCACGTGTACGCCGCTCGCCGACTTCGTGCGCTGCGAGGGCACGCTGTCGCTGACGAACTACCGGGATGCGGACGGGCGCATCGACGACGCGGTCTCGGCGCTGCGCTACGACTTGCCGTACACGCTGCTGCTGCCGGTCGAGCGGGACGCGCCCGCGCCGCTCATCGTGCTCGGCCACGGCCTCGGCGGCGACCGTTCCATCGGCGCGGACGTGGCGCAGGCGCTTTCGCCGGAGGGCTTCGCGGTGCTCGCCATCGACGCCGTGGGCCATGGGGACCACCCGACGCGGCCCGCCGGGGACCCGAACCTGGCCGTGCTCGACTTCCTCGGGCTCGACATCGGCACCCAGACCGTGCGGGGCCTTCGCCTGCGGGACAACCTGCGCCAGTCCACCTACGACAAGCTCCAGGTGCTCGCCGTGCTCAAGGCGCGACCCGATGTCGACGGCGACGGCGCCATCGACCTGGACGTGAATCGGATCGCCTACTGGGGCGTGAGTCTGGGCGGCATCATGGGCAGCGAGCCCATCGCGCTCAGCGGCGACTTCGACGCCGCGGTGCTCACGGTCGCGGGCGCGCGCCTCATGCCCATCGTGACGGAGGCCGACTCGTTCGCGGGCTTCAAGCCCATCATCGGGAACCTCGTGGGCGGCGTGGCCGAGCTCGACCGCGGGCTCCCTGTGGTTCAGGCGCTCGTCGACGGCGGCGATCCCGTCGCCTACGCGCCGCACGTGCTCCGCGACCGCCTGCCCGGGGCCGGCGAGCGTGTGCCGCATCTCTTGCAACAGATGGTCATCGACGACGAGATCGTGTCCAACGGCACCAACCGCAGCCTCGCCCGCGCGCTGGGTGTGCCCCATGTGCCGCCGTTCTTCCAGGAGGTCGGCCTCATCGTTGAAGAAGAGTCCGCGCCCGTGGAGGGCAATCTC
>JBMOFP010000206.1:0-9499 GCA_049318805.1 Bradymonadia bacterium
TGAGCACACCGGCCTGCACCGCCGCGCCGATCGCGACGACCTCGTCCGGGTTCACACCCTTGCTGGGTGTCTTGCCGAAGAACTCGGCCACCCGCTGCTGGACGCGCGGCATGCGGGTCATACCGCCCACCAGCAGGACCGCGTCGATGTCGTCGATGGTGAAGCCGGCGTCGTCCAGCGAGGACTGGCAGGGCTCCAGCGTGCGGTCGATGAGGTCCTCGACCAGCGACTCGAAGCGCGTCCGTGTGATGCGCGCGTTCAGGTGCTTAGGGCCTGTCGCGTTCGCGGTGATGAACGGGAGGTTGACCTCGGTCTCCAGCGCGCTCGAAAGCTCGTGCTTCGCTTTCTCCGCCGCCTCTTTCAGACGCTGGAGCGCCATCTTGTCGCCGCGCAGGTCGATGTCCTCGGTCTTGTCGAACTCCTGAAGGAGATACTCGATGAGCCGCAGGTCGAAGTCCTCGCCGCCCAGGTAGGTGTCGCCGGAGGTCGCCTTGACCTCGAAGACCCCATCGCCCATCTCGAGGACCGAGATGTCGAAGGTGCCACCACCCAGGTCGTAGACCGCGATGCGCTGATGACCGTCCCGCTCCATGCCGTAGGCGAGCGCGGCGGCCGTCGGCTCGTTGATGATGCGCAGCACGTTGAGGCCCGCGATGCGGCCCGCGTCCTTCGTGGCCTGTCGCTGTAGGTCGTTGAAGTACGCCGGCACCGTGATCACGGCGTCGACGACCTCTTCGCCGAGGTAGTCCTCGGCGGTCTGCTTCATCTTCGTGAGGATGAAGCTGGAGATCTCGGCGGGGCTGTAGCCCTTCTGCCGCAAGGAAACCCACGCGTCACCATTGTCGGCGCGCACGACCTGGTACGGGAACCGGTCCAGGTGGGCCCGCAGCTCCTCGCTGTCGATCTTTCGACCGATCAGGCGCTTCACCGCGAAGACCGTGTGCTCCGGGTTCGTCACCGCCTGGCGCTTCGCGATCTGGCCGACGAGGCGCTCGCCCCCCTCGGTCATGGCGACCATGGACGGGGTCGTCCGACTGCCCTCCGAGTTGGGGATCACGATGGGGTCGCCCCCGTCGATGACAGCGACGCAGGAGTTCGTCGTACCGAGGTCGATTCCGATGACCCTCGACATGCTCAGGTGCCTTTGCCTTCAGCGTCGGAGGTCGTGGACTCGGCGGGACCCCCGGAGACCTCTCCGGCGGCGATGACGACCATCGCGGGTCGCACGAGGCGGTCGTGCAGCATCCACCCTCGCTGAAAGACCTCGATGACCGTGCCCGGCTCGGCGCCTTCGCGGGGGAGCTGCGACATGGCCTCGTGGAACTGCGGGTCGAAGGGCTGTCCCTTCGGATCGAACGGCTTCGCGCCGTAGCGCTCGAGCGCCGCGAGGTACTGGCGCAGGATCATCGAGACCCCGTCGGCCAGTGCGCCACCCGAGGTGCCCGCGTGGCCGAGCGCACGCTCCATGTTGTCGGCGACAGGGATGAGGTCCTTCAGCACACCCTCGATGGCGTACTTGCGAAGCTCCTCTTTCTCCTTGAGCACACGCTTGCGGAAGTTCTCGAGGTCGGCGGCCGCACGGTAGGCCCGCTGCCGCCAGTCCTCGGTCTCGCGTTTCGCATCCGCGGCCGGCCTCTGTGCGTCGTTGCCCACGGGACCGTCGTCGGTGCTTACGCCCTCGACCTGAGTCTCCTCGCCCGTGAGCGTGTCGCCCTCGGCCCCATTCTCTTGCTGCTCGGCCACAACCCCTCCTCGAACCCGCTCGCCAAGTCCGCGCTCGAAAGCGTTGACCGCATCAAGCCGCGTCGGACGCCCCCCGCAACATACCGCTGATCGCGCCCGCGGTGTAGTTTACCAGCGGAACGAGTCGCGCGTACTCGACCCGAACCGGGCCGACCAGCGCGAGGGCTCCCGCGCGCTGACGCCCGATGAAGTACGGGGCGGCCACGACGGTGCAGCGTGTCAGGCCGAAGACCCCCGCTTCGGCACCGAGCAGGACCTGGGGACCATCCACGGCGACCATCTCGTCGAGCACGTAGAGCAAGAGGCGCTTGTCCTCGAGCGAGCGCAGGATCTCGCTGAGCGAGAGCGGGTCGGACGCTCGCTCGACCAGGTTGTTCCGACCTTCGACGAGCACGGCCTCTTCGGGAGAGTCCACGTCCGTGAGCGCGGAGTCGGCCAAAGTCCGGCTCTCCTGGTCGAGGCCGTCCACCTCGGTGCGCAGTCGCGCGCGCGACGCCGCGAGCGTGAGGCCGGCGAGCTCGTGATGGAACAGGTGCATGACCCGCTCGAGCACGCTGTCGGGGCTCCCGGAGTTCAAAACGTGGTGATGCACGGTCTCGTCGTCGAAGACGAGCAACGCCATGACACGGTCGGGCGCGAGCCTGAGCAGGCGCAGACCGAGGAGCCGCCGGGTCTCGAGGCGCGGGGTGCGGGAAAGCGCAGTGAGGTGGCAGGTCTCGGCGAGGTGCCTCGCCCCGGCACGGACGATGTCGCCCGGTGTCGGCCCCGCCTCCCGCAGCGCGCTGTCGATGCCGTCGCGCAGGCGGGCCGACGGCGCTCGTGTGCGCATCAAGGAGTCGAGGTAGATGCGGAGCCCGAGGCTCGTCGGCATGCGCCCGGCCGAGGTGTGGGGCTGGTCGAGGTAGCCGTTCTCGGTCAGCTCACCCATGAGGACCCGCGCGGTCGCGGAGCTCATGCCCATCGAGGTGTTCTCGGAGACTTGCTGCGACGCCACCGGCTCGCCGGTCTTCAGGTAGGCATCCACGACCTCCCGCAGGACCTCGGCGGCGCGTGCGCTCAACCGCTGCGGCAGCGCCTGCGGCACGTGAACCGAAAGGTCTCGTTCGGAGCGTCTCGCCACGCCTCGACCATAGGCACGCCCCCCCCTGGGTGTCAAGGCGACGCCCCGCGCGCCGACGTCGAAATTCCCCGTTAAAATCAGGGAGTTGCCGAGGTCGCCCCCCAGATGTCCGACACCACTCGATCCAGCAGCGGCTGACCCGCCGCCGTCAGGCGAACCCGGGCCCCGCCCTGCCCTTCGTCGACCACCTCGACCAGTCCGCGCGCTCGCGCGGTCACGAGGCCACCCGCGTGCAGCGCGAGCTCGTCGTGGGGCACGACGATCCCGGCCTCGAGTCTCAGCCCGGTCAGCAGGCGCTCGCGCGCGAGCGTCTCCCGGTCGACGTCCTCGCGAAAGCGCTCCGCGGGCGCCCCCGCAAGCGCCGCGCGCATCCAGCGCCCCGCGTGCCGTTCGTTCTCCCAGCGAACGCCGCCCGACCCCTCCGGCGCGCGCAGAAAACCGTGTGCACCGGCACCCAGGGCCAGGTACTCCCCCAGTGTCCAGTAGAGCATGTTGTGAACGGCCTCGCGCCCGGGGCGGGCCGCGTTGCTGATCTCGTACGGCGCGACGCCCCCCGCCCGCAGACACGCCCGGGTGCCCGACCACAGGTCCGCCAGCGTGTCCTCGTCCACGGTGAGCACCTCCCCGCGGCGCGAACGGGCCCCGAACGGTGTGCCCTCGTGGATGGTGAGCTCGTAGGTGCTCACGTGCTCGGGCTCGAGCGCGAGCACCGCCCGCACGTCGTTCAATGCCGCCTCGAGGCTCTGCCCCGCCGCCCCCTGAACCAGGTCGAGGCTCAGGTTGTCGAAGCCCGTCTTTCGCGCGGCCTCGACACAACGGAGGTTGTCGCTGCGGCGATTCTGTCTTCCGAGCCGCTCGAGCAGGTCATCGTCGAAGGACTGGGTCCCCAGGCTCAACCGATTGATCCCGGCCTGTCGCAAAGCGGACAGGGTGCCCTCGTCGGCCTCGTGGGGGTTCGCCTCGAGCGTGATCTCCGCGCCGTCCACCAGGCCGACCACGCTGCGCACCGCCTCGACGACGGACGCGATGCACTCGGGCGCCCACAGCGCCGGGGTCCCTCCGCCGAAATACAGGCTGACGGCCCCGCCTCGACCGGCGAAGCCCGGCGCGCGCGCGCTGAGCTCGGCGAGCACCGCGTCGCGATAGCGCACGTCGGGTCGGCCGTCCGGCCCGGGCTGCACCACGTTGAAGTCGCAGTAGGGACAGCGCTTCGCGCAGTAGGGGTAGTGGACGTAGACCCCGAACGGCGCGCCCGGACTCACCAGGCGCCGTCGATGTTCCGGATGAAGTCGTACGGCGAGTCGAGCGTGAGCGCGCTCACCGCGTCGAGCCGGGCGGCGTGCTCCGCGGGCAACTTCAGCTCCGCCGCGACGAGGTTGTCCTCGAGTTGCGCTCGATCGCGCACGCCGAGGATGACCGAGGTGACGGCGGGTCGGTCACGCAGCCAGGCCAGGGCGACCGCGGCACAGCTCGCACCGACCTCGCTCGAGACCGCACGGAGGGTGTCCACGAGGGCCCAGTTCCGGTCCGTGTCGAAGCGTTGCAACCGCTCCTTCCACTTCGCCATCCGGGTGCCGGCGGGGGGCTCTTCGCCGCGCCGGTAGCGACCGGAGAGCAGGCCGCCACCGAGCGGCGACCACGGGAGCAGGCCGATGCCCGACTGCAGGAGATACGGCACGTGCTCCCGCTCCAACGTGCGGGTCGCCAGGCTGTACTCGGCCTGCAAGGTCGCGAAGCCGACGAGGTTGCGTTTGTCGGCGATCCAATCGCTCTGCACGAGTCGATAGGCCGCGTAGTTGCTGCACCCGGTGTAGAGTACCTTGCCCTGATGGACGAGGTCGTCGAGGGCGCGCAGGACCTCTTCCTCGGGCGTGAGCCGGTCCTGCATGTGGATCTGGTACAGGTCGATGTGGTCGGTCTCGAGGCGTCGCAGGCTCGCCTCGCATGCCTCGAGGATACGCCGACGGCTCGCGCCCGCGCCGAGGGCACCGGGGTACATGCGGAAGCGGCACTTCGTCGCGAGGACCACGTCTCGGCGGCGCCCCGTGCGTGTGAACCAGCGCCCGATGACCCGCTCGCTCAGGCCGTCGTTGCCGTAGACATCGGCCGTGTCGACGAAGTTGATCCCCGCGTCCAGCGCGCGGTCGAGCATCGCGTGGCTCTCGTCCTCCGACGAGGCGATGCCGTGCATGAACGCGCCCTCGGTCGGCTCCCCGAAGGTCATCGTCCCGAGGCACAGCGTGCTCACCTGTGTCCCCGTGCGTCCCAGTCGTCGGTATTCCATGCCCCTCCGATGCCCCATCCGCGGCGCGCGTTGCAATCGAAACCGACACGGTCCACCGGAGCGCACGGTACGATGGCCGCGTGCGTCGCCCGACCGCCTCGGACCTCCCGCTGGCCGCCCTCGGCGTGGTCTTCGCCGCGGGCGTTTTTGTGGCGCCCGCACGGGCCGACGCGCCCGAGGTCTACGCGCCGTTGCATGCCTCGCCGGGTCTTACGCGGCCGCTGTCGGCGCGCTTCGCGGCCCCCGCGGGCTACGCCCGTGTGCCGCTGCCCGCGGGGAGCTTCGGCGCCTGGCTCCGCGACCTCCCGATACGTGTGGACCGCGAGACCGTGCGGGCCTTCGACGGCCGCACGCTCGAGCGCCCCGCCGCGGCCATCGTCGCCCTCGACGTCAGCCCGCGCGACCTGCAGCAGTGCGCCGACACCGCCCTTCGCCTGCACGCCGAGTGGCTCTGGGCCCACGGGCGCGCCACCGCGGCGGCCTACCACTTCACCAGCGGCGACCGAAGCGCTTACGAGGACTGGCTGAAGGGCGAACGCTTCGAGCGCAACGGCGTCGGGGTGAGGCGCGTGGTCGGCGCGCCGAGACCGGCGGGTCGCGCCACCTATCGCGCGTGGCTCGAGCGTGTCTTCGGGTACGCCGGCTCACGCTCTTTGGCGCGCGACACCACGGCCGTCGGGCTCGAGGCGCCCCTCACCCCCGGGGACCTCTTTGTCGCGCCGGGGAGCCCGGGGCATGTCGTCGTCCTGCTCGACGTCGCCGAATCCCCAGCGGGCCGTAGGGTCGCGCTCGTCGGGCAGGGCTTCATGCCGGCGGAGGACCTCCACGTTCTGCGGGCGCCGAACGCGATGGACGGCGTCTGGTTCCCGCTGCCCGACGCGGGCGGCACGCTCGACACCCCGTCGTGGGCGCCGTTTCCCAGAGAAACGGCGCGGCGGTTCGTCGTGCCCCGCGGCGGATCGGCCCCTTGAGTGACCGCGTCGACACACAAGCGCCACAATAATTGCCTCTATTGTTTCTGGACAAAGGCAATTTGACCCCTATAATGGGGGCATCACAGTTATGAAAGGACCCACCCTTGGTCCCTGATGCTTCTGCTGTCCCCGTCGTTGCCCCGCGGGACACCCGCAGGCTCGTGCTGCTGACCGTTCTTTTCGCGCTCTCGCTGCTCGCCCCCTACGCCGTCGGGGCGTGACCGGGCGCGGACGCGGCTTCACGTCCAGTCGAGGATGACCTTGCCCGACTGACCTGAACCCATCACCTCGAAGGCCTCGGTGTAGGCGTCTACGGGGAATCGGTGGGTGATGATGGGCTGCACGTTCAGCCCGCTCTGCAACATCGCGCACATCTTGTACCAGGTCTCGAACATCTCTCGGCCGTAAATGCCCTTGAGAATCAGGCCCTTGAAGATGACGTGGTCCCAGTTGATCGCCGTTTCGGCCGGCGGAATGCCGAGGAGCGCGACCCGACCGCCGTGGTTCATGGCGGCGAAGAGCTGCTGCATGGCGCTGGGGTTGCCGGACATCTCGAGGCCGACGTCGAAGCCCTCGGCCATCCCGAGGCCCCGCATGGTCTCGTCCAGCGAGGTCTCCAGCACGTTCACGGCGCGTGTCGCCCCCATCTGCCGCGCGAGGTCCAGGCGGAAGGGGTTCACGTCGGTGATGACCACGTGCCGCGCCCCGGCGTGCTTGCAAATGGCGACCGCCATGACGCCGATGGGGCCGGCGCCGGTGATCAGCACGTCCTCGCCCACGAGGTCGAAGGACAGCGCCGTGTGCGTCGCGTTGCCCAGCGGGTCGAGGAAACTCGCGACCTCGTCGGAGACACCTTCGGGCAGCGGGAAGACGTTCACGGCGGGCATCGCCAGGTACTCGGCGAAGGCGCCGGGGCGGTTCACGCCCACGCCCACGGTGTTGCGACACAGGTGACGCCGGCCCGCGCGGCAGTTTCGACAGTGCCCGCAGGTGATGTGCCCTTCACCGGAGACCCGCTGTCCGACGTGCAGGCCGGTCACGGCCTCGCCGAGCGCGGCGATCTCGCCCATGAACTCGTGGCCGACGTGCATCGGCACGGGCACGGTGCGCTGCGACCACGCGTCCCAGGACCAGATGTGGATGTCCGTCCCGCAAATTGCCGTCTTGCGGATGCGGATGAGGACGTCGTTCGGGCCGATGGCGGGCACGGGCACCTCGCCCATCCAGATGCCCTTTTCGCGCCGGCTCTTGACGAGCGCCTTCATGGGTCGACTCTCGAGCTGCATGGGACTCCTCAGGGGATGACGCGGAGCGCCCGACCGACCTTCGCGAACGCCGCCACGGCGCGCTCGAGGTCCTCGTGGCTGTGCCCCGCGGAGATCTGGGTACGGATGCGGGCCTGCCCCTGGGGCACGACCGGGAACGAGAAGCCGATCACGTAGACGCCTTCGTCGAGCAGGGCTTCGGCCATGTCCCGCGCGACGCGGGCGTCCCCCAACATGACGGGGATGATCGCGTGCCCGGCCCCGGCGAGCGTGAAGCCGAGGGCGGTCATCTCACGGCGGAAGAAGGCCTGGTGCGCACGCAGCCGCTCGCGCAACGCGTCGCCCTGCTCCAGCAGGTCCAGCACGGTGAGCGAGGTCGCGGCGATGACCGGGGCGAGGGTGTTCGAGAACAGGTACGGGCGCGACCGTTGGCGCAGCCACTCGATGATCTCACGACGGCCCGAGGTGTAGCCCCCCGACGCGCCGCCCAGCGCCTTGCCCAGCGTGCCGGTCAGGATGTCGACGCGCCCCATCACGCCGCAGTGCTCGTGGGTGCCGCGGCCCCGCTCGCCGACGAAGCCGACGGCGTGGGAGTCGTCGACCATCACCAGCGCGCCGAACTCGTCGGCCAGGTCACACACGGAGGCGAGGTCGGCGAGCGTGCCGTCCATGGAGAAGACGCCGTCCGTCGCGATCAGCTTGAAGCGGGCGCCCTGCGCGGCCACGAGCTGTGCCCGGAGGTCGGCCATGTCCCGGTTGCGGTAGCGGAAACGCTGCGCCTTGCTGAGGCGGATGCCGTCGATGATCGACGCGTGGTTCAGGGCGTCGCTGATGACCGCGTCCTCTTCGCCGAGCAGGGTCTCGAAGAGGCCGCCGTTGGCGTCGAAACACGAAGAATAGAGGATCGTATCGTCGGTCCCGAGGAACTCCGAGAGGCGCCGCTCCAGGGTCTTGTGCACGTCCTGGGTGCCGCAGATGAAGCGCACCGACGAGAGCCCGAAGCCGTACTTCGGGAGCGCGTCACGCGCCGCCTCGATGAGCGCCGGCGAGTTGGCGAGGCCGAGGTAGTTGTTCGCGCAGAGGTTGAGGACCGGTCGACCGTCGGCGACTCGAATCATCGCCTGCTGGGGCGAGGTCAGCACACGCTCTTGCTTGTAGAGCCCGGCGTCTTTGAGCTTCGCGGTCTCTGCGGCGAGGTGGTCGAGAAGGGCCTGCTTCATGGGTGCGCAGTGTACCTGCGACTCGCCTCAGGTTCTCGGCAGAAAGTAGCGGGAGAGCTCGAGGGGCTGACCGGCGAACGGGGCGAGGCGCGCGGTCTCGCCATCGGCCCCGACCTGCACACGGCCGTAGGTCGTGGGGCCCGGCACAAAAACCTCGAGGGTGCGCCGCTCGGCGTCGAGGACCCACAGGTGCGGGACCCGCGCCCGATGCCACGCCCGTCGTTTGGGGCCCCGCTCGTGGGCGGCGCTGGCCTGGGTGACGACCTCGAGCACCCAATCCGGGGTGACCGACAGCGGCGCGTCCCCGGGGGGCGCGGGGAGGCGTGGGCGCAGCCAGCCCGCGAGCGCCGGCCGCAGCACATCCGACGACGGCAGCACGACCAGCGGCTCCGGCGCGAGCCACCAGCCCCCGGGGCCGCCACCGCGCCCCTGCACGAACGGGGGGCCAAGGTCGCCCAGGAGGCGAAACGACGCGAATCCCCGCGCGTTGGGTCGGTCCCCGAGCAGGTACAGCTCACGATCGACGATCTCGGCCAGGACGGTGTCGCCGAGCCGAAGTACGTCGTCCACGGTGGGCAGGTCACGTGCGGGGAGCACGGTGCGCGACGTCGGCACGCTCACAGGTCGATCTGCATCCCGAGCTCGACGACCCGACCCGGAGGCAGACCGAAGAAGGCCGTCGCCGACTGTGCGTTGCGTGAGACCACGGCGAAGACCCACTTCCGCCACGTCATCATCGGTGCGCCCCCGGCCTTGCGGGCGGCGAAGAGCAGCGTCTCTCGACCGAGGAAGTAGCTCGTCGTCTCCGGGATGGTCTTCAACCCGAGCAAGGTGGCGCGGGCGATCACCAGCGGGACGTTCGGCGTCTCCATGTACCCGAAGTGCGCCGTCAG
>JBMOFP010000207.1:0-9481 GCA_049318805.1 Bradymonadia bacterium
CTGGGCTTCGAGTTCTTGCTGCCCGGCGAACACGATCTGCGCATCCCGCTCATGCTTCGCGGCAACGTGAACTTCGACGTGCCCGCGGGCACAGACGGCCGCGTCAAGCTCGGCGGCGTCGACACGACGACCAAGCCACCCACCGCGTCGCTCACCGAGATCTCGACGGCCTGGCAGTACCAGGCCTTCGTGATGCTCGGTTTCACCTGGAACCAGGCCATCGACTGAAGGGACCGACCGCATGATCGAACTCATTCAGGAGCTCTGGGCGGTCATCAAGCCCGACGCGCTCATCCAGGCGGCGATCAGCTACGGCATTCACGTGCTGGCGCTGATCATCTTCCTGGAGACGGGCGCGCTCGTCTTTTTCCTGCCCGGCGACTCGCTGCTCGTGCTCGCTGGCATCACCGCTGCCAATGCGCCGGACCAGCTCAACATCTGGACGATGAATCTGGTGCTTATCCCCTGCGCCATCATCGGCGATGCGCTCTCGTACACCATCGGCAAGCGGCTGGGCCCGCTGCTTTTCAACAAGCCGAAGTCGCGCTTTTTCAACCCGGCGCATCTCCACACCGCGAAGACGTTCTACGAGCGCCACGGGGGCAAGGCGATCATCATGGCGCGCTTCGCCCCGATCGTGCGCACGTTCGTGCCCGTCGTGGCCGGCATGGCGGGCATGCGCTACCGCGACTTCGCCGTCTACAACGTCGTGGGCGGGGCCGCGTGGATCAGCTCGATGACACTGCTCGGCTACTTCCTCGGTGGCTTCGAGATCGTGAAGCAGCACACCGAGGCGCTCGTGCTGCTCGTGATCTTCGTGTCGATTTTGCCGGGCTTCATCGAGTGGTGGCGTGTGAAGCGCGCGCAGAAGCGCGCCGAAGCGCAGGCCGCTCAGCCCCCCGCGTCGACCTGACGGCGGTGCGGGTCCTCGCCGCGACGGGCACGCACGGCCCGCGCGAAGCGACGAAAGCCTGAGGCCGTGAGTCGTTCCTGGGCTTCCCACTCTACGGAGGCCTCGAGACGCGCACCGTCCCATCGGGCGCTCGACGCCCGAGCGGCCTCGAGCACCTGAGCGTTCAGCGTGCCGAAGCCGGACTCGGCGTCGAGCTCGACGGCGGCCGCGCCGAGCCCCGTGGCCGCGAGGGCCCGGCGCTCGTCGCTGCCGCAGACCACGGGCACACAAGGCACGGCGAGGGCGGCGCACAGCCGGGTCGCGTCGTCCCGCAACGAGATGTGGAGCCGCGCGTGCCGAACCCGGTCGATCCACGTGTCGAGCTCGTCGCAGTAGAGGAAGTCGGCCCGAGACATGGACGCGCAGAACGCGAGGTCCGCGGCGTCGTGACACAGCAGCCGCACGACCGGATGCACTTGCTTGCGCAGCACCACGAGCAGGTCCCTCAACGCCGACACGAAGTCGGCTCGCCGCGATGCCGGCATGACCATCCGGGCCGGATCGCGCACACTCAGGAGCACCCCACTGTCCGGCGACGCCGCCTCCCACGCCAGGGGCGCGGGCTCGAGCGCCAGGGTCGGACAGCCCGCGTTCTGGACATGACGCCCGCCCAACGCCGTGACCGCGTCCACCACCCGCGAGTCGCGCGCGAGAATCAGCCCTGCGCGCCGTGACATGGCGGCCGCGGTGGCGTCGGGCAGACCCAGAACGTTCAGACGCGCGCGCCCGTCGACGTCGAAGCCCGCGCGCCCACCCCAGCCCACACCCAAGAGCGGGAGGTCGAGGGCCTCGAGCGCCGGTGCATCGACCCGCGGGACCTCCTCGCGGAGGGTGTCGGCGGTGCCGCAAAAGACCACGCCGTGTCCGCAATGGTTGAGCTCGAAGACCGTGCGTGAGGTCAGGCCGCCGCGGCCGAGGCCGTCACTCCCCCACCCGATGCGGACGATGTTCACGAACGGCCCGAAGGCGTCCCGCATGTGGCGGCGGACGACGCGGACCATGGCCTCGTCGGCCAGGTTGCCCGGGGGCGGGGCGAAGCAGAACACCGTGCTGACGGGTGTCTCCTCGAGCGTGGGCGCGTCACCAGGTTGCACTTCGACCTCCATCGACCGCGAGCACCTGACCGGTCACGCCCGCGGGTCCGAGCGCGAGGTACGTCACGGCGGAGGCCACGGCGTCGGCCCCCGTCTCGGCACCCATGGGGACCCGCTTCAAGTAGGCGGCGCGGGCGTCGGGCGCCATGTCGTCCGGGAAGAGCGCGGCGCCCGGGGAGACACCGTTCACCCGGACCTCCGGGGCCCACTCCGCGGCGAGCCCCACCGTGAGGGCCTGGAGCGCCGCCTTGGTCGCGCTGTAGTGCACAAAGCCTCGATAGGGCCGCAGGGCCGAAATGTCGAGCAGGTTCACGACGCTCCCGCGCCCGCTCGCCCGTAGGCTCGGAAGCGCGGCGCAGGCGAGTCGGAACGGGACCTCCACGTTGAGTGTGAAGTGCCGCTGCCACAGCGCCGCGTCGACGGTCTCGGCAGAGGCCTGCTCGAAGATCGCCGCGTTGTTCACCAGCACGTCGAGTCGCCCGGTCCGCTCGAGGGTCGCACGGACCAGCGCCTCGGGGGCCCCGGGCGCCAGGAGGTCGCAGGCCACGTGCGTGCCGCCGAGCCGCAACGCCAGCGCCTCGGCCGCCGCCGCGTGGCGACCCGCGTGCACCACCACGCGAAGTCCCGCGGCGGCCAGGGCGGTGCAGATGGCCGCGCCGAGCCGAACGCCCCCCCCGGTGACGAGCGCGACAGGCCGCGGGTCGTCGTCGGTCACCGGCCGACGCCGCCCAACTCGAGCACGACCGCGACCTGGTCCGAGGTCTCGATGCTGCCCGGACGCAGGCGTCGGATCTGGCGCACGGCGTCCATGGGCGCGACCCCCTCATGGCGCGCAAGGTAGGTCGCCAGGAACATGCCGCAGCGACCGATGCCCGCCCAGCAGTGCACGAGCGTCGGCCGACCCGCGAGCACCTCGGCGTGCACCGCGTCGACGAAGGCCGCGAAAGCCTGGGGGTCTCGGGGCGTGCCGAAGTCGCCGATGGGGAAGTGCAGCGAGACGAGCCCCGCCGCCTCGAGCGCCGCGGTCGGTGGCGGCCGCTCCAGCAGACTCGCGATCGTGCGCACCCCGTTCTCGTGCAAGCCTACGTACGCCTCGACGGCGAGCGCGCCCTGTCCACGGGCCGGCATGCCGCTCCCGGCCAGGCGCCCGGGCAGCACCCACGAGAAGTTCGGGACCAGGGACTCCAGGTCGTTCATGGCCCACGCTCGCCGAAGAACGCGGTCCCCGGCACGGGGATAGGGTCGCCCCATCGATGCACCGGGCGCCCGTCGATCCAGGTCTCGAGCACGCGGGACTCGATCGAGAGCGGAGGGCCATCGAGCACCACGAGGTCCGCGTCGAGCCCCGACGCGAGGTCGCCGATGCGGTCCCCGAGACCGAGGATGCGGGCGGCATGGCCCGTGATCATCGCAAGGGCCCGCTCGGGCGCCATGCCCGCGCGGACCGAGAGGCCCGCCTGCAGGCTCAGGTACTCGATCGGTACGATGGGGTGGTCCGTCATGTGCGCCACGAGGACGCCGGCGTCGTCGAGCCATCGGGTCTGCACAAAGTCGAAGTGCAGATCCTCCGTCGAGCCGCAGGTTCGAAACGCCGGCCCGAAGACGACCGCCGCCCCCGCGGCCTTGACCTCCTCCAGCACGAGATGGGCCTCATACCCGTGCTCGAGGATGAGGCTCAGACCGTACTCCCGAGCCAACCTCAACGCCGTGAGGATGTCGTCGCTGCGGGCGCAATGGGCGCGAACGGGGAGCTCCCCCCGCATCGCCGCACAGAGCACTTCCTTCCCCGCGTCCCTGGGCGTTTCGGGGTCCTTCTTGCGTTTCGTCTCGTAGGTGCGGGCTTCGTCGAAGGCCTGCCGGAACAGTGCGGCGATGCCCATCCGAGTGAGCGGGGCCCGGTTCGCCTTCAGGCCGTGACTCGCCTTCACGTTGTACCCGAAGGCCACCTTCAGGCACGCCGGATGACGAATGGCCATCTGCTCGACGTTGTGGCCCCAGGTCTTCAGCACGACGCCCGTCCCAGAGACGACGTTCGCCGATCCCGGCAGGACACAGACCGTCGTGACACCCGCCGCGCGCGCCTTCACGAAGGCGGTGTCCCCTGGCCAGACCGCATCGAGGGCCTGCATCTGGGGGGTCACGGGCGAGGTCATCTCGTTGAGGTCCTTGCTCTCGTGGGGGAAGCCCTCGGGCATCACGCCCATGTGAACGTGGGCATCCACGAAGCCGGGGCACAGGTGCCGGCCCGTCAGGTCGACGACACGCGCGTCGCGCGGCGTGCGCTTCGACGCCTCACGCACCGCGTCGATGCGCGGACCGCGGACCACGACCTCGAGACCCTCGACCGCAGGCGCACCCGAGCCGGAGTGCACCCGAGCGCCCCTGAAGACCAGCACGTCGTTTGCCATGTGCGCTCACACCCCGATGCCCACCGCGGTCGTGCGGCCTGGGCATCGAAGCGCAATCCGTCGCGACGCGCCAACGAATCCGTGCGGCGGTCGTCGTCAGAACGGAGAGACGAGAGGGGGTGCCGAGCGCGGTGAGGTCGGCGGACTGGGCGAGGTCGGCGTGGCGGGCTCCGAGGCCGCCGCCTGAGACGGCGTTTCGGCGACGGGACGGCCGGCCGGTTGCGCCGGCAGCGTGATGTCGTACGTCCCGCTCTGGTCGAGGGGGACGTAGAGACTCTGCACGGCCAACCCCGGCGACTCGAAGTGGACGAGCAGGGACTTGCCGCTCAGACGCGCGTGTCGAATCGAGCAGGGGGTCGCGAGGCACAAGACCTCGCCCGTCCGCGTGCGCACGACCCGGGCGCCCGCTGGGACCGACACGAGGTTCGCGACCACCTCGTCCGCGGTTTCGTCCGAGGCCTTGGTCACCTCCGCGGTCGGAGCGAGCGAGGGCGCGGCCGCGGAGACCGTGAGCGCGACGATCGCCGGCGCGAGAGACGCGGGCTCGGCGGCCTGTTCCGGCGCGGGCGCAGGCGCAGGCGCGTCCTCGGCGGGGGCGGCCGAGGGCAAATACTCGGCCGCCTGGTCCGATGCGAGCGCAGGCGCGACCGGATCTTTGCTCGCCGTCAGCACGACCGAGGTCGCCGCACCTCCACCCACGGCGACCGCGGCCAGCAGCGCGAGTGTGGACCAGCGACGCGCACGTCGACGTTTCCCGGTGTCCGGCGGGTCCAGCGCTGGGGAGTCCCCGAGGGCACGGAGCTCGCCGCTGTCCACGTCGAGCGGCTTCACATCGAAAGGCAGCTCTTCGTTCGTGCCCAGGGTACGCCAGGGCGCCGCGACCGACTGCGACGCGGACGGGGTCCTCGGCAGGTGGCGCGCCGGCGTCACCGGAGCGGGAGACACGACCTGCCCCTGAACGGCCGCGGGGGCGTCTCCCGACAAGGGCACGAAGCCGTCCGGGCCTCGCCAGACGCCAGGCTGGGCGTTGGGCGCCTCGGGGACACCACCGGTCGGCGGCGACGCCACGAGCGCCGTTTTCCCGCTGGGACTCGGTGCCCGGCTCGACGGACCCGTCGGCGTCCGCGGCACCGCCCCCGTGGGCGTTCGAGGCAGCGCCCCCGTGGGTGTTCGAGGCAACGGCGCGTCGGCGACTGGCGCCGCGGCGCTGGAGGCCTGACTCGTGAGCGGGCCCGTCGTTCCTCGCGTCGGCGCGGGTCGGGTCCGAGTGACCGTGACCTGGGCGCCGCTGTCGTCGGGCTGCGGCGCATTCGGCGCGACCTTGAGCTCGAGGCCCGTGGGGGTCCTGGACATCGGGTCGCTCGGGGCCGGCCCGGCGCCGAGTTCCACCAGCCCAAAGTGCGCCCGGGCTCGATCGGGCACGGCGACGGCGGGTACGGTATCGGCGCCCGTGGACTGACCCGCACCTTCGGCCGCCGAGACGACCCGGAGGATTCGACGGAGGGCGTCCGGCGTCAACGGTTCGTCGGCTTCAGGCTCACCCTCGGTGATCGGCTGAGCGACCCGGGCTCCGATGAGCGCGGCCGCGAGGGCCCGCGGATCGAAGGGCACGGTCCCGCCGATCCGGGTCGTCGCCGCCCCCGCCGCAAACTGCACCGTCGGCAGGTCGGCGTTCGAGGTCGACTCGGGCTTGAGGCCGGGATGGGCGTCCATGAACTGGCGCAGGACCTGCTGGACCCCCGCCGGCATCGAGAGCACGTGCCGCGCCGCCTCGATGGCCTCCAGAAAGGCGCCGGCCGTGGGCCACCGTTGGCTCCGTTTGGCGGACAACGCCCGGGAGACGATCTTGTCGAGGATCGGCGGGAGCCCCTCGGCGGTGTCTCCGTTCTCCCGCGGCGCGCGCCCCGTGAGCATGAAGTGCAGCACCGAGCCGATGGCGTAGGTGTCGTCGGCGGCCGCGAGCGGTGTGCCGGCGCGCACCTCGGGCGAGCGATACACGGCCGGGACCTCGGGGAGCTTCACGAGGCCGTCGAAGACCCCTCGGGCGAAGCCGATGTCCACGAGCTGCGGGCTGAGCACGCGGGTCCCATCGGCGCCCAATTGCTCCTGCACAAAGACGTTCGACGGCCGGATGTCGCCGAGGAAGACGCCCTGCGCGTGGGCGAGCTGGGCGGTCTCGAGCAGTCGCTGAGCCAACGCCAGCGCGGGCAGCGGCCCCAGCGCGCCTCGCTCCTGCAGGTAGCGCGCGAGAGGCGGGGTCTGAACCCGCGCGAGCACGAAGTAGGGTCGCCCGTTCGCCAGGGCGCCGCAGTCCCGCAGCGAGACCAACGCCGACCCGCGCAGCGGCCGGGTCCGCTCGACCTCGGCGGTCAGGCGTCGCTGGAGCTCGAGATAGTGACGCGCGTCCACGCCCGCGTACACGAGGGTCACGACGTCGTGGTCGACGAGGTCCACCGCCGGGTGCGCGTCGCCCACGGCCCATCGAGAGGCCTCACCCGCCATCCGGTAACGACCGTTGACGAGCCCTCCATGCAGGGACTCGACCTCGGGCGCCAACCCCGAACGCCCGAGGGTCGGGGCCGATCGCGGGGGGGGGCGGCTCATCGCTCGCTTGCTCTCCTTGTCAGGGACCGGGACACCGGGTCGCAAACGCTTCTTAAACCTCTATATAGGCGACCGCATCTAGAAATTGCAAGTCGGCGCGCGGTCGCTTTGTGCTAACTTCCCCGCATGCATCGACCGAGGAATCGCCTCCCTGCGTTCGTGTTCCTCGGCGGGCTCGTTTTGCTCGGGTGCGGGCAATCCGCCGACGACGCAGCCTCACGGTCCTACGACGACGAGGGCGCGGGCGGATCGCCTGTCGACGACACGCCGGACGCCGCGATCGGCGGCGCCCCCGGCACGCCTGAAGAAGCCTGCGCGGACCCGGATCCGGGCCGTGTCACGCTGCGTCGACTCAACCGCGACGAGTACGACCTGACGCTGCGCGACCTGCTCGGAGACCGCTCCGCGCCCGCCCGCGACTTCCCGGCGGACGACCTCGGCCACGGTTTCGACAACCAAGCCGACGTGCTCAGTGTCTCGCCGGTGCTCGTGGAGAAGTACGACCGCGCGGCGGAGCGGGTCGTCGAAGCGGCGCTTCGGGTGCCCCGCAGGACCACGGACCGCACGACGGTCGAGGCCGAGGCCTTGACCTCGAGCGTCGGGCGCGCCTTCCAGGGCTTCTGGAACCTCTGGTCCAACGGTGAGGTCGGCGGCCCCGTCACCTTCGCCGAGGCGGGTCGCTACCGCCTGACGATCCGGGCGGGGTGCCAGCTCGCCGGTCCGGATCCTTGCCAGATGTCCGTGCGTTTCGACGGGGTGGACGTCGCCGTTCTCGAGGTCCCGGCCACACCCGACGCGCCCGCGGACTACAGTGTCGAGGTCGACGCCACAGAGGGCCATCACAGCTTCGGCGCGGCCTTCCTCAACGACTTCTACGCCCCGGACGCCGCCGATCCGAACCAGCGCGACCGCAATCTCCTCGTGGACCGCTTCGAGACCGAGGGCCCGCTGGACTTCGACCCCGAGGCGACGAACCCGACCCGCGACGCGATTCTGGTCTGCGCACCCTCGAGCCCCGTGGGTCCGGAGGCGGACGCCTGCGCCCGGGAGATCCTGACGGCTTTCGGAAGCCGCGCCTGGCGGCGCGCGTTGACGCCGGGAGAGCTCGACCGCCTCGTCGCGCTCGTTTCGGTCGCGACGGGAGAAGGGGACCCCTTCGAACGCGGCGTGCGCCTCGCGATGCACGCCCTGCTGCTCTCCCCGCACTTCCTGTTCAAGGTCGAGACCGATCCGACCCCCTTCGAGGCCGACGCCCTCACGCCGCATCCGCTGTCGGGCGACGAGCTCGCAACGCGCCTCTCGTACTTCCTGTGGGGCTCCATCCCCGACGAGGCCCTCACCCGAGACGCCGCCTCGGGCGCGCTGAACGACGACGCGGTCCTCGCGGCGACCGTGGACCGGATGCTGGACGACCCGCGCGCCGCCGCGTTCGTCGAGCGTTTCGCCGGGCAGTGGCTGCACCTGCGCAACCTGGCCAACGTGGCCCCGGACTACGCGCGGTTCCCCGACTTCGACGACGCGCTTCGGCACTCGATGCGCGCGGAGACGGAGGCGTACTTCCGCGCGTTCCTCGACGAAGATCGGAGCGCGCTCGACCTGCTCGATGCCCGCTTCACCTTCCTCGACGCTCGCCTCGCGCGGCACTATGGCCTGCCCTTCGAGGCCGGCGATGCACCGGACACCCTACGGCGCGTGGACCTCGAGGCCCTCGACCCCGAGGGCACCCGAGGCGGCCTCCTCACGCACGGCTCGATCCTGACGGTGACCTCGTTCCCGACCCGCACCTCGCCCGTGAAACGCGGCAAGTGGGTCATGGAGCAGCTTCTGTGCAGCGAGCCGCCGCCGCCGCCCCCGGGCGTCGAAGGCTTGCGCGACGAGATCGACGCGAACGCCACGTTCCGTGAGCGCCTCGAGCAGCATCGCGCCGAGCCCGTGTGCGCGGGGTGCCACGCCCTCATGGACCCCATCGGCTTCGGCCTCGAAACCTACGACGGCATCGGCGCGTATCGCACCGAGGATGCCGGCAAGCCCATCGACGACTCCGGTGAGCTGCCCGGTGAGCGGCCCTTCCACGGCGCCCGAGAGCTCGCGGCGCTCCTGAAGGACGACGCCGCCCTCCACGAGTGCATGGTCGAGCAGCTCTTCACCTTCGCCGTCGGTCGTGCTCCGGACCTCGCCGACCTCTGCGCCCTGGACGAAGTCGAGGCGCGCTTCGCAGCGGACGGCCATCGATTCCGCGCGCTCATCAAACACCTCGTCCAGAGCCCTTCGTTCCGGTCGCGCCGTCCGGAAAACCCGGGGGACGCGCCCCCCGAGACCGACGCGGCGAGCGCGGAGGTGAGCCCATGACCAGCCCCCTCTCGAGACGCACCCTGCTGCGGGGCGCAGGCGCCGCCCTGACCCTGCCCTTCCTCGAGGCCATG
>JBMOFP010000208.1:0-9426 GCA_049318805.1 Bradymonadia bacterium
CTCGCGCCGTGAACTCGACTCAGGGGGGGTGGGGCTGGGCTCAGGGGCAAGCATCGATCCGCTCCGCTTCGCATCTGCAACCACAACTGGTCGTAGATGCAACCTAGCGTCACCGCCTCGAGCCGTCAAGTCGCCGAAACCCTGTCACGGCGCGTCGACGCCCGGCGCCGGTTCGCGGCCCGTCGTGCCGCCAGAGGGCCCGCTGGGCGCCCGGGGGAAGCTCGCGCTGGCGCGCTCGGCAAAGTCCGCCAGGCCATGCTGCGAAAGGCCGAGGTCCGAGAGCACGTAGAGTGCATCACCGATCACGAGGCTCCGCTCGACGTGGGCGAAACGCTGGTTGTCGGGGGGCACGTCGCCGGCCGGACGCGGAGCAGCGGCGTCTTCGGAGGGCGCGCCCGAGTTGCCGTCGGGATCGACGGGCTCCCCGGCCGAGTCCTCCTGGGGCACACGCGCGAACCCCGACCCGCTGTCCGGAGACGGGCCGGGCGTGCCCTCGGGCGCCTCGGGCAGGCCATCGTGGCTGATCGTGCCCACGTCCACGAAGCCGGACTCGAGGTCCAACCGGACGAGCTGCAGGCCATCGAGCGGGGCGTCGTTCACCCAGGCGTTCACCGGCAGCGCCACGAGGTTCTCCGGCGCCCAGTAGAGGAACGCGTGCGGGTCGTAGAGCGCGTTGCTGTACCCCTGGCCGAGCGGGTGCGCGAAGCGACGGGTGGGATTCGACAGGTCCGATACGTCGAACAGGCTGAGCTGCATGCCCGTCTCGAAGCCGTTCTCGTCCGCATCCATGCCGAGCCCGATCAGGAGCGTGTCGTCCACGGGGTGCAGGTAGGTGGAGTAGCCCGGCACCTCGAGCTCGCCCACGACGCGCGGCTCCGCCGGGTTCGACAGGTCGATCGTGAAGAGCGGGTCCTTGCGCTCGAAGGTGACGACGTAGCCCGTGTCCCCCACGAAACGCACCGCGAAGATCTCCTCACCGGGGGCGAGGTCCTCGGTTTGTCCGACCGCGACGAGACCGCCGTCGAGCACCGTCACACGCGAAACGCTCCGCCGCTCGCCGGTGAAGTCGTGCTCGGTCGTCGCCACACGCAGGTGGCCCGCGTGGGCGCTGAACGCGTAGCTGCTGAGCGGCGAGCCGTGCACGCGCCCGGAGGCCTCGTAGCGCACGGGCTCACCAGAGGCGCCGAACCGGAGGCGGTGAATCTGCGTCGCCTCGCGGTCGTCGGGCGCGGCGGCGTCCTCGAGGCCCTGCTCGGACTCGCCCATGGCGGGCACGGCCTCGGGGGGCTGCACCGGCTCCGTGGAGCCCTCCGAAGAGGTCGGACGTCCCTCGCTGACCCCCACGGCCACGTCGCCGCCGCGCGCCACGCCGCCGACGGCCCACATGGCGCGGGCGTTCGTCGTCGAGAGGTAGAGGCCGTCCCCGTCGGCGTAAACGAGGTCCGAGGAGGTCACGACCGCCGGATTCGCGAGGTCAGCCGTCGGGTTCGACAGGTCCAGAGAGAGCACGAGCGTCGAGCCGATGCCCGAACGTTCGCCGGGGCGGTGGTGGTCGCTGCAGGCCGCGCTGGGTCGCGTCGATACGCCTTCCGAGGTGACATCGTGGGTCTGCGCGAGGAAGGACTCGAGCGGCACCCGGGCGAGCTGCTCGGCGAGCGCCTCACGGAACGGGTCGAGCGGCTCGAGCGCCTGCTCACGCGCCTCCATGGCCGGGGCCTCCTCGGGTTCCGTCGGCGCCGGCGCCGGGGTCGGAGACACCGCAGTGCCCGGCTCGGCCGCGCCGCCGCCGCTCGAGCCCCCGTCGCTCGTGCCGCCGCCCGACACGTCCGTACCCGGCAACGCGCCGAAGTCGATGGCCACGTTCGGCACGTGGTGCACGACGACCCGCGCCGTGTTGCCCGTGAGGCGGGCGGCCACGAGGCGACCGTCGACATAGCGCTCGAGCTCGATCCGCGGATTCTCGCGGTCGCTCACGTCCACGACGAGGAGGCCCGTCCGCGAAACGTAACGCTGTGCTTCCGGAAGCTGCACACCGGGCACCCCGCCCCACACCTCGCCGAGGACCAGGACACGGTCACCCGCAAGGAAGAGCTGCGTGCCGAAGAACGGCAACGGCAGGTCGAGCTGGAGCGCCAGATCCGTCGCCCCGTAGATCAACAGTCGGCCGTTGCGCACCGTATAGACCGAGCGCCCGTCGGTCTTGACCAGGTCCGGCTCGTCCACGCCGCGCTCCTGGACGTTGGTGCCGCTGAAGTCCGAGCCTTCGCCGCCGCCCGGCGGCTCAGGCGCGCCCGTGGCGTCGTTCGCCGCCTCGGGGATGCCCAGCGCCACGTCCCCGCCGCGCGAGGCCCCGTACCCGTAGGCCGAGTAGTCCTCGACGGCCTCGGCCCGGAAGTAGGCGAGCAGCTCGTCGCAGTCCGCGACGGCCACGAGGCCCGTCCGGCGCTCGTCGAAGCCATACTCCGCCGGGTCCTTGGCGCTGTCGTCCGCGTCGCAGGCGACCAGCGCCACGGCTGCGCCCAGCAGCAGGCCGGCACCGCGAATTTTCCCGCCACGCGTTCTCTGATTTCCGAGGTTCGAAGGTCGCATCGTGATTCTCCTGATGGGTTTGAAGGTCGGCCCCCGAACTCACAGCAAGAGTTGCGCCATCTCCAGCACCTCGGCGAAATGATGCGGCTCCACGGGCTGCACCGACAGACGCATGCCCCGTTTGACGACGAGCATGCCCTCGAGGCGAGGGTTCGCCTTCAGCGCCGCGAGCGTGACGAAGCTCGGAGCCCGGGCCACGAACTTCACGTCGACGCGAAGCCAGCGCCCATTTTCCGGCGTGGCCCCGGGGTCGTAGTAGTGCGACTGAGGATCCCAAGCGGTGTCGTCCGGGTACGCGTTCCGGCACACCTCGGCCACACCCGCCACGCCCGTCGGCTCGGCGTTCGAGTGGTAGAAAAGGACGCGGTCCCCTACCCGCATGTCGTCCCGCAGGGAGTTCCGCGCCTGGTAGTTGCGCACGCCCTCCCAGAAGGTCTGACCGTCGCGGGCCAGATCGTCGATGGAGTAGACCTCGGGTTCGCTCTTCATCAGCCAGTAGCGCATGCGAGGTGCATAGCCGATTCAGGCGCCGGGGTGAAGCGGGGCCGGCCCCCCGCGGCCGTTGACACTCGCGGGGCCCCTGTTTAGTTTCGCGGACCTTGCCCGCTCCCGGGCGCTGGAGGCCTCGAGGCATGACGACGAACCCTCAGCCCTTTCGATGCGCGGCCGCGCTGGCCCTGGTCGCGCTGGCGGTCGCGTGCAGCGGTGGCGGCGAGAAGTCGGCACCGGTGCCCGCGGGCGACAAGGCGTCCACGCCGGGCTCGGCGGCAGCCGGCCCGGGCACCCCGAACCCGCCGTTCCAGGGTGAGGCCCCGAAGGGCGCCGCCCGTGAGCTCGACGCGGAGCCCGGCCGTTACGGCGGTCGGCTCGTCATCGCCACGGCCGGCAACCCGAAGAGCTTCAACCCCGTGCTCGCGAACGAGACCTCGACGACCGAGATCACGAACGGGCCGATGTTCTCGTCGTGCTGGGGCTTCAACAACAAGGCCCAGACTGAGCAACCCGGCCTGTGCGAGAAGTACGAGCGCTCCCAGGACGGCCTCACCTGGACGTTCACGCTCCGTGAGGGCCTCCAGTGGTCCGACGGCACGCCGCTCACGACCGACGACTTCGAGTTCACGTACGCGGTCATGCTGGACGCGAAGGTGCCGAACTCGACGAAGGACCTCTTCAAGCAGGGCAAGGACGCCGCCGGCGTCGAGCAGTTCGCGAAGTTCGAGAAGGTCGACGCCCGCTCGTTCCGCTTCGTGCTGCGCGAGGTCAACGTCATCTTCCAGTACGCCGTGGGCAGCATCTACGCGATCCCGAAGCACAAGTGGGAGTCGCAGTGGCAGGCCGGCGAGTTCACGCGCGTGCTCACGCTGCAGACCCCGCCCGCCGAGGTCGTGACCTCGGGCCCGTTCCGGTTGAAGCAGTTCGACACCGAGCAGCGTGTCGTGCTCGAGCGCAACCCGCACTACTGGAAGGTCGACAAGGTCGGCAATCGGCTCCCGTACCTCGACCAGGTCATCTTTGTGATCGTGCCCGACTACAACGCGGCATTCCTGAAGTTCCGCCAGGGCGAGACCCACCTGCACGAGGTGCGCCCCGACGAGATCGACCTGCTGAAGCGTGAACTCGAGAAGAGCGACTTCGTGCTGAGCGAGCTCGGCGCCTCGTTCAACACCAACTACATCATGTTCAACCTGGACACGGGCAACGACAAAGACGGCAAGCCCTTCGTCGATCCCATCAAGATGAAGTGGTTCCAGAACAAGCTCTTCCGCAAGGCGGTCAGCCACGCCATCGACCGCGAGTCGATCGTGCGCACGGTGTTCCACGGCCAGGGGCAGCCGCACTACGGCTACACGAGCCCGGCGAACAAGGCGTGGTACTCGGACGCCGTCGTCAAGTACCCGTACAACCTCGAGACCTCGAAGAAGCTGCTCGCCGAGGGCGGCTTCGCGAGCAAGGACGACGGCCTCTACGACGCCCAGGGCAATCGGGTCTCGTTCCGTCTCGTGACGAACTCCGAGAACCCGACGCGGGTCGCGCTGCTGAACCTCCTGAAGGAGGACTTCAAGAGGCTGGGCATGGAGGTGAACATCCAGCCCGTGCCGTTCAACGACCTGGTGACCGCGCTCAACGACACCCGCAACTTCGAGGCCGTGGTCCTGGGCTGGGCGAGCGGCGTGCCGCCGGATCCGTCGCAGATGAAGAACGTGCTGCTCTCGAGCGGCCGCAGCCACAACTGGTTCCCCAACCAGAAGAAGCCGGCGACCCCCTGGGAGGCGCAGATCGACGACCTGATGCAGAAGAACTCCCAGGCCCTCGACCCCGCCGAGCGCACGCGCACGTACAACGAGATTGAGCGGATCTTCAGCGACGAGCTGCCGCAGATCGGCATCGTCGTCGCCATGGACTACGCCGCCGCACGCAAGACCGTGGGGAACTTCAAGCCCGCGGGCCTGCGGCCGAAGACCCACTGGAACATCGACCAGCTCTTTCTGAACGCCGCTCCGTAAGCCCGATGTGGATCTTCATCGCCCGGCGATTCATCTCGATCCCACCGCTGCTCCTGGCGGTGAGTTTCATCACGTACCTGCTGCTGTACGTGGCGCCCGGCGACTATTTCACGCGGCTGTGTGACAACCCCTCCATCACCGAGGAGATGTGCGCCCAGCTCCGCGTCCAGTACGGGCTCGATGGCGGCTTCTGGAAGCGCTACGCCTTCTGGTTGGTGAACGCCGTCACCTTCGAGTTCGGCTACAGCTTCAAGTACGAGCTCCCGGTCTTCTCGCTCATCACCGAGCGCCTCTCGAACACGCTGCTGCTGAGCGGCACGAGCATGGTCGCGTCCTGGGGGCTGGCGATTCCGCTCGGGGTCGTGGCCGCCGTGTACCAGGGCAAGTGGATCGACAAGGCGGCGGGTTTCATCAGCTTCTTCGGCCTGTCGATCCCCCGGGTCTTCTACGCGCTCCTCGCGCTGCTCTTCGCGGCCAAGACCGGATGGTTCCCCACCGGCGGCATGCGCGACCAGATCGCCTGGGACGACTTCTCGGCCTTCGAGCGCTTCAAGGACGTGGCGCACCACCTCGTGCTGCCGGTCTTTGTGGTCGCGACCGCCGAGATGGCCTCCCACATGCGCCAGATGCGGGCCCAGATGATCGAGACACTGAACAAGGACTTCGTGCGGACCGCCCGCGCCAAGGGTCTCGGCTACTGGACGGTGGTCTGGAAGCACGCCTTCGGCAACGCCGTGAACCCCCTCGTCACGCAGTTCGGCTACAGCCTCGCGGCCCTGCTGACCGGCTCGTTCCTCGTCGAGGTCGTCTTTTCGTGGCCCGGCATGGCGCGCCTCACGGTGGACGCGGTCTTCGCCCAGGACGAGCCGCTCGTGATGGCCGCGGTCATGATGGCGACGACGATGCTCGTGGTCGGCAATCTGATCGCCGACCTGCTGCTCGCGGCCATCGACCCGCGCATCCGGTTGGAGTGAACGATGGCCGAGTCGCACTACTCCCCGGGTCAGCTCATCTGGTTGAAGCTCAAGCGCAACCGCACCGCGATGTTCGGGCTGGGTGTGCTCGTGGTGCTCTACATGTCGTCGATTTTCGCGGGCTTCCTGGCGCCGGCGCACTACGCCACCCAGAACCGCGAGATCTCGTGGCACCCGCCCCAGCTCGACGACGTGCACTTCTTCGACTCCACAGGCACGTTCCGCGGGCCGTTCGTCTACGGCACGAAGCGTGTGCACCCCGCCATCTCGGAGTACGAGGTCGAGAACGACGTCGTCGTCGAGCTCGAGCTCTTCGCCCGCGGCGACACGTGGTCGTTTTTCGGCCTCTTCGAGAGTGACCTGCACCTCTTCGGCTGGTCGGATCCGAAGCGCCCGATCTTCCTCTTCGGCAGCGACCTCTACGGGCGCGACCTGCTCTCGCGGGTGCTGTACGGGAGCCAGATCAGCCTGTCCGTCGGCATCATCGGCATCCTCATCAGCATGAGCCTGGGCATGTTCCTGGGCGGGGTCGCGGGCTACTTCGGCGGGCGCGTGGACTTCGTGCTGATGCGTTTCATCGAGGTCATCCTGTCGATCCCCGGGCTGTATCTGATCCTCACGCTGCGCCAGGCCTTCGGTCAGGACCTGCCGAGCACGCAGAGCTACTTCATGATCATCATCGTGCTCGCCTTTGTGGGGTGGGCCGCGAACGCGCGTGTCGTGCGCGGCATGGTCTTGTCGATCAAAGAGAACGACTACGTGACCGCCGCCGAGGCCCTCGGGGTGAGTCGCGTGAACATCATCCGCAAGCACATCCTGCCCAACACGTGGAGCTTCGCCATCGTGACGGCGACGCTCTACGTGCCCTACTACATCCTGAGCGAGGTGGCGTTGAGCTTCCTCGGCGTGGGCATTCAGGAGCCCGAGGCCTCGTGGGGCAACATGCTCAAGGACGCGCAGAACATCCGGAATCTCACGGACTACCCGTGGGTGCTCGTGCCCGGCTTCTTCATTTTCCTCGCGACCATGGCCTACAACTACCTGGGGGACGGCCTGCGCGACGCCGCCGACCCCCGGTCGAAGCTCTGAGGAGCACCGGGCCATGAGCACGCGCGAGGTCGTCCTCTCCGTTCGCAACCTGAAGACCTACTTCCGCACGATGTCGGGGGTCGCGCGGGCCGTGGACGACGTGAGCTTCGACGTGCACGCGGGGGAGACCCTGGGCATCGTCGGTGAGAGCGGCTGCGGCAAGTCCGTGACCAGCCTCTCGATCATGCGCTTGATCGATCCGCCGGCGGGCTCGCACCCGGGCGGGCAGATCCACTTCCAGGGCAAGGACCTGCTGCAGCTCTCCGACAAGGAGATGCAGAAGGTGCGCGGCGGCGACCTGGCGATGATCTTCCAGGAGCCGATGACCTCGCTGAACCCGATCTTTCGGATCGGCAACCAGATCGGCGAGACCCTCCGAGTCCATCGCGGTTTGACCAAAGGGGACGCCCGCCTCGAGGCGCTGCGCCTGCTCGAGAAGGTCGGCATCCCCGATCCCACGAAACGCATCGACGATTACCCCCACCAGATGTCGGGGGGCATGAAACAACGGGTGATGATCGCCATGGCCCTGGCGTGTCAGCCGAAGATGCTCATCGCCGACGAGCCGACGACCGCGCTGGACGTGACGATCCAGGCGCAGATCCTCGACCTCCTGCGCACCCTGCAAGAGGAGACGGGGGCCGCGATCCTGCTCATCACCCACGATCTGGGGGTGATCGCCGAAATGGCCCACCGAGTCGTCGTGATGTACGGCGGTCGGGTGGTCGAGACCTCGAGCGTCGAGGACCTCTTCGACGGGCCTCGCCACCCCTACTCCCAGGGCCTCTTCCGCTCTTTGCCCCGCATCGACGCCGTCATCGACCGCCTGGCCGTCATCCCGGGCATGGTGCCACCCGCGACGGCCTTTCCGAGCGGGTGTCGGTTCCGGAACCGTTGCGACTTCGCGACGGACGCGTGCGCGGCCCACCTGCCCGAGTTGGAGCGTGTCGACGGCCGCGCGGACCGCCACGCCGCCTGTGTGCGCCTGGCGGAGATTCCGCGCGTCTGACCGGCGAGCGTGAACTCTACGAAGGGCGCTGCGCCTCGACCCAGGCGTCGAGCTCCAGCCAGCGCGCGTCCAGCCACCCGAGCCGCTCGGCGGGGGTCGTGGGCAGCGAGGCGGTCTCGAATCGACGTATCTGGACCTTGATGACCCGGTCGATGAGCGCGCCGCGCCAGAGCTGAGAGAAGGTCCGAAGCCCGTCGAAGCCCACGTGGCCGACGATGAGCACCTCGGCCTGGGGCGCCGCCTCGAGGAGCGCCAGGGTGCCGCCGGGCCGGGGGGGCAGGAGGTGCATCAGGCCGAGCAGGCGCCGATGCCGGTCGGGATCACTCTTCGCCAGCGCCTCGAGGGCCTGGACGCGCCGCGAGGGCGATGCGCGGGTGCCCTCGGGGTACAGGACCACACCTTCGTCGGGCGTGAGGCCGCGTGTGAGGCTCCGCACCCCCTCGAGGTCGCCGGCAGTGTCTCGACCGCCGCGCCGCACCCACACGTTGGGGAGGCGCTGCCCCACGACATCGAGGCAGGGCATGACGAGCAGCTCGCGCTTGAGCACATAGCGCAGCCCCAGGCCGAACGGGATGGAGAGCACACGGCCCGGGAGCAAGGTGTCGGCGATACTGACGTGCCGCATGAGCACCACGGGTGAGCCCCCGCGTGTCGGTGGGCCGTTCGGCGTGTCGACCTGGATCCGCAGGCCGTAGAAGGCCTCGAGCCCGCGAAAGAGCGCCCCGATCCACAGGTGCTGAAGAACGTAGAGTCGCGCGCGGTCGGCCGCGGGACCGCCCATGGGACGAACGCACCACAGGGCGAACGCGCCGTAGAGTCCCGCGACCTCGAAGAGCAGGTAGGTGCACGTGAAGCACCAGAAGCGCACCCGCGGAAACCGAGGGTCCGTCAGCAGGTCCCACAGCCCGAGCACGGGCAGCGCCACGGGCAGCAGACCCACGAGGGTCCACAACGCGACGTGCGCCCCGGTGACCGTGAAGGCGCGCCGGAACCATCGACCCGCGAGGCCCTCGACGGTGCGCGGAGGCATGGTCGCGCTCAGAGGCCGACCTCGTCCACACGGCGCTCGCAGTAAGCCCAGAGCTCGGCCGCATCGGCCTCGGATTCGCGGGTCCAGGGCACGAGGTGCGTCCGACGGGGTGCCCGGTCGAAGTAGAAGAGGCCCGTCTCGTGGCCCGGCGCATCAGCCACACACAGCCAGATGACCGTGTCCGCGCCCTGCTCCGGGGTGCGCAGACGCCCCTCCATGCGCGCATGGAAA
>JBMOFP010000209.1:0-9414 GCA_049318805.1 Bradymonadia bacterium
GCATGGCCTTGCGGCGATCACCGAAGCCCGGCGCCTTGACGGCGGCGACCTTGAGCGTGCCACGGAGCTTGTTCACCACGAGCGTCGCGAGCGCCTCGCCGTCGACGTCCTCGGCGATGATCATGAGCGGAGTGCCCGTCTGAGCGACCTTCTCCAGCACGGGGAGGAGGTCCTTCATGTTCGAGACCTTCTTCTCGTAGATGAGAATGTAGGGCTTCTCGAGCTCGGCGACCATGCGCTCCGGGTCGGTCACGAAGTACGGCGAGAGGTAGCCGCGGTCGAACTGCATGCCCTCGACCACCTCGAGGGTGGTCTCGAGGCCCTTGTTCTCCTCGACCGTGATCACGCCTTCCTTGCCGACCTTCTCCATCGCCTGGGCGATGATCTCGCCGATCGACTTGTCGCCGTTCGCCGAGATGGTGCCGACCTGGGCGATGTCGATGTGGCTCTGGGTGGGCTTGGAGATCTTGTCGAGCTCCTTGCCGATGGCGCTCACGGCGAAGTCGATGCCGCGCTTGAGGTCCATCGGGTTCACGCCGGCCGTGACCAGCTTCGAGCCCTCACGGAAGATCGCCTGGGCGAGCACGGTGGCCGTCGTCGTGCCGTCGCCGGCGACGTCGGAGGTCTTGGAGGCGACCTCCTTGACCATCTGGGCACCCATGTTCTCGAAGCGGTTCTCGAGCTCGATCTCCTTGGCGACGGTGACGCCGTCCTTGGTGACGAGGGGCGAGCCGAAGCTCTTGTTGATCACGACGTTGCGGCCCTTGGGGCCCAGCGTGACCTTGACGGTGTCGGCGAGGGCGTTCACGCCCCGCAGGACGGAGGACCGGGCCGACTCGGAGAAAACGATGTCTTTGGCGCTCATTGTACGGACTCCTGAGTGTGTTCTTGGTTCAGCGTTCGACGACCGCGAGAACTTCGTCCTCACGCAGAATCAGGTGCTCGATGCCGTCGATCTTGATCTCGGTGCCGCTGTACTTGCCGAAGAGAATGCGGTCGCCCGCCTTCACCTCGAGCGCTCGGACGTTGCCGTCGTCGAGCACCTTGCCGTTGCCGACGGCGACGATCTCGCCCTCGACGGGCTTCTCTTTCGCGGTGTCGGGGATGATCAGGCCGCTCTTGGTCGTGGTCTCGGCTTCGAGGCGCTTCACGATGATGCGGTCGTACAGGGGGCGAATCTTCATGGTCCAACTCCTTCGACGAGTGCGTCTGGGGGATCGTGGGTCCCCCAACGGAGGACCCGAGCGCGGCAGACTCTAAGCACCCCACGCGGGGTGTCAAGCGAGGTCGCCGCGGAAATTTTCGCAGCCGGAAGCCCTTGTGCGAGAACGAGGAGCGTCGGTCGATTCAGCAGTCCAGGGGGGCGACTGCCAGCAGTGTCGGCCCGCGAGTGCCAGGCGCGTGTCCCGGTCAGAGCTTGCGGTAGATCCCGACGACCTTGCCGATGATCATCGTCTCACGGAAGTCGCGCCGATGGACGTAGATGGGCGCCATGGCGGCGTTCGCCGGCTGGAACCGGACACGCTCTCCCTCGGGGTAGTAGCGCTTGCAGGTCGCCTCCTCGCCAATCAGCGCGATGACGATGTCGCCTTTGTCGGCGGTCGGCGTCTTGCGGACGAAGACGAAGTCTCCGTCGAAGATGCCATCCTCGATCATGGAGTCGCCCACGATACGCAGGGCGAAGACCTCCTGATGCGGGCCGAGCAGGATGCGGTCCACCTTCACGGTGTCCGTGGCGTCTTCCAGGGCGAGGATGGGCGCGCCGGCCGCGACCCGGCCGAGGAGCGGAACCTCGACGAAGTCACCGCCGACGTCCTCGTCGTCGTTCACACCGACCGGTCGGAGCGCCCGGCTCTTGAGGTCGTCCCGCGTCAGGAAGCCCTTGCGCTCGAGCGCCTTGAGGTGGTCATTGACACCGTTCGTGGAGCGAATGCCCATTTGCTTTCCGATCTCTCGAATCGTCGGGGGATAGCCCCGGTCATGGATCGAGTTGTTGATGTACTCGAGGATCTCCTCTTGCCTGCGTGTCAGACCCTTCACGATTCGACCCCCGGTTGCCCGTTGAACACTGAACGGAGATTCATGTGTTCTCGGTCCTTACTGAACACGCGAGCAGACTGTCAATGCCGTCCGTGAAGGAAATTCAGGGGAGTCTAGAGGTGGTCCTCGCGTCGGCGTCGCCCCGTCGACGGGTCCTCCTCGAAGGGGCCGGCTTCCGCGTCGTCGTTCGACCCGCGAACGTCGACGAGGCGGCGCGTGCGCACGAAACGCCCGTCGCGTACGCCGCTCGGGTCGCGCTGGACAAGGTTCGGGCCGGGGTGGCGTCGCGCTCGGCCGAGGACCCTGCCTGGGTGCTCGCGAGCGACACCGTCGTCGCGTTGGACGACCTCATCCTCGGTAAGCCCGACGGCGCGACGACGGCCGCGGAGACCCTGGCGCGTCTCTCGGGGCGCACGCACTGCGTCCACACCGCCGTCGCGATGGCCTCGGGGCGCGGCGTCGAGACCGTCGAGGTCCACACGGCGCGCGTCGGCTTTCGCCCGCTGAGCCCGTCCGAGATCGATGCGTACGTCGCCACCGGTGAGGCGTTCGACAAGGCCGGCGCGTATGGGATTCAAGGCCGTGCCGGGGCGTTCGTGGAGTCCGTGGAGGGACCTTACGACGCCGTCGTCGGGCTCCCCGTGGTCGAGGTCTGCGCGCTCGGTGCGCGGCTGGGGGCCTGGGGCGTCGAGGCCCCGTCCGTCGTCCGGCTTCGGGGCCTGCGTGGACGCATCGCCGCCGCGTGTGCCGCGGTCGACCGCAATCCCGGTGAGGTCACGCTCATCGGGGTGTCGAAGTTCCACGCGCCGTCCGAGGTCGAGACGCTCCTCGACGCCGGACTCCAGGACTTCGGCGAGAACTACGTGCAGGCCTGGCGCGAGAAGGCGAACGCGCTGGAGGCCCGCGCGCCGCGCTGGCACTTCATCGGTCGGCTGCAGAGCAACAAGGCGAAGTTCGTCGCGGGGGCGGTCGCGCTCGTGCACACGGTCGATGCCCTCTCCACGGCCGAGGCGCTGGCGCGCACGACCGAGCAGCGCCGCCTCGTGCAGCCGGTGCTGGTGCAGGTCAACGTGTCCGGGGAGGTGCAGAAGGGCGGCCTGCGCGTCGACGAGGTGCCCGCCTTTCTCGAGCACGTCGAGCGCCTGGGCTCGCTTCGGGTCGAGGGGCTGATGACGATGCCTCCGGACGGCGCTCTTCACGCCTCGAGGGCGGTCTTCGGCGCCCTGCGACGCGTTCGGGACACCTGGGCCACACCGGCCCGCCCGCTGGCGCAGCTGTCCATGGGCATGTCGGGCGACTTCGACCAGGCCATCGCGGAGGGGTCGACGATGGTCAGGGTCGGGACCGCGCTTTTCGGTCCGCGCTCGACGTCGGAGCCCTGAAGCCCGCGATTTCGACCTCACCGTCGACTCTGATAGCCTCGAGCTCCGCGAGAGACGCGGTGGAGGCGGCACGAGTGGAGACCGGCGGGGACATCGGCTTCCTGGGGTGCGGTCGGATGGGGCGTGCCCTGCTCGAGGGCTGGCTGAACGCCGGGCTCGTTCGTCCGGAGCGCGTGACCATCGCGGCGCGGGACAGCGCGGCCCGGACCGCGGAGGCGCTCGGGGTGAAAACCGGCACGATCTTCGAGGTCGCGGCGCGCTCGGACCTCCTCGTGCTGGCGGTGAAGCCTTCGCAGGCCTCGCGCTTGCTGGCCTCACTTCGATTCGAGCTCGGCCAGCTCGTCGTTTCGGTCGTCGCCGGCATGCCTCGAGACCGGCTGCCCGTGTCGCCCGCGCGCCTCGTGCGCACGATGCCGAACGTCGCCTGCCGTGTGGGTCAGGGCACCACCGCGGTGCTCGTGGGGCCCGACGATGACCCCGAGGACATCGACCGCGTCTCTCGACTGTTCAGCGCCGTCGGTGAGGTCGTGCGTGTGTCCGACGAGGCCATGTTTCACGGCGTGACGGCGTTGTCGGCGAGCGGTCCGGCGTTCCTTTTCGCCGCGATGGAGGCGCTCGCGGACGGCGCCGTCGCGGCCGGATTGCCCCGAGACCTTGCACGCGCGCTCGTGGTGCACACCTTTCGAGGCGCGACCGCGTTGGCGGCCGTGCCCGGTGCGGTGCCGTCGGCGCTGAAGGACGAGGTCGCGTCGCCTGCGGGCACGACGATACGCGGGCTTCAGGTCCTCGAGGCCCGCGCGTTCCGAGGTGCGCTGCTCGACGCCGTGGTCGCGGCGGCTGAACGGTCGAGAGAACTGGAGAAATCGTGAAGCTCACGCCCCTCGAGGTCGACCAACAGCAGTTCCAGCGTGTGTTTCGGGGCTGCGACCCCGATGAGGTGCACCGATTCCTCGACCTCGTGTCCCGCGAGATGGAAGAGATGATTCGCGAGAACACCCAGTTCAAGGAGGAGCTGCGCCGTCGGGACGCCCAGATCGCGGAGTTCCGCACGCACGAGGCCCAGCTTCGTGAGGCGCTGGTTTCGGCCGGTCGCATCACCGACGAGATGAAGGAGACGGCCAGAAAAGAGGCCGAACTCGTGGTGGCCGAGGCGCAGTTGCGCGCGCAGCGTCTCCTCCACGAAGCCCAGGAGCGGAGCGTCCAGCTCATGTCGGACGTCCACGACCTGAAGCGACAGAAGACACGCCTGGTGGCCGAGGTGCGCGCGATCCTCGAGAGCCACCGTCGTTTGCTCGAAGCCCATGACGAGCTCGATCGGCTCCCCGAGGCGCGCGGAGCCGCGCCGAGTCCGGAGGCGACGTCGGAGTCGCGTGCGCCGGGACGCTCCTCGGAGTCCACGCGAGCGCGTGGCGAGCGCGCTGGACGCGCGCGGAGCGGGGGAGACGCGTGAACCTGCCGGCGGTCGCGCCCGGGCGGGGTGGCGCACGTTTGCGCGTCCGCCTTCAGCCGCGGTCTCGCAGGGAAGGGGTCCTCGGTCTGCAGGGGGACGCGTTGAAGATCGCGGTCCACGCACCGCCCGTAGAGGGCGCGGCCAACGAGGCCCTCGTCCGGTTGCTCGCGCGTCTGGTGGACGTACCCCGCACGCACGTGACCGTCGTGCTCGGCGCGACGGCGCGGGACAAGGTGCTCGAGTTCGCCGGTGTTTCGGAGCTGGACCTGGACGCCGCGATGGCGCGCGCGATGACACGGAGTGGCGCCGACGCGTCGGAGACCCCGACGTGAGCCCGCGACCTGCTCCCCGGTGGATTCGGCTCGCGCGTCTGCTCGTGTGGCTCGTCGCGTTCGTGTGGAGCGCGCCGGTGTCGGCGCAGCCCGAAGATGCGGAGATGGACCGACTCTCGACGACCCACTACACGGTCGAATGGGCGCCCGGCCTCGGGGGGCCCGCCCGCCGCCTCGCCGAGTTCGTCGAGCCATGGCACACACGCATCTACGGGGAGCTGGGCGCGGATGCCTCGGGGCACACGCGGGTGACCCTCCTCGCCGATGAGCGGGACCTCCTCGAGGTCGCCCGTCGGCGACACCCCGGCAGCGCCCCACCGGAGTGGGCCGCGGGGCTCGCTTACCCCGCCGCCCGAGCGGTCTACCTGCGCGCGGACGTCGACGCCGCGGAGCTCGCGACCACGCTGCAGCACGAGATCAGCCACATTGCCATGGGCGTGGTCGCGGGGGCGGGCGGCGTGCCGACCTGGTTCACGGAGGGCGTCGCCGTCCGCCAGTCGGAGCCCTTCGCCTTCGATCGCCTTTCGAGCCTGACTCAGGCAGCGATGATGGACAGGCTGCTGCCGCTCGACGCGCTGGACCACGGCTTTCCGAAGAGCGGGGCGCGGGCCGGCGTGGCTTACGCACAGTCGGTCCACTTCGTCGGGTGGCTCGTGCAGGCCCGCGGTGAGGCGCGCTTCCAGGCGCTGATGAAGGCGCTGGGCGCGCCGGATGGGCCGGAGCGGGGCTTCGACGCGGTCGTCGCCGACGTCTACGGAGAGCCGCTCGCGTCGATAGAGTCGGACTGGCGAGGTTCCCTCACGTTCTGGTGGGGATGGATGCCGATCGTCGTCCTCTCGGGGGCGGCCTGGGCACTCGCCGGCGGCCTGCTCGTCCTCGCCTGGCGACGCCGTCGCCGCGCCCAGGCCGAGCGCCTCCAGCAGATGGCCGGAATGGAAGCGCTCGACATGGCCGAGGACGTCGAGATCGCCCACAATCTGAGGCCGCCCGTGGACCTCCAGGACCCGTACCAGGGACGCCCCCCGTCGATTCATTGATCCGCGTCCGTCGTGGGCCCGTGGCGCTTGCGGCGCCTGCTGCCCGCTGCTATCTGCGGGCCCATGGCAGCCAAGACGGACGCCCCCGAAGGCCTCGACGCCGAGATTGATCGCGGCTGGTTCTCCCCGGACCTCGCTGGACCGGCGATCGATGAAGCCGGCGCGACGCCGAGCCCTCTCTCGGTCACGCCCGGCATGTCCGAGGTCGAGTGGCAGCGCGTCGTCGAGTCCTTGCAGGTGCTCGAGCGTGAGCTCACCTGCGAGGTCGATCCGCGTCGCCGCGCGCAGCTCTGCTGGGAGGTGGGTCGGACCTACGAAACTCGCCTGGGCGACGATCGACGGGCCGTGACCGCCTACCAGCGCGCGCATCGCGCCGATCCGCACCATCTGCCCAGCCTGCGCTCCGGTCGTCGCATCTTCGAGCGCGCGGCTCGATGGCCGATGGTGCTTCGCCTGCTGGACGCGGAGCTGCGTGCCGTGCCGTCGGCGTCCGCCCGGGCCGCTCTCCTCGTCGAGAAGGGGGAGATCTACCTCAAGTGCGCGGAGCCGGACCACGCGGCCACGTGTTTTCGCGCGGCGCTCGAGCTCGAGCCCGAGTGCCGGAACGCCGCGGCGGCGCTGGTCCGTTGGGCGTCCGGGACGGGCGAGGGCGCGGCCCTCTCGCACGCGCTGGAGACCGCAGCCGGCCTGTGCGCCACACCGTCGATGCGCGCGCGGGTCTTGTTGGAGGCCGCGTGTGTTCTCCAGTCGAGCGATCCCCTCGACCCCAGCGCGACCTCGCTGCTCGAGCAGGCCCACGCCGCCGATCCGCACGACGAGGAGGTCGCGGACCGTCTGGCGCGCACGCTGCAGCGGGGCGCTCACTGGGAGCGCCTCATCGCGCTGTACTCTTCGTTCCCCGAGCGCCTCGACGCGAGCGCCGACCGCGCCGCTCGGCTGACCGAGTCCGCTCGACTGCTGGCGGACCGGGTCGGGGATTCGAACCGCGCCGAGGTCTTCCTGGAGCAGGCGCTCAAGACGGATCCCTTCTTTGCCCCCGCGCTCGAACTCAGCGCGGTGCTCGCCGAGCGCACGGGCCGTTTCCCCGCGCTCGTCGCCGCCCTGCAGCGACTCTCCGAGGTGACGACCGAGCCGGCGGTCCGCGTGCGCATCCTGATGCGTATGGCCGCGGCGCAGGCGTCGAACCTGGGGGACGAAGAGGGGGCCATCGGCAGCCTGGAGCGTGTCCTGGCCGTCGCACCGCAGTGGTGGCCGGCGCGAGAGATGCTCGGCCGGGCCTTCGCGCGCCGGGGGGACTGGGAGCGGCTCGTCCAGCTCTACGAAGAAGAGGTGGAGCTGACGACCGGCGAGGACCGTGCACGCAGCGACCGTCTTTATCGACTGGGCGAGCTCCTCGAGTCGCGTCTGCGCCAGGATGTGCGGGCCGAGGTCTACTACCGATGGGCGGTCGAGGGTGCCCCCGAGGTACCGCATTTCGTCGAGGCGTGGCTGCGGGTTCTGCGCCGAATCGGGGACCCAGAGCGCCTCGTGCGCGCGGTGACCCTGGCCGTCCAGCGGACCGACTCTACGGAGGAGCGCGTCGCGCTGCTCGAGGAGCTCGCCGAGCTGCGTGAGATGCGGCTCCGAGACCCTGCCGGGGCCAAAGAGGCGTGGTCCGAGGTGGCGCGACTTCGACCGGAGCACCGCGAGGCGCGTCGCCGCCTGCAACGCCTCTCGATGGACCTCGGGGCTTACGAGGACGCGCTCCATTGGATGGAGATCGAGATCGCTCAGGGCCCCGAACCGCGTCGACTCGTATCGCTCCTGGTGGCATGTGCGGACCTCTGCGAGCAGCACCTTTCGGACCGGGGCGCAGCGCGGCGCCACCTCGAACGCGCGCTCGAGCTCGATCCACGCTACGTCCCGGCCCTCCGCGCGAGCGGCCGCCTCTATCAGGCGACGGGCGCCCTCGCTCAGCTCGTGGAGATGACCCGGCGCGAGGCCGAGCTCGCGAGCTCGCCGGCCGACGCGGCGGCCATCTGGATGCGGGTCGGCACCCTCTGCCGCGAGGAGCTCGCGGACTTCGACGCCGCGGCGCGCGCTTGGGAACGGACGATCGAGCTCGCTCCCGACCCACTGCCGGCGATTCGTGCGCTTCAGACCCTCTACGGGGACGTGGGCGAGGTCGAGCGAGAGGCGGAGATGCTCGGGGCGGAAGCCGAGCGGCTGGTCGATCCGGGCGAGCGCATCGCGCTCTGGTGCCGGCTGGGCTCGATCTGGCTCTACAGGGCCGGGCGACCAGAGCTCGCGATCGAGGCCTGGCAGCAAGCGCTTGCCGTCGATCCGTGCACCGAGCACGCGCTGCAGCCCTTGCTCTCTTTGCTCGAAGAGCGCGGTCTCGTCCACGAGATCGCGGCCACGTGGCGGCGGTGCGCCGAGGCGGCGCCCACGCCCGCGATGGCGGCCCGCGCTTGGGTCGAGCTGGCCCGAGTGTGCGCCGACCGCCTCGGGCTCGAGGTGGAGGCCATCGACGCGTGCGAGCGTGCCCTGGCGGTGACGCAGGGCGCCGCCCAGACCGCGCCGCTCGTGCTGCTGCAGCGCCTGTATCGGGCCGCGACCGCGCCCCGAGCGCTCGCCTCGGTGCACCGGCGTCTCGCGGCGTTGACCCTGGAGCGGGAAGGGCGCCTCGCGCACCTCGAGACCGCGGCGCACCTCCTGGACGTAGAGGTCGACGACACAGACGCGGCGATCGACGCCTGGCGCGCGGTGCTCGCCGTGGACCCGACCCACGGCGGGGCGCTCGACCGCCTCGAAGAGAGGCTCCCCGCGGGGGAAACGCGGATCGAGGTCCACACGCGGCGCATCACGGGCCGCACGGAGGTCCGGGAGGTCGTCGGCGCGCTGGTGGCCCGGGCCGAGGCCCTGAGAGCGTTGGACCGATTGCCCGAGGCGGTCGCCGACCTCGAGCGCGCCGTCGAGCTCGACCCGAACGCGCTGCTGGCCACACGGGCGCTTCGCGAGGTCCTGACGGCGGCGGGTCGCGGCGACGACGCGCTGCGGGCGACCGAGCGCGAGGCCCGTGTCACGCGCGACGCCGCTGCCTCGGCGGAGCTCTTCCTCGTGGTCGCGCGGGTGCGGGAACAGCGGTTGTCCGACCCCGCGGGCGCCTTCGAGGCCGCCCGGGCCGCGCTCGA
>JBMOFP010000210.1:0-9413 GCA_049318805.1 Bradymonadia bacterium
ACGGGCCTCGGTCGCGACTGGGCGGTCGAGTCGGCCACCACGGACCGCACACCCGACGGCGACGACGGCCGCGCCGACCCCGGGTGGCACGCGGCGCCCGGCGCGTCCCTGGTCAAACGATACAGCGTCGGGTTGGGGGGGAGCGTGGAGTTCGTCGTCGAAGGGACTGGGGACTGCGTCTTCCTGGACGGCGAGGAGTTCCCGGTGGCGACCCTGGACGAGGCGAGCCGGGCGGCGGGCGTCGTGCACTTCGAGCGTGGCGACTGGGGTTCCCTGTCGCTCGAGTGCCTCGACGCCATCGGCGTAACGCGCGCCTCGGCCCTCCTGCCGTAACGCGCTCGGAACGCCCGCGCGCCGCCGTCGACCCGCGTGGGCTCGATCGCGTAGCCTCCGGCCATGTCACTCGAACGTATGCCCGAGCTCGTCGGCTTCTTCACGGCCCACCTCGCGTTCGGAGACCCCGACGACGACCTCAGCGCGGCGAAGGCGTTCTGCGTCTCGACCGCGGACGGCACGCGGGCGCGGGTCGAGGCCCAGCTCCGCGCGCTGCTCGCCGTGGAGGCGCTGCCCCTCGATGCACTCGGGGCCGAAGCGAACCGCTGGTTCGAGAGTGAGGTCGAGGCCCGAGCGTGGCTCTCCGGTCTCAGCGCGGCGTTCGGCGAAGCGGGCGCCGTCGGCGGAGGGCGCGAGATCGTGGTCCGGGACAGTCTCGGCGCCGTGCTCGCCGAAGGGGACAGCGTGCTCGTGATCAAAGACCTGGACGTGAAGGGCGCAGCGCGGGACCTCAAGCGCGGCACGCTCGTGCGCAAGATCCACCTGGTCGACGATCCCGACGTGATCGAGGCGCGGGTGGACGGCAGCGTGCTCGTACTGAAGACCTGCTTCCTGAAGAAGGCGTGACGCCATGACTCGACGACTCGCCGCCCTGGGCGTCTTGGCCGCGGCCCTCGCGTGTCAGCCGATCTCAGGAGAGGAAGACGGGGCAGAGGCAGTCGACCTCGGCCGGAGCGGGGCGGAAGCCGGGCCGGGTCCTGGAGGTGATGCCTCGACGCCCGACGACGCGCGTACGACGCCTTCGGCGGACGCCGGCGCGATGCCGGGCGATGCGGATGGGCCGCTCCAGGTCGACGCCGATACGCCGCCACCGAGCGACGCCGCGCCACCGACCGACGCCGCGCCCCCGTCGTCGTTGGACGCCGGGCCGTCGCCGCAGGACGCTTCGCCGCCACCGGACGCCATCGCGCCGCCCGCCTCCAACCCCCTCGAGGGCGACTGCCGGGAGCTGATGCCTCGTCGGGTGTGTTTTCTCTCCGGAGACTACACCGGGGCGGCGTACACGATGACGGCAGACACCACGTGGATTCTGCAGGGCCGGGTTGCATTCGGCGACGACGAGCGCGAGACACAGCTGACCGTGCAGGCCGGGACGACCGTCCTCGGCGAGGTCGGGAACGGAGCGCACCTGCTGGTCCGGCGCGCCTCACGCATCGTCGCCGAGGGTCGACCCGACGCGCCGATCGTCTTCACCTCGTTGGCCCCCGCGGGCGGGCGGGCGCGCGGCGACTGGGGCGGGGTCATCCTGCACGGTCGGGCGCCCATCAACGGCTGCCCCGACCAGAGCGTGGAATGCATCGCGGACGCGCCGACCTCGACGGGACCCTACGGCGGCGACCTCCCCGACGACGACAGCGGCTCACTTCGTTACGTGCGCATCGAGTTCGCGGGCGCGGCGACCGGGCCCGACACGAACCTCAACGGGCTCACCCTGAACGGGGTCGGGCGCGGCACACGCATCGAGCACGTGCACCTGCACTCGAGCGCGGACGACGGCCTCGAGATCTACGGAGGGACGGTGGACCTGCGGCACGTCTTCGTGAGCGGCGCCGCGGACGACGGCCTCGCCTGGCATGACGGCTGGAGCGGGCGCGCGCAGTTCCTTGTCGTGCAAGGCTACGCGGACGTGGCCGACAACGGCCTCGAGGCTGAGAACAACGCCGCCGACCACGACGCGTTGCCCCGGTCGAACCCGACGCTCTCACAGGTCACCCTCGTCGGGAGCCCCGCGCCCTTGTCGTCCGGGGACGCCATTCTGCTCCGACGCGGGCCTTTCGCAACATGGCCGTGGAGAACACCGACACCGACGCGGGGCCGCGGGGTCGCGCGCTCAGGGTAGACGTGCGCAACTCCGCGGGCTTCGTGCCCTTCGGGGCCCGCGTCGAGCTCGATCTCGACGGCCCCGAGAGCGCGCCCGACTTCGCTGCCGGCCCTGGACGCCTCCTCGTCCGTGTCGTCGGCGAGGGCGGCACGACCGCGCTCGTGGGCGGTCCGGTCCACTTCGGTGTGCCGGCCGAGGTCGGCGCCGTGAACGTGCGCGTCCTCCTACCCGACGGCCCGCTCGCCGCGCGGGTCGAGGCGGCCCAAACGCAGGTCTCCCTCGGACCGGTCGCTCGCTGACGCTGAGCGCGGGTCCTACGGGCGGCTGAACTCCACCTCCGGCTCCACCGATGCCCTTGCTGCGACCGGCTTATGGCTCCGACGACCGAAGCCACACCGCCAACGGCTCCTATACGGCGCCTCTGGCACCGGGTGCGGGAGTTCGCTCGTTGCTTTTTCGTGACGCAGAGCTCCTCGTTCGAGATGTGCGCGGGTCGATTGCGCCTTGCTCGCCCGTTTGCGCGGGCGATACGTTGCGGCGGTGACGCCCCAGATGCCCAGCGCAGACCGATTGCCCGAATCCCTCGAGTCCGAACGGCTCCTCATCCGCGTGGCGAAGCCCGGCGACGGCCCGGTATTCAACGCCGCGATTCTCGAGTCTCTGCCCGCGCTCGCGCCGTGGCTCGGCTGGGTGACCCCCGCGCCCACGGTCGAGCAGTCCGAGCTCTCGTGCCGCCGGGCCTACGGGCGCTGCCTGCTCAACGAAGACCTGATGGTCTTCTTCTTTCTGAAGACGACGGGCGCCCTGGTCGGAGGCAGCGGTCTGCACAAGGCGGACTGGACGCTGCGCAAGTTCGAGGTCGGCTACTGGTCGCGCACAGCCTACGGGGGCAAGGGGCTGATGACCGAGGGCGTCCGCGCACTCGCGGACTTCGCGCTGAACACGCTCCAGGCGAACCGAGTCTTTCTCACGGTGGACGACGCCAACGCGCGGAGCTGGCGCCTCGCCGAGCGCGCCGGCTTCCACCTCGAAGGCATCTTGCGCAACGAGCGCGCGGACCTTCAGGGCAGGGTGCGCGACACACGTTACTACGCGCGCATTCCGCCGCGCCCGCGTGAGGGGGAGACATGATCCGCGTCGTGGGCGACACGGTGATCCAACCCGTGCACAGGGCGTCGTGTCACTGCGGCCGGGTCGTGTTGGACTTGACGCTGCCGAACGGCATCGAGAAGCCTCGGCACTGCGACTGCTCGATGTGCCGGCGCCGAGGCGCCGTCGTTGCGTCGGTCAGCCTCGACGGCCTTCGTGTCGTCCAGGGCGAGGACGCTCTGCGTCTGTATCAGTTCAATACACACACCGCGAAACACTATTTCTGCGGTCACTGTGGCATCTACACACACCACCGTCGACGGTCGAACCCCAACGAGTATGGCTACAACGTCGGCTGCCTGGAGGGCGTGAACCCGTTTCTGTTGCCCGATGTGCAGGTCTTCGACGGGGTGAATCACCCGTCCGACCGCGCGGCGGATTGACAGGGTCGCCCGGCGTTACTCGTCGGTCGACCCCCGTGGCGCCGCACCGTCGGGCCAGATCGTGCCCTTGTCGTGGATCGCGCCGACCCAACGGACGCCCTCGACGGAGGCGCCCTCGAAGGATGCTCGGCGCAGGTCGGCGCCGTGGAAGTCGGCGCCCCAGCGGGGTCGAGTCATCGAGCCCATCCAGAATCGAGCGCGCGGTCGCGCGCAGGGTCTCAGTCGGGTCCATGGCCTGCCTCCGAGCCTCTGAACGCGCAGGACCTTCGCTCTATTCGACCCTTCGGGCGGCGGGGGCGATCAGCCAGCGCGGAGCTCCGCCACGCTCTCGATCATGCCGCCGCAGGCGTGTCGACGGCCCGCCCTGCCCGAAAGAAGACGACCGCGAGCCCCACGCCGATGGCCCAGACCAGCGCGAAGGGCGCCGCGATCCACGCGCTCGACCCGGCGTCGGCGCTGGACCAGAGGACCATCGCCGTGAGCGCCGCGCCCATGCAGACCACGTTGACCAACATCAGGGGCGCGAGGAGCAGACCCGCCGGGCTGCGCTGCAGCAGCGTGAGGCCTGCGGCAATCCCGAGCGGGACCTGCAGGCCCAGGTCGAGCGCGTGCACCACATGTTGGACGGCGTCCTCGCCGACGGACCAACCGAATGCGCCCGCGAGCGTTTCACGCCCGATGCCCACGAGCCAGGCGACCGCGAGCAACGACGCGAACAGGATGCAGAAGACCGCGACGGGCAGCCTTGGGACACGGTCGCCGAACGCGGCTGGGAGTGCCGCGACGTCGACCAGGCTCGCCCCGATCACCAGCGCGGGGATCGCGCACGCGAACGCGGCGATGTACAGCAGGTAGAGCGCCGTGAAGGGTGGACTCACAGCGAACTCGAGGCCGGTGTAGACGAAGTAGACGAGCCCACCGAGCCAGACGAGCAGCCCGCGCAACGACCCGTGGCAGGCCGCTCGCAGCGCGACGAGGGCGAGCGGAATGGCCACGGCGAGGGTCGCGGCGCTCCACCCTCGGGCCTCGGCGAGCACCCTGTTCCCGCCGGACGCGGGCAAGGGATCGGGGAAAGAGCCGGGCCAGACGAGAGTCACGAGAGACGCCGCCGCGGCAACGCCGAAAACGACGAGAGACAGAACCACGGCGGACCGTGGGACTGGCTTCATCGGGGCGTGGACGGTCGAGGGGCGTCGCTTTGTGTGAAGTACTTCTTCGCGTAGGCGACGAGCTGTCCGTCGGTGGGATGGTCGACGGTCTCGACACCCACGATCCGCGGCTCGAGCAGGTGGTCGTGCTGATGCACGTACTTGATCAGCTCCAGCTTCGCGGTCGAGGGTCCCACGATGAGCACGGCCTCGACGCCCTCGAGCGTGCGCGTGACCTCGTGGAAGAACCGTTTGGCGTCCTCGGGATGCGCCTTGGCGCCCTCGGGACCGAGCGGATGCTTGTGGTGAATGAAGTGCGAGGGTGCGTTGATCGTCACCGCGGCGGACTCGCCCGGCTCGATCGGGAAGATGCGCGCTTCCTTGTGGTCTATCCACACCACGACCTGCTTCGAATTCATGGAACCTCTCATTCTGGGTGAACGCCCGTCACTCGCCCTGGACGTACATCGACTGGAGCGACTTACGAACGTTCGGGAAGTCGGTCGACAAGAACAGGACCGCGCCCCCCGGCGTGGGGCTCGTGGTCGCGCGCAGGCCCTTCTGGTAGAGCGGGCACGGCTCCAGGCCCTTCCGACCCTGGGTCGCGCCGTGGGCGAGGTGACATCTCACCTGCCTCAGCAGCAGGTCGGGGTCGGCCCCCGCGTAGGTGACGCGCACGCCCTCCGCCGTGGGCTCTACGGCGGTGACCTTGTAGGCCATGAGTGGGCAGGTGCCCAGGGCAACCACGGGCTCTCCGCCGCACTCCGCCGCTTCGTCGGCGCGAAGGCTGGCGGCGGCGGCGGTATGGTCCTCGGCGCTCTGGGCATACGCGCTGGCCAAGGCGAAGTGCGTGGTCCGGGTCGAGGGCTTCTCGCCGGGCTCTCACACGGCGTCATCGTCCCGGAACGAGTCGCTGGCCTGTTGGTCCTTCTTGGCCTCTTTGTCATGGGCCCGTGCGCTCATGTCCTCGGGGAGTGTTTCGGCGCTCCCGCAGGCAAGCCAAAACAGGGTGAGGGCGGGGAGGAGCAGGTGTCGGCGTGTGTTCATGCACGGTCAACTGAGCAACACCCGTGCCGCCCCCGCGAGGGCCGACCGTGGCCGTCCGTTTACACCTCACCCGGCGGAATGAACGGGCAGGTGCATCAGAATGAACGAGCGCTCAGCGCGTCGGTATCGCCGAGGCCTCGACTGGCCGAACCAACCGCCCGTCGGCGTTCGGCCTGGGCTCGGCTTCAAGGTGGAGCTCGCCGGGTGAGAGCGATGGCAAGGACATCGGCGTGATCTCCAGCGAGAGGCCCTTGTTCGCGCTGATCCGCTCGACAAACCGCAGGAGCGTGATCTTCGCCCACGGGACGAGCTCCTCGAACTCGAGCCCACAGACGTTGCGCCCCTCCATGACGCTGACCCGGCGCACGTGGGCGACGGCCGTGATGATGCGTCCCTTCGGTTGCAGTGCGATCCCGACGGTCAGCGTCGCGCCGATGGGGGGCATGAGCTTCGCGGGCAGGGCCAGAGCCATGCCGCTGGGCGAAATGTCCGCCACGGCCATGTCCACTTCCCACTGGCCACCGTCTGCCAGAGGAAGAATGATCCGCGGCGACTCGGAAACCGAGAGCCCGATCCGCCGCTCGCGTCGGCGGCAGTATCGAACGACAGCCTCCGGTTGGGCCAGCACGAGCCGACTCCGACTGCCCGCGACGATGACGCTCCGAAACCCATGCACGCCTTCCTTGTCGGAGAACCAGATTGCGCACCCCATGTCACGGGTCCAGGGGAGCGGACCGAAGTCCTCGGTCCCGATGCGCGAGACCTCCAGCGCGAGCGCGCCGGAATATCCTCGACTCGAGTTGGCCGTCAGCGCGCTGAGCTGAACCTCGATCTTCGCGTCGCTGCCGTCCAAGAGCATGGAGCCGCGCCGCCCCCGTGCGGCACGTCGGAGAATCTCGACGATGCGAGGCCACGACGTGATCCGATTGAGGGACGGACGCCTCACGATGCCCGCGGAGGGATCGGGTGCCAAGGACCACGCGATCGTGGCGCCGGGTCTCGGCGAACCCGTCACGACGGGCGGTGGTGCAGACGGCAAGGCTCCGCGAGGCCTGGTCGCCATGGCGCGCTCGAGGGTCGCACCGAGCTCTTTCGAGTCGAACGGCGCGATGAGCACGTCGGCCGCGTGGTTGCGGAACGCCTCGGCGACGACGGTGGGTTGAGCGTTGGTCGCGATGAGGACGAACGCCGTCGAGCCCGGGAGGGCGTTCAGGGCGCGTTGGACCGAGAGCCCGTCGCTGTCGGGCAGGGTCGACGCACAGAGGACGACCTCCGCGGGGCTCCGGGCGTAGGCCCGGACGCCGGAAGCGGCGGTGTTGGCCGTGGCGACGCGAAAGCCGACCTGAAGCAGGTGACGTTCAAGCGCTGCCACAGTCAGGCCATCTCCATCGATGACCAGGACCAGTGGCGGGGGCGTTTCCATGGAGTTCCTCCTGCCAATCGTTTCGAGTCGCCAGGGCAAGGCCGTGAGGCGAGGTGTCACGCTACACCCAACCCCGGGTATCGATACACATGGGAAATACCCGCATGGGGGCTCGCCCGGAAGCGAGTCGACGCCCCGTGGCCGGAGGTCCGTCCAGCAAAGTGTAACGCTCAGCCTATAGTGCCACGTCCGACGGCGAGGCAGGCTCCGTAAGCGCTTGCCCTCAGTCGATGTAGTCCCACTTCAGCGGTTCGCCCCGCTTCAGCGCGCGCCGGGCCGGGCGGCCGAGCACCTCGTCGAGGTGGCGCGGCGCGAGCCCGAGGCCCGGGCGAATGGCCCGTACGTTCTCTGGGGTGAGCGCCGCGCCGGCCTCGACGTCTTGCACGACGTAGAGCGAGCGCCTGTGCGCCAAAGAGCCGCGCTCGGCCTGGGTGGGCCCGTAGTGCACCTGTCCCAGCGCTTGCCAGGCGCGCTCGGTCTCGACGACGAGCGCCGCCAGCTCCGCGGGCTCCAGGGAGAAGGCCGAGTCCACCCCGCCGTCGGCCCGGCTCAACGTGAAGTGTTTCTCGATCACGGTGGCGCCCAGCGCCACGGCGGCCACGGACGCCCCCACACCCATCGTGTGGTCGCTGAGCCCGACCTGACAGCCGAAGAGCTCGCGCAAATGAGGAATCGTCCGAAGGTGTGTATTGACGGGTAACGCGGGGTAGGTGCTCGTGCACTTGAGCAGCACGAGGTCCCGGCAACCGGCGGCGCGCGCCGTCTTCACGCTCAGCTCCAGCTCGGCGACCGTGGCCATGCCCGTCGAGATGATCACGGGCTTGCCGGTCGACGCTACCTTGCGGATCAGGGGCAGGTCGGTGTTCTCGAAGCTCGCGACCTTGTACGCCGGCACGCCGAGCGACTCGAGGAAGTCGACGGCCGTCTCGTCGAAGGGGGTCGAGAACGCGAGCATGCCGAGCTCGGCGGCGCGGGCGAAGAGCGGCGCGTGCCACGCCCAGGGTGTGTAGGCCTGTTGATACAGCGCGTAGAGCGTCTGGCCGTTCCAGAGGCTGTTCGGGTCGTCGATGGCGAACTCTCCGGACGCCAGGTCGAGCGTCATCGTGTCGGCGGTGTAGGTCTGGAGCTTCAGCGCGTGCGCGCCCGCCTTCGCCGCGGCTTCGACCAACGCCATCGCCCGGTCGAGCGACTGGTTGTGGTTGCCGCTCATCTCGGCGATGACAAAGGGCGGCGCGTCGCCGCCGATGGTGCGGTGACCCAACTGAAACGGTCTGCTCATCGTGCGTTTCTCACCAGCCAGTGTGTCGCTTCGGTCAGCGAGTCTACTCGAACCTGGGCCTCCGCTTCGGCCGCGGCGGCGGGTCGAGCCAGAGGCCACGGCAGTTTTCGCTGCACGTGGAGCGTGCCCATGCCCAGGGCGTGTGGCCCCAGGAAGTCTTTGCTCGGGTCGTCCGCGATGTAGACACACGCCTCGGGCGGCAGCCCGAGCAGCGCCGCCGCGACCCGAAACGGCTCGGGCGAGGGCTTCGGTGTGTCCAGGTCGTCGGTCACCACGAGGGCGTCGAGTCGCGCTTCGAGGCCCAGCGCGCGGAGCTTACGCCACTGCACACAGGACTTGCCGTCCGTGACGAGGCCGAGCCGGCCGCCCTGGGCCCGCACCGCGTCGAGGAGCGCGGGCGCGTCGTCGAAGAGGCGCAGGCTCGGCGAGTGGGTCCGGTACACGTGAAGCAAGGTGCGGGTCCAGCCCTGGGCATCCCGCGCGGGCAGGTCGGGCGGCGGCGGCACACGGTCGAGCACACCCTTGCGGCCGTAGGTCGCGACACTCGCTTCGAGGTCGGCGAGGGCTCGAGCGGATGTCTCGGTGTGCCCGCGGCCCAGAAACGCGGCGACGGCGGCCAGGCCGCTCTCGAAGTAGTCCCGCTCGGGGTAGAGCGTGTCGTCGAGATCGAGCAAGACCCCGCGCCCGATCATGCCTCGCCTCGAACGTACAGGTCGGTGCTGTACCGATACATCGTGAGCCCGCGCTCGTACTGCCCGAGTCGCGGCACAACGGGCGCCCCTTGGAGCCACTCGACGAGCAGGCGGGGGGTGTCGACGCCGGCCGCGAA
>JBMOFP010000211.1:0-9395 GCA_049318805.1 Bradymonadia bacterium
GACGGGCTCGGCCGCGTCTCGGTCTGGCGGCGTCGCGTCCGTCGCCGGCGGGCCGGCGTCCTGGCGGGGTGTGGGCGAGGCGTCGCTGCGCTCGGCGTTCGGGTCGACCTCGCACTTGCCCGCGGCGCACACGCCCAGGCCCGTGCAGTCGGCGTTCGTGTAGCACTCGACCTGCTCGATGTCCGGATTACACGCCCCCAGCAGAGGCAGTACCCACGTCCACCGCGTCTGAAACCGCTTCGCCGTCGTCATGGGGGGAGCTTACCCGATATTCGTTGCGTGGACGCGCCCGTGCGCTACGGTAGCCGCAACGCCGCTTCAGCACGTCCCGAGGAGATCGCATGGGCCAGTGGGTCAGTCAGATCGCGGAGCTTCAGAACTTCCAGGAATACGCGGACCTGCACTGGTCCGGCTCGTTCGAGGAGTACCTCGACGTCGTGCGCAAGAACCCCAGGGTCACGCGCACCGCCTACCAGCGCGCGTACGACATGATCCTGAGCTGGGGCACCGAAGAGCTCATCGACAACAAGAAGCGCATCATCCACTACAACTTCTTCGACGACCCCTCGAACGGCGGTCGTGACGCGGTCTTCGGCCTCGACATCCCGCTGATGCGGCTGGTGAGCGTCTTCAAGTCCGCGGCCATGGGCTACGGCACCGAGAAGCGCGTCATCCTGCTGCACGGCCCGGTGGGCAGCTCGAAGTCGACCATCGCGCGCCTGCTCAAGCGGGGCCTCGAGGCCTACAGCCGCACCGCGAACGGCGCGCTGTACACCTTCGAGTGGACCGTGCCCGAGGAGCTCAAGCACATCACCGGCGGCGAGCTGGTCTTTACGAGCCCCATGCACGAGGAGCCGCTGCGGCTCATCCCCCAGGAGTGGCGCCCCGAGGCCTTCAAGCGCATGGACCTGAGGCTCTCGGGCGAGAACGTGCGCATCGACGGCGAGCTCGACCCCGCCAGCCGCCTCATCTTCAAGTACCTGATGGAGCACTACAAAGGCGACTGGTCCCGGGTGATGGAGCACGTGCGCGTCAAGCGCCTGCTCCTCTCCGAGAAGGACCGCGTCGGCATCGGCACGTTCCAGCCCAAGGACGAGAAGAACCAGGACTCCACCGAGCTCACGGGCGACATCAACTACCGGAAGATCGCCGCCTTCGGCTCGGACTCGGACCCGCGCGCCTTCAACTTCGACGGTGAGTTCAACATCGCGAACCGCGGCATCATCGAGTTCATCGAGGTGCTGAAGCTGGACGTCGCGTTCCTCTACGACCTGCTCGGTGCGTCCCAGGAACGGAAGATCAAGCCCAAGAAGTTCCCGCAGACGGACATCGACGAGGTCATCATCGGCCACACGAACGAGGCCGAGTACAAGAAACTCCTGAACAACGAGTTCATGGAGGCCCTTCGAGACCGCACCATCAAGGTCGACATCCCGTACATCACGAAGCTGAAGGACGAGATCAAGATCTACAAAAAGGACTTCAACAACGAGAAGGTGAAGGGCAAGCACATTGCCCCGCACACGATCGAGATGGCGGCGATGTGGGCGGTGCTCACACGGCTCGAAGCGCCCAAGAAGCACGACCTGGGGCTGCTGCAGAAGCTGAAGCTCTACGATGGGAAGTCGCTGCCGGGCTACACGCAGGACAACGTCAAGGAGCTGCGCAAGGAGTCCGAGCGTGAGGGCATGGACGGCATCAGCCCGCGCTACGTGCAGGACAAGATCTCGAACGCGCTCGTCAGCGAGCGCAGCGCGACCAGCATCAACCCCTTCATGGTGCTCAACGAGCTCGAAGGCGGCCTGAAGCAGCACTCGCTGATCACCAACGAAGAGATTCGCAAGCGATACCGCGACATCCTCGCGGTGGTGAAGCAGGAGTACGAAGAGGTCGTCAAGAACGAGGTGCAGCGCGCCATCAGCGCCGATGAAGACGCCATCAAGCGCCTGTGCGCGAACTACATCGACAACGTGAAGGCCTACACTCAGAAAGAGAAGGTCAAGAACCCCTACACCGGCCAGGACGAGGAGCCGGACGAGCGTTTGATGCGGGCCATCGAGGAGAAGATCGACATCCCCGAGAGCCGCAAGGACGACTTCCGCCGCGAGATCATGAACTACATCGGGGCGCTGGCGGTCGAGGGCAAGCAGTTCCAGTACAACACGAATGAGCGACTGCACCGCGCGCTGGAGCAGAAGCTCTTCGAGGACCAGAAGGACTCGATCAAGCTCACCAGCCTCGTCTCCAACGTCATCGACAAGGAGACGCAGGAGAAGATCGAGATCGTGAAGCAGCGGATGATTCGGAACTTCGGGTACAACGACGAGTCGGCGAGCGACGTTCTGAACTACGTCGCCTCGATCTTCGCCCGGGGCGACGTCAAGCGCTAGGAGCCGCCCCCATGTCGCGCATCAAGCAGGACCACTCGAGGTTTCGCGAGATCGTCCGCGGACGGATTCGTCAGAACCTCAAGAAGTACATCTCGCGCGGCGAGCTGATCGGCAAGCAGGGCAAGGATCGGGTCGCGATCCCGCTGCCGCAGATCGACACCCCGCGGTTCAAGTACGACCCGAAGGACGGCGGCGGTGTCGGCCAGGGGGACGGCAAGCCCGGGGACTCCCTCGGCAAGGGCCAGGGGCAGCCGGGCGAGGGCGGCAAGGGCGAGGCCGGCGAGGGCGAGGGCGAGAAGGCCCTCGAGGTCGAGGTCACGATGGCGGAGCTCGCCGAGATCCTCGGCGAGGAGCTCCAGCTCCCGCGCATCGAGCCGCGGGGCGAGAAGCAGGTCGTGACCGAGCGCGACCGGTACACCGGCATCCGGAACGTGGGCCCGGACAGCCTGCGGCACTTCAAACGCACCTACAAAGAGGCGTTGAAGCGCACGATCGCCACCGGTCACTACCACCCGGACAATCCGGTCGTCGTGCCCGTGCGGCATGACATGCGGTATCGCACCTGGAACACGGTCTCGAGCCCGCAGTCCAACGCGGTCGTCATCTACATGATGGACGTGTCCGGCTCGATGGGGGATGAACAGAAGGAGATCGTGCGCATCGAGTCCTTCTGGATCGATACGTGGTTGCGCAGCCAGTACAAGGGCATCGAGACACGCTACATCGTGCACGATGCCACCGCGCGCGAGGTGGACGAACACACGTTCTTCCACACACGCGAGTCCGGCGGCACCATGATCTCGAGCGCTTACAAGCTGTGCGCCCAGATCCTCGAGCAGAGCTACCCCAAGGCCGACTGGAACATCTACCCGTTCCACTTCAGCGACGGGGACAACTGGTCCGTCGATGACACGGCGAGCTGCATTCGTATCCTGAAGGACGAGATTGTGCCCACGGCGAACCAGTTCAGCTACGGGCAGGTCGAGAGCCCTTACGGCAGCGGGCAGTTCATCAAGGACCTGCGCGACAACTTCAAGGTCAACGACGCGGAGTGCAACGTCGTGCTCAGCGAGATCAAAGACAAAGACCAGATCGTCAGGTCCATCAAGGACTTCCTCGGAGCCGGTCGATGATCGAGTACCTGCACGTTCGGCCGCTGCCCCCGGACCTCTGGGAGTGGAAGGTCCGCATCGAAGCGCTGGCCCGGCGAGAGGGCCTCGACTTCTACGAGACCATCTTCGAGGTCATCGGCTACGACAAGATGAACGAGATCGCCGCGTACGGCGGGTTCCCCACGCGGTACCCGCACTGGCGGTTCGGCATGGAGTACGAGCAGCTCTCCAAGAGCTTCGCCTACGGTCTCAGCAAGATCTACGAGCTCGTGATCAACACGGACCCTTGTTACGCCTACCTGCTCGAGGGCAACGAGATCGTCGACCAGAAGATGGTCATGGCCCACGTGTATGGGCACTGCGACTTCTTCAAGAACAACTACTACTTCAGTCAAACGAACCGGAAGATGATCGACGCGATGGCGAACCACGCCACTCGTGTTCGAACCTACATGGACGCGCACGGCACGAACAACGTCGAGGAGTTCATCGACGTGTGCCTCTCGCTCGAGAACCTGATCGACCGATACCGGCCCTACATTCGGCGTACACCGGTCGAGGACAAGGGCCGACGCCGCAAGGAAGACCTGCCCGACGAGCTCATGGGCGAGGTCGCGGCGCCCCGGTTCAAGGCCAAGGAGTACATGGACGAGTTCGTCAATCCGGACGCGTTCATGGAAGAGCAGAAGAAAAAGAAGGCCGAGGAGGAGGCGCGGCTGCAGAAGTTCCCGCGTCACCCCGAGCGCGACGTGCTGCTCTTCCTGATGGAGCACGCGCCGCTCCAGAAGTGGCAGCGCAACGTGCTCGGCATTCTGCGGGACGAAGCCTATTACTTTGCGCCCCAGGCGATGACGAAGATCATGAACGAGGGCTGGGCCAGCTATTGGCACAGCACACTCATGACCAAGTACATCCTGCCCGCCGGGGATGGGAACGAGTTCATCGACTACGCCGACCGGCACGCGGGCACGATGGCCATGTCGAAGGGGCGCCTCAACCCCTACAAGATCGGGCTCGAGCTGTTCCGACACATCGAGGAGCGATGGGACAAGGGGCGCTTCGGCAAAGAGTGGGACGAGTGTGATGACATGGCCGAGCGCGCCCACTGGGACAAACGCCTCGGCCTGGGGCGCGAGAAGATCTACGAGGTGCGGAAGCTCTACAACGACGTGACCTTCCTCGATGAGTTCCTGACGCCCGAGTTCTGCGCGGAACAGAAGCTCTTCACCTTCAGTCACAACCGCAAAGCGGACGAGTGGCAGATCGCCAGTCGTGAGTTCAAAGACATCAAGAAGAAGCTGCTGTTCCAGCTCACGAACCAGGGTCAGCCCGTGATCGAGGTCGTGGACGGCAACTTCGAGAACCGCGGTGAGCTGCTGCTGCGACACCTGCACGAGGGTGTGGATCTGCACGACGAGTACGGTCGCGAGACGCTGACGAACCTGGCGCGCATCTGGAAGCGGCCCGTGCACGTGGCGACGCGGCGGGGCAATAAGGGTGTGATCATCAGCTTCGACGGCCAGCGCCACACCGAGAAGCCCTTCGACCTGATCGTGTGATGCGCTTCGAGCGGCTCGAGCCTGCGCCGCGCGAGGACGAGCTGCCCGAGGCGCTGCCGAGCCCCTTCGACGAGGGGCCGCCGCATCCGCTGGCGGCGCGCGCGGCCGCGCTGCTCGTGCGCGCGCTGACGGAGAGCGAGCCGAACCCCCGCGAGGGCAAGATGTGGGGTGTGCTCGTGGCGCGGGCGCCCGACGGTGTGATCGGGTGGCTGCGGGCCTTCTCGGGGCAGCTCGACGGCCGGTGGCAGGCGTTCGGGGCGGCGCCGCCGATTTTCGACGTCGTGGCGCGCGAAGGGATCGAGGGCCCCGGCGCCGCGCGGGTCGCGGCGATGGTCGCGCTGCGCGAGGCGGTGGCCACAGAGCCGGACGCCGTCGCCGCGCGGGCGCGGTCGAGTGCTCTCGAGGTCGTGCACGCCGAGGCGCGTGCGCAGCTCGCCGCGCGTCACGCCCAGGCCCGCGCGGCTCGGCAGGCGGCGCGGGCCAGCGCGAACGCCGCCGAGGCCGATGCTTTGGACGCCGAGAGCCGGGCGCAGAAAGCGGAGCGTCGGCGTGTGCTCCAAGCGCAGGCCGAAGCGCGCGCCGAAGCCCTCGCGCCCGTCGAGGCGCACGAGGCTCGGCTTCGCGGGCTCGATGCGGAGCGGCAGGCCGCGTGCGCCGCGCTGATGCGCGCGCTCCTCGACACGTACGTGCTTCACAACGTGCTGGGCGAGACCTCGACGCTGCGTGCGCTCTTTGCGCCCCTGGAACCACCCTCCGGGGCCGGCGACTGCGCGGCGCCGAAGCTCCTGAACGCCGCGCGCGCCCAGGGTCTCAGGCCGCTGGCGCTCACCGAGCTGTGGTGGGGACCGCCGCCGCCCGGGGGCGGGCGCGTCCACGGTCGTTTCTACCCCGCGTGTCGTTCGAAGTGCGGGCCGCTGCTCCCGTTCCTGTTGCGCGGGCAGGCGGTGGCCGACCCGCGGACGGTGGTCCGAAGTGCACCAGATGGCCTCCAGCTCGCGTACGCCGACCCGTGGATCTGGGTCGTCGACAAGCCCGCCGGACTGCTCTCCGTGCCGGGGCGAGGGCCGGCGCGCGCGGACTGCGTCGAAGCGCGGGTGCGGGCCGCGTTGCCCGCAGCGACGGGCCCTTTGCTCGTGCATCGGCTCGACGAGGACACCTCGGGGCTCCTGCTCGTCGCGCTCGACGCGGCCACCCACCGCGCGCTCCAGCGGCAGTTCCTGGACCGCAGCGTTCAGAAGACCTACGTGGCGTGGGTACATGGGCGAGTGCAGGGCGGCGCCGGCACCATCGACCTGGCGCTTCGACCCGACTACGACGACCGACCCAGGCAGGTCCACGACCCGCGCGGGGGCCGGCCCGCGATGACGCACTGGCGGGTGCTGGCGCGGGACACCGACCGCACGCTCGTGGAGCTGCGGCCCGTCACCGGTCGGACCCACCAGCTCCGGGTCCACGCCGCGCACCCGCTCGGGTTGAACGCGCCCATCGTCGGCGACCGACTCTACGGCGACGCGGGTCCGCGACTGCTGCTGCACGCCGCGGTGGTCGAGTTTACGCACCCGGTGAGCGGCGCGCGGGTGCGGTTGGAGAGCCCGGCGCCGTTTGCAGTCGGTGGCTGAGAGCACGGGCGCATTCAGCATCTGCGATGGCCCGTGCTCCGCTCACCAGATGTGCAGTACGCGCCCCATGAAGCTGTGATTGCGGGTGACGGCGCCGCCGCGGCGTGTGTCGAACGTGACGAGTCGTGTCGTGGTCAGCGCCTCGGCGTCCTGGGGAATCAGAAGACCGAACTCGCGTCGGGCGTCCAACGGGATTGCCTGCGTGTAGGGGTAACCGCTCGAGGGCGCGGCGAGCTGAAAGTCCACGTCGCCAACCACCCGAAGGTCGCGGTCGCGCCACCGGATCGCGATGGCGGGCCCCGGATCTGGGCTGTCACGGAGGCCAACCGTTTCGTGCACGGAGACGACGTCATCCCCCGTCAGTCGCGCGCCGACGAGTCTCGACCAGGCAAAGCGGCCGAACTCCAGGTCGCTGAGGGACGCCGCGCGACCGTCTCTGGGCCGAACGACGAGTTCAGAGGCGATCATCGCGCGCTCGCCATCATCCGAGAAGGATACGTCGAACGCGTACTCCCCTGGGTAGAACCCGCACGGTCTGTTGGAGTGACAGGTTGCCGGAATCAGGACCTCGGGCTCGGCCAATGCGATCGACGTGCCGAACGAATTGACCAGGTGTGTGCCCGAGGGGGTGAGGTGGTAGCCCCCTGCGGCGCGCCCGGGCGCGTCGGTCCCAAAGTGCCCCGAAAGCCGCCGAGGCGCACACGCGCCCCCCGGACACAGTTGATACACACCGTCGTCGTCCCAGGCGACGGGACCGTCCCCCGGCCGACCCGGCGCAAAGTCCGCCCCACCGCCCATCAAGGCCGGGGGTGGGGCCTCGGCGGGTGTGTTGGGATTGGATGGCAGCGCGAAGACACGGGTGGGCGACCCTCGCAGTGTGAAAACGACGGAGTTGGACGCCGCGTCGTGGAGAAAGCGGGTGACTGGCCCCGGAGGCAGTCCACGGGCGATGCGCCGAACCTCTCCGGTCGCCAGCTCCAGCCGGCTCAGCGTTCCGGCTGCGTCGAGCACAAAGGCCAGACTCTCGCTTTCGTCGGAGGTCAGCACGTTGTCCGCGGCCACGCCAGGGACCTGAAAGGCAGACGCGGGGGCACCGTCCCAGGGCTGCGCCGTCAAAACCCCGTCGTGCAACGACAGGATACGCCCGCCCCAGAAGCCGAGCACCTCGCCGACCACGGGCAGGGTCGCGGCAGCCTCGACGCGACCGGCGACGAAGATGTCGACCTGAGGCGGTGCCGATGGGCGGACGCGACGGGGTGCACGCAGGATCGCCGTCGCGCCGCCCGAAGTGCCGAGATGCCGGGGCACGCCCGAGGCCAAGGTGCCGCTCCGGAGGCCTCCAGCGTCGTCGACCAGCGCCACCTCGGTGTCGGCTTCGGCTCCAATGACCTCAACGGACCCCCGCGCCGTCATGACGGTCAACACACGACCCAGCGGCCATGTTCTTATCTGGGGCTCGCGGAGGTCGAGCACCGTGGTCTCGTCGCACCGTATGAACGCAAGTCTCGATTCGCCCTGCCACGGCAGCACGACGCACCCTTCGCCGAGGGCGGCGAGTCTCTCGACATCCCGGGCCTCTGCCCGTAAGGCATAGACGGCTTCAGGGGGGGCGCCAGCCGTATGCGCCCACCCTACGAGCAGGGGACCGGCATGTGCGTCGCCCACGACGACGGACGTTGGGACGCCGGCCGGCAGCAGCGTCGAAAGTTCCTCTTTCAGGCCATCCGAGCCGACTGAGTAGAGCCGCACGCGCTGCCGACCTGCGTCGCCCGGTGCGCGCTCGAACTCGACAGCCGCAGGCTGCCCCGTGCGACTATCCGCCACCAGGGAGAGCGACGTGTTCGGCCGCGGAGATGCGTCGATCCGGGGCCGGCCCCGAGACGGGATCCAGAGGACGGCATTGCCCCCTTCAGGCCCTTCACGCTCCACGAGCAGGGCCGTGCCCGCTTCAGTGACGACGGGCTCCGCGCGATAAATGAGGCGCCAGCCGCCGGCAATCGGCTCCGCATCGCCGCTCGGGGTGAAGGCCTGGATGCCGGAGTCGCAGTCGAGCAACCACCGGCCATTCATCTTCAGGGCGACCTCGGCCGAGTCCAGGACCACGCGGCAGTCGTCGGCGGGCAATACAATCTCGCGCGAAACGCCTGTCGAGAGGTCGGTTCGCATCAAGCACCGGTCGACGAACGTCGCGGAGAGTGCACCGTCTTCGCCGTCCCATCCGAAGAAGTGTGTTGCCGTCTCGCTCCTTCCGTTCCTTTCCGGGCAGACGGGTGCCGCCATCGCCACGCTCGGCGTGTCCAGCCGGACGACGTCCCCAATGCTGAAGTCACCGTTCCATTCGTTTCGGTACCACCGACCGTCGGGTGAAAGCCACCCCATCGATGAGTCGGCGGGCGCACAGGAAGCCGTCGAGGACCGCCCCAAGAAGCGCGCGCGGCCGCCCGTCACGTGAATCGCCTCGCGGGTGAGCCCACACGAATGGTTGACCGTGAGCACGAGGTTCCCATCGACCAAGCGGCGGACCCCACCCAGCCATCCCTCGCTCTCGAGGCCGACGTCCGGAAAGTCGGCGGAAACGTAGAAGGGGAGGTCCGGGACCAACGTGCGTGCGGGCCCGCTCGGCCCCCCGAGGTCGTCGGTGGTGAATCGATAGAGAACGACTGAATGACGCTCCACCAACACGCGAAGCGCTTCCCGCGAGGGCGCCCCGGCGTC
>JBMOFP010000212.1:0-9325 GCA_049318805.1 Bradymonadia bacterium
TTCGGGCGCGAAGTTCTCCGGCACCGCACCGAAGCTCGTGAGGTTGTCGACCACGGCCCCGGGCGCGAAGTCGTTGCCCTCGATGGTGCGTCCGATGAAGTCCGTGCCCGTGAAAAAGGCCGACAGTCGCAGCCCGGTCAACTCGGCGTCGAAGGGAACACGCCGCGCCTCCACACCCCGCCGCCCCAGCTGGTCGATGACCTCGTCCGCCTGCCCGTCGAGCACGCCGCGCGCTGGGTCACGCCCGTCCATGAACAGGACCTCGGCTTCGGCGTCCGGGGCCCCGGCCAGAACGGCCGCCTCGGCCTGAAGTGCGCTCTCCAGTAGGCTCAGCGCGTCTTCGTCGGTGCGCCCGAGGAGCCAGGTCACCAGGCGCGGGCGCCACTGCACACCGTCGCGTTCGAGGGGCTCGGTGCGATCGAAGGGGCCCGGCTCCAGCGGGTTCGTCCACGCCGGCCCGAGGCACGGCGAGCCACCGCAATTGTAGTTCCGACCGGGCGGGCCGCCGCGGAGGCGCGCACCGTCTTCGACACGGGTGGAGTCGGCGACGCCGAGCAGCGCGGCGAGGGACACTCGACCCGCACCGTCGGGCAGCGTCACCCGCAGCGGCAGGCCGCGCATGAGGACGAGCGCGTCGATGGCGTCGGCCATGCCCGTCGCCGCGAGGCAGGCCTCCAGTGGCGCCTCCACGTCGATCAAGTACTGGGCAAAGTCGAGGTCGGGTCCAGGCACCGTGGACACGGGACACACGCGGTTCGAAGGGACACCTCGCGCCTCGGCATACCGGCGTGCGAGCTCTACGCTGCCGGGTACGTCCGCGTGCGCCAGGACGATGATCGAGTCCGGCCCGGGTGCGGCCAGGGCCGGGCCTACGCCCGCGGCCAAAGTGGCCCCCAGCGCGGCCGCCGACTCGAGGCGTCTCCGCCGGCTCACGGCCGCCTCGTCGGCCGAGGCCGTCGTCGAACCACGACACCGAGCACGACGAGGCCAAAGGCCGCCGCACTCCACGCGCCATGCGCCGCTCCCGGTCGCGCTGCACAGCCGCCGCTCTCGCCGCCGTTGGAGGCCTTCGCCGGCTCCGTGGACGCTCCCGGCGGCGGCGGAGGTGGCTCACCCGAAGGGGGCGGCAGCAGGCCGCCGTCGAGCCCCGACGGCGGCGTGAAACGCGGATCGTTCGCAGCGCCGCGACGACACTCGACCCGCCCTTCTTCAGGCTCGATGCATCCGTAGCCCTCGGGGCACGGCGCCGAGAAACCGCAGGCACGGGTGCAGTAGGCCTCACTCTCGGCGACCAGGCACGTCCCTTCGCCGGCGCAGCCGACCAACATCGGATCGGCGCCGTCCGCGACGCAGGGCTCACCGAAGTCGGGGCGTTGGTAGATCGGGTTCGGCACGCAGTGGTCCGTCACACACGCGTAGCCCTCGGCACACGCACCCTCGGTGCAGGGCAGCGCGCAGAACGGCGCGCCGCGGCTGGGGTGCGTAATACACCCGAAGCCGTCGGCACAGCGGCCGTCCGGGGCGCACGGCTCCTGGTTGCCGGGCAGACCGCGGAGCTGAGAGCAGGCCGGTCGCAGCTCACCCAGGCAGCGGAAGCCCTCGGGGCAGGTGCCGGGCACGGTGCAGTAGCGGGTGCAGTAACGCGCGTCGTTCTCCGCGAAGCAGAGCAGACCCGCCTCACAGTCGCCCTGGACGTCGCAGGCGCCGCCGATCCCGACCCGGACGTCGTCGTCCGGCCGGAGGCACATGGGGTACGGCAGGTCTCCGCCCACACGGCACACCAGCTCTGGACCACAATCGACCTCCGCATTGCAGCGCATCGTGCAGAAACCGGGCGCGTCCGTCTCGGGGATGCAGGTCTCGCCCGGGGGGCAGACCCCGGCGTCGCAGGGGTCGCCGATGGCGGCGTGCGCGGACGAGACCCAGGTGCCGAAGACGACGGCACAGGTCCCGAAGAATCGAACGATGCTCAGCATGCGGACCCTCGAGACGGTGGACGCGTCCGCGCCAGCATACAGTAGGATGCGCGCATGAAAACGCCCGCTGTTTCCCCCTGGCGTGTCCTCGCCCTCGGGCTTGTCGCGCTCTGCGCCGCTTGCGGTGGTGGAGAGTCCGCGTCGGACGAAGACCCGCCCACCCCCACCGCGGACGCCGGCCCGGAGCCGATCCCCCGCGACTCGACCGTCCCGGACTTCTCGCTCGGGGTCGACGGTCCGCTGGGGACTGGGCCCGAGCTCGAGGTCGCCCTCACACCGTTGGAGTTGCCGGCCACCACCGGCATGACCTCGGCGCCCGGTCGAGTCCAGGTCCGCAACTTCGGGACCTCACCCCTGACGGTCTCGGCTGTGCGCATCGACAGTCCGGGCACACCCCCGCGCTTCGCGCTCGTGGACCCCCTCGCCGACGGCGCCACGATTGCGCCCGGGGACGCGCTGGCGATCGAGGTGACCTACACCGCGGCAGACGACGCGCGGGTGACGGGCACGCTGCGTATCGTCAGCAACGATGCGGACGAGAGCGAGGTCTCCATCGAGCTCGTCGGTCGCCCGCCGATGGCCTGCGCCGATTTGTCGCCGAACACCGTCGCGCTCGGCACGGTCGAGGTCGGCGAGACCACGGGGCGTTTCGAGGTCGACCTCACGAACTGCGGTGAGGTCCCCTTCGACCTGACCTCCGTGCGCTTCGAGGGCGACGCGGGTTTCGTGGCCACACTCGAGGACGACACCGCCGTAGGTCCCGCGGCCCTCGCGCCCGGTCAACGACTCCCCTTCGACGTGTACTACCTCAACACCGCGCTCGCGCCCGGCGCGATGGCGAGCGCGCGACTCATCGCGGACACCAGCCTGGGGGAGGCACTTTCGCCCGACGTGCCGGTCAGCGTTCGCGGCGGCGCCGGCGCCGGCTGCGTCGTGACACCCGAGGCGATGCGCATGGAGTTCGGGTATTTGCGCATCGGCCTGACCCGGCGGCTGTCGTTGTCGTTCACCAACCTCGGCAACGACGTCTGCACACTGCGTTCGACCACCGTCGAACCCGTCGACGGCCCCGCGGAGAACCGCTTCGTCCTCGTCGCCCCGCCGACGGTCGAGCGGCTGGCCCAGAACGAGTCGACGACGGTCGAGGTCGACTTCCTGCCGACCGTGGTCTCTCCCGGGGACCGCGCCGCCCTCTACATCGACTACCGCGACGAGCGGGCCGGCGAGAACCGGCGCGAGACGGTCTTCATCTTCGGGGTCGGGACCGAGGCACTCATCGACGTGAGCCCCGGTGAGGTCGGGTTCGGCGCGGCGACCGCGGTCGAGTGTGCGGGTTGGCAGCGTCGTGTCACGGCCGCCAACGCGAACCTCGTCCCCTTGTGTGTCAACGCCTGGCGACTCGAGGGCGAGGACTGCGTCGGCTTCGTGCCCGTCGAGGTGCCCCCGCAGGACGCCCTCGACGCGGGCTGCCTGACCCTCATGCCCCGCGAAGAGACCCGCTGGACCTTTCAGCACGAGCCCCATCGTGTGGGGCAGTTCGAGTGCACACTCGTCGTCGAGTCCGACGCGATGAACACGCCCGTGTCGCGCGTTCGGCTCGTGGCGGAGGGTGTCGACACCGCCGCCACGGTCGACAACTTCGAGACGCCCGATTTGGGGGGCAACGACGAGGCCCGCTTCACTTTGTCCAGACCCGCGGTCGAGGACTCGATCCGTGTGCGGGTCCGCGGTGAACCCGACGACCGGTGGCGATTCAACGAGCCGTCGAACCAGGTCCGGTGGGGCGCGGACGTGCGGCCGCAGCACCGTGACGCCGTGCAGGTCGAGTTCGACGCCGTCTGTTTGCCGCGTACCGAGTAGCCAGGCTCAACGTCCCGGCAGCAGGCCGAGCAGGTACGCCGAGAGGCCCGCCGCGCCCAGGCTGAAGACGACGTAGACCGAAAGCCACGCGATGCGCGCACGCGCCGTGGCCGGCGGCGCAAGCAGGCGTTCCTCCAGGTCGCGTGCGAGCGCGAAGCCCGCGCGAGTGCCCGAGGCGGGCAGGCCAGCCGCCTCGAGAGCCGCGTAGACGCGCACGAGCAGGTCGCCGTCCCCCGCCGGGGTCCGGTCCAGGGCCTCGAGCGCCCGTGCGACCTTCAAGCGACGGCGGGCGCTCACGAAGAGCAGCACCGGCGCGAGGATGAAGACCAGGTCGAGGCCGCCGAGGCGCACCGCGAGCGCCACGAACGCCAGCGCGCTTGCCGCCGCAAAGGCCGCATCGGCCCGGGGCATCCGGGTGAGCAAGACCCGCTGCACGAGTCGGCCCCCGTCGAGGGGCAAAAAGGGCAATAAATTGAACAGGTTGACGCCGATGGCCAGGAGGGCCAGCGCGTGCCAGAACGGACCGAGCGCGATGGGATTCGAGGTCGCGATGAGGGCCAGCCCGAGGAGCAGCCCCGGCACCGGCCCCGCCAGGACCACGGCGGCCTGCTGGTGGACAGACGCCTCCGGGCGCCGCCCGCTGGTCACCGCGCCGAGGAAAGGCAGGAAGAAGACGCGCGGATCCTTCCACCCCAACGCTTTCATCGCCGCCCAGTGGCCCCCCTCGTGGACGAGCGCGACAAGGACGAGCGCCGCCAGGAACGTCGGCTCCAGCAGGTGCAGCAGCGGCGCCACAAAGAGCACGAGCGTGCCCACGAAGACCGCGAGCCACGCCCGCTGACTCTGCCGAACGTCCGTCAGGGCCTCGAGCTCCCTGTGCACACGCGCCCCAAAGGAAGGCGGCAGCGCGTAGGGCCGCGGATCCTGGGCGCCGTACTTCACGTGTCCGACCCGCCCGGGGACGAGCCCTCGAAGCACCTGACCGGTGAACCGCCGCGCCGCCGACGGGGTCAAGCGCCAGCGATCTCCATCGGGCTCGAGTTCGCCGGCCTCGGCGGCCCGCTGCACCGCCCGCGCGTGCGTCTCCTCGACCTCGGCGACGAGGGCCTCGGCCGACACCTGTGCGGCCTGGTCGTCCGCGGCGTCCAGCTCGAACCGATGCACGGCGAGTCGGCGGCCCAGACTGAGCTCCGGCAGGCACCGGACCACGCCCCCGGGCAGGTCGAGCCGGCCCGGCAGGTCGTGCGTCAACGTGAAGCGCAGCGCACCCCGGACCGTGCGCGTGACGAAGTCCACGGCGATGGGGCGCTCCTGTCCCAGAGACGGCAGCGCGTGCACCCAGGCCCACGTGTCGTCCGGGTGTCGATAGAGCAGATCGACGCTGGGCGCGTCGGTGAGCTGATGCGCTCCGACCGCGCGGACTGCCGTGACCCGCGCAAAGCCGCACGCGCGCAGGCGCACGTCGGCCTCGGCGAAGAGGTGCTCCACGTCGAGGGGGACCTCGGCCCCCGGCGTGAAGGCCGCCTTGCGCAGACGCAGGCCGCGCACGCGCCCGTACACCGTGCCGACGAGCCAAACCCACGCCAGGACCACCCCGAGGGCCGCGACGAGACCGAGGGGCGGCGGCATCATTCGGCGTCGAGGCGGGTCGCTCCCGGGGGCGTGCCCGCGACCCCACCCGGATGCACCGCGGGGTCGACGTATCTCCACACACCGCCGAGGGGCCCGCGCATGCGCCAGACCCCGGGCTCCTCGCGCACGACCCACCCGCTGTCGACCGGCACCTTGCCGCCCCCGCCGGGGATCTCGACGACGTAGGTCGGGTTCGCGAGACCCGAGGTGCGCCCGCGGAGGCGGCGTACGATCTCGATGCCTTCGTCGAGCGAGACTCTGAAGTGCGAGGTCCCCACCGTCAGGTCGAGGTGATGCAGGTAGTACGGCCGGACCTGCCACCGGAGCAGCCCGCCGAAGAGCGCCGCGAGGGTGTCCGAGTCCGCGTTCACGCCCTTGAGCAAGACCGCCTGGTTGAGCACGACGACCCCGGCGTCGACCAGCGCGCGCACGGCGGCTTCGGCCTCGGGGGTGAGCTCCTTCGGGTGGTTGAAGTGGGTGACGAGCACGAGCGGACGATGACGGCTCAGCAGCGTCGCGAGCGCGCCGTCGACCCGCATGGGCAGGGTGACCGGCATCCGTGTGTGAATCCGCAGGTGCTCGACGGACGGCACCGTTCGAAGCGCGGCGAGGAGCCCCGCGAGCGCCGTATTCGACAGCATCAGCGGATCGCCCCCGCTCAAGATCACCTCCCGTACCTCGGGGTGTGACCGCAAGTAGGTCAGCGCAGCCGGCAGGGCGGTGCGCAGCCGAATCGTCTCCTCGTTGAGGGTGACCTTCCTGAAGCAGTACCGGCAGAACATCGGGCACCGCAGCGTCGGGAAGAGCAACGCGCGGTCGGGGTACCGATGCACCAGCAGCTCGGCCACACCGTGGGTGTGGTCACCGATCGGATCGGCACGCTCTCCGGCCGCGACGACCAGCTCGCGCGCGTCGGGCACAGCCTGGAGACGAATCGGGTCGTCGGGGTCGTTCGGGTCGATGAGCGACAGGTAGTAGTCGCTCGCGAGCATCGCGTAGCGCTCGGTCACGGCCTCGAGGCCCTCGACCTCGTCGGGGCGCACGATCCCTCGCTCGACCAGATCGACGGGGCGACGGGCGGCGCCGACGAGAGCCCGCCCGATGGCGGGTCGTGCCGTCACTCTTCGAGGACCGACGCCTGGGGATGGTAGGGGCAGCGCCACGACTCGCTCACCGGATCGCGGCGGGTCGGGTTGCGGCAGGCGGAGCACCGGGGCGGTTTGGGGGGCGGCGGGCCCTTTGCCACTCGCCGACCCGGCCAGGTGACGCCGCTCAGCTCCGCGAGGCGCCAGAACCAGTTCGGACCCTCTTCGCTCGGATTCGCCACCGTGCGCTCACTTCTCGGCGGAGGCCGCCACGCGTGCGAGGAACTCCTCCCACTTCACCTTCAGCGCGAGGCCGTCCTTTTCGAGCTTGTCGTCGGCCTTGAGCACGTCGGATCGAAGCTTGGCGATCGCCTTCGCGTGCTTCTCGGACTCGACCGCGTTCCCGGCGGAGACCGCGCCCTGGTAAGCGTCCAAGAGGCTCCGATGCGCCTCGATGAACTTGTCCTGGGCGGCGAGGAACGACGAGACCAGCTTGTTCGAAGACGAAACGAGCTTGTCCCAGACCTTCGCGTCCTTCGCGGTCAGCCCGTCCATCGGCTGGCCGATCTTCTCCTGCATCTCGTTGAGGAACGCCTGGACCTCTTTGCGGCGCGCCTCCACCTTGTCCAGGGACCCCTGGTCGGGATCCGTGGGCCCGGTCTTGACGGCGCGGACCTTCTTCTCTTCGAGCCCGTCCTGTTCGAGGCCGCCCTCGAGAGCGCCCTCGTCCGGATCGGCGGCGGACGCGAGCGAAGGTACACAGAGGGCCGCGGCGAACGCTGCGGCGGCGAGACGGATGACCATGCTCATATTGAGTTCTCCTCCCACGCGGTCGCGCATCTTGACCGCACGATCCTTTCGACGCAACGCCCCACGGCAGGATTCAATCTGGCGTTCGCTTGAAGAAAACCGCGATATCTGGTCGCATCATCCCGCTTTCGAGCGTTCAAGTGGAGGCTGCATGCGCGAGTCGCGCAATCACTTTTCGAGCGTGGCCGACATCGACGAGTTCGTCGAGGTCCTGCGACAGTACGAGGCCGGCGAGATGGACGCGGAGACCTTCCGCTCGTTTCGATTGACCCGCGGGGTCTACGGCCAGCGTCAGCCGGACGTGCAGATGATTCGGGTGAAGGTGGTGGGGGGCCTGCTCACGCCGCCGCAGCTCGAGGCCCTCGCCGACGTGTCCACGGCCCAGAGTCGGGGCTTCGGACATGTGACCACCCGGCAGGCCATCCAGTTCCACTTCGTGAAGCTCGGTGAGGTCGAGGCCCTGCAGCGCCGACTGGGCGAGGTCGGTCTGACGACCCGCGAGGCCTGCGGCAACACGGTGCGCAACGTGACGGCGGACCCCCTCAGCGGGCTGCTGGCCGACGAGGTCTTCGACGTCCTGCCCTACGCCGAGTGGGTGCAGAGCCACCTGATCCGTGATCCGCGCTTCGGCAAGCTCCCGCGCAAGTTCAAGATCGGGTTCAGCGGCAACGAGCTGGACCGGGCGCAGGCTTCGATCAACGACCTGGGCTTCATCGCCCGGATCCGCGACGGCCAGCGGGGCTTCAAGGTGCTCGCGGGCGGCGGTCTCAGCACTTCGCCGCAGAACGCCTACACGCTGCACGAGTTCGCGCCCGAGGCCGACCTGCCGATCATCGCCGAGGCCGTGGCGCAGCTCTTCGACCGCGTGGGCAACCGGGCGAACCGGGCCCGCGCACGCTTGAAGTACGCCGTGAAGAAGCTCGGCTTCGAGGCCTTCTACGCGCAGTACCTCGAGACCCTCGCGGAGATCCGCGCGCTGCACCCGGACGGCGTGCCGTTTCGCGTGGGCTCCGTGGAGTCGAACGCGCCGCCCGCGCGGCCGGCCATCGCGCCCGTCGCGGCCTCTGCGGCGTTCGAAGCGTGGCGGACCCACAACGCCCTGCCTCAGAAGCACGCCGGGTACTCGGCAGTCGTCGTGCGCCTGATCCTCGGGGACCTGACGGCGACGCAGTTCCGCGGTTTGGCGCGCGTCTGCGCGACCTACGGGGACGCCACGTTGCGCACCTCGAACGACCAGAACGTCGTCCTGCCGTGGATCGCCGACGACCTGTTGCCGAACGTGCACCAGGCGCTCGTGGAGCTGGGCCTGGGCCTCGCGAACGCGCGCACCGTGCACGACGTGACCTCGTGCCCCGGTGCGGACAGCTGCAACCTCGCCTACACCGGCAGCCGCGACCTCGGGCGCGAGCTCGTGCAGGTGCTGGACCGCGAAGCGGCGCGCAGCTCCGTGGGGGCTGCGCTCCAGAGCGACATCAAGATCAGCGGCTGCCCGAACTCCTGCGGCCAGCACCATGTGGCGGCCATCGGCTTCCACGGCGGCATCAAGCGCGTGGGCGAGCGGGTGCTCCCGTTGTACGAGCTCCACCTCGGCGGGAAGATCGACGCCGAGGGGGCGCGCTTCGGGCGGCGTCTCGGCAAGGTGCCCGCGCGGTTCGCCGGGCAAGCGCTGGTGTCGATGTTGGACCTGTACGAAAACGAGCGAAACGCCGGGGAGACCGTCTCGGACTTCTACTGGCGCGTGGAGCCCGCGAAGGTCGAAGCGCTGCTCGCGCCGCTCAACGACGTGGCCGAAGACGCGCCGGACGCGGTCTTCCAGGACCTCGGCAGCCAGCAGGTCTTCGGGGTCCACATCGGCGACGGCGAGTGCGCCGTCTGACGGGGCGCCCCGGTACGTCGGACCCGAAGGCCGAGCAGGCTGCTGAAAAAGCAGCCTGCCCGGGCCAGGACGGCCCGGCGGAATCA
>JBMOFP010000213.1:0-9319 GCA_049318805.1 Bradymonadia bacterium
TACACGCTCGGTCCGACCGGTGAGTGGACGGAGGGCATCGGCAAGCTCGACCGCGCGGGCACTGCGCCCGGGGAGCGCGGCGTGCTCGGAACCTACGGGGACGTGCTCGCGCGCGTCGGCGCGGGGAGCCGCGTGCCGAACCGCGGCGGTGAGTATCCGGGCTCTCCGGTCGTGGCGTTGGCGGTGCTGCGGCCCGTCGACAAGGCCGTGCTCGTCGAGAAGCAGAGCGAGGCGGTCGGCGCGCTGCGGCGCACGGTGCGCCACGACGCACGCGCCGAGGTCGTGCAGGGCGACGGCCTCGCGGTGCTGCGGGAGCGCGTGGCAGACATTACCGGGCGCAGCGCGCTCGTCGTCCACCTCGACCCGGCCTACGGCGATCCCGAGGAGTGGCGCACCGCCGCCGACACGCTCGCGCTCTGCGCCCAGGCGGGGGTGCGCGCGGTGCTGTGGTACCCGGTGAAGAGCCTCGCGCGCCCGAACACCCTGCTCGCGCGCCTGGGCGAGCAGAAGGCCCAGGCCACCACGGTCGAGGTCCACGTCACGCCCCTGGACGTGAAGCGCAACGCGCTCAATGGCAGCGGCATGGTCTTCGTGAACCCACCGCCGGGCGTCACACACACCCTGGCGGCGCAAGCGGCCGCGCTGGGTGAAGCGCTCTCGACCCACGACGGCCGCTTCGGCGTGCGGGTGCAGCGCACGGCTTGAGGCGCGGTGTTCGCCGCCACCAGCGGACTCGAGATCGCACGCGTCCGGTCGCTTGAACGGCCGCAGGCGTCCAGCTAGGTTTCACCGCATGGAGCGCAGCTACGAGCCGAATCCGAAGCACAAGGAGCCCAAAGGGTTTGGAACCCTCTGTCCGGGCGCCATGCCGCGCCAAGATGTCGCGCTCCTTCTGAACGAAGCCGTGGCCGTCGACAACGCGCTTTGGGCGGTCGCGGGTGCGTGGTGCTTCAAGGCGTTTCGCACGCACCCTCACGGTGCTGAGAACCACGTCTGGCACGGGTTCCCAGTCGTCGGTGGCGACGTGCCCGAGGAGGTCTTCGAGGCGTTGGAGTCCGCTGGGAAGATTGACCGTCCCCAGCGACGTAGGCTTCGAAAGCAGAGGGCCTTGCCCGTCAAGTGGCCCGGCTGATGTGGTACCAACGACTCTTCGGTGACACCCAGCACTTCGCGATCGCGGTCGAGATGGACACTGATCCGCATTCGACGTCGCGTGCGGACTCCTTCTACGAGCGGAGCTGGGGGCGATTTACGATCTGGGCGAATGGCCGCTGCCTGACCCAGTCGATTCGGGCGGGTGTCGTGTCGGAGGCCGTGGAGTGGTACATCGAACCCCTCATACGGTGGATCGACACCCATGCGATCGCGCTGCTGAACGAAGAGCCATTCCCCGCGCCGCTCCGAACCGATCGCGTCGCCTCGGCCGCGGATTGGTTGCAGTGCAGTGAGGATCCACCGCTCACGCTGACCGAGGCAGAGGAAGGGAGTTGGTTCGCGACCCGCTCGAGCTGGAGACAGCGACACGGACTTCGAATGGCCTTCGTGGGTGCGGCTGTCCCCAATGTCTATCTCCGACGCCTGGGCGACTTCATCGAAGTGTCGTGGGACAATGAACGCTGGCCACCCGGCCGGGCAGATGTGCGATTCTCGGAGCAGGCTGGCGTCAGTCGTGTGGGAGCGCGCCGGGTCGAGGATGTCTTGGTCGAGCTCTCGAGAGACGTTCGATCCGCAGTCCTGTCGAGGACGCCCGCGGTGCTGGACCTGCCCATCGGCGTCCCGCACGCCTCACCGGACGACTGGACCTGGCTCGTTCCGGCCTCCGTTCGGCGAATCGTTGCAAAAGATCCGAATCTCCGCGGGCTGGTCGAGCGATTGCGGACAAGGACCGAGGCCACGCTCGTCGTCCCCCACACGTTGGAGACCCTCCTGCTGAGGGATTGCCACACCGCCGAGCCGGGTGACCTCCAGGCGCTGCTGGAGCTGAAGTGCCGCCAAGGTGCGCTGTCCGAACGTCTGGGCCACGCACGTCGACTCACCCCCGCCCCCGGCCACGAACCGTGGCGCTCCGGTTATGAGATGGCGCTGGAACTGAGAGAAGCGCTCGGCTGGGGTAACGAGCCTGCACCCGCTCAACTCCAGGAGTGGCTCGCCAGCGAGGGGGTCGACGTATCGATTGCCGACGTCTCGCCTTCAATCAATGGTTGGATGGTTGCGCAACCTGGACGTCGGCCCGCGATAGGGGTCAACCCAGGTGGCATCCGAAGCCGAAGGTGGAGCCCACGTGTGATGCAGGCTGCCGGTCTCGGCCTCGTTCTCATGGACACCGATCCTGACACCGACTATGCGCGGGTCTTCACTCGAACGGCACACTGGCCGACCATTGCCCGGGCGAGTGCTTTCGCGACGATGTTTCTCATGCCGGAAGACGGCGTGAGAGAGGCCTTCTCATCGATAGGCGTCTCCATGCGGGGCGTCCGGGCGGTCATGGAGAGGTTCGGTACGACGCTCGATGCGACCACCTTCCATCTCAAGAACCTCGGCCTGATCGACGAGGACACGAGCGAAGACTTCAGGCGCTCCGAATCCAAACGTGGCTCTCCTGGACAAGAGGACGTGGCGACAAAGCGACCCGGGCAGCGCCGGGTCCGACGCACAAAGGATGCGGCGTCCGGAGTCTGATCGAGCACCCGGTCAGGGGATCGCGTCCTCGTCGTTCGAGTACGCCCCGAAGACCCGCTCACACCCGGGCGCGTCGGTGAACGCGCGGGCGTGGTAGCTGTAGCGCCCGCCGTTCTGGCGCGGGTTGTCGGTGTAGCTGCGCGCATTCGCCGGCAGGTCGCCGCCGACGTTGTCCCACGCGTTCGGGTCGTTCCGGTCCTCGCCGGGGTCGAGGCGCGCGACGCGGAAGCCGCTCACGGCGGGACCGGCGTAGTCCCAGGTCACGAGCACCGGCTCGGCCTGGGGCGTGTTCTGACCCTGTCGCGCCGCGTTCAGGTTCGCCGGAGCCGCCGGGGGCGCCGGGCAGTTCGCCCCGCCGCCGCCGCAGTCGCCGCCGTCGAAGCCGCACGCCGCGACGTTGCATTCGTCATCGCACTCGCCGTCCCCCGGCCAGTCCACCGGACAACCCGGCGCGCACTCCTCACCGCCGCCCCCATCGCAGTCGCCGCCGTCGAAGCCGCACGCCGGCACATTGCACGCATCGTCGCAGGCGCCGTCGCCCGGCCAGTCCGCCGGGCAGCCCGGCGCGCACTCCGGTCCCGGGCCGACGTCGCAGTCGCCCAGGTCGAAGCCGCACGCGTCCACGTTGCAGGCCACGTCGCACTCCCCGTCGCCGGGCCAGTCCTCGGGGCAGCCCGGCGCACACTCGGGCCCGGGTCCCACATCGCAGTCGCCGAGATCGAAGCCGCACGCCTCGACATTGCAGGGCGCGTCGCACGCGAAGTCGCCGACGCGCTCTTCCGGGCAGCCCGGCGCGCACTCGGGCCCGGGCCCGACGTCGCAGTCGCCCTCGTCGAGCCCGCACGCCGGCACGTTGCACGCGGCGTCGCAGATGCCGTTCGCCCGTAGGTCCATCGGGCACCCCGGCGCGCAGTCCATGCCGGGCACACCGCAATCGCCGCCGTCGAAGCCGCACGCGTCGACGTTGCACTCCGCGTCGCATTCCCCGTCGCCGGGCCACTCGACAGGGCACCCTGGGGCGCACTCGGGCCCCGGCTCTTCTCCGCAGTCGCCGAAGTCGAAGTCGCACTCGGGCACGTTGCACCCGGGGTTACACACGGCGTCGCCCAGGGCATCCACGTTGCAATCCGGCGCGCACGACTCGGGGGGCACATCGGCGCCGAAGCCGCCGACCGGTTCGCCTCCGCCGAAGCCGCCCACGGGTTCGGCGCTGCCCACCGGCTCGCCTCCCCCCACGGGCTCGCCTCCACCGAAGCCGCCGACCGGCTCGCCCCCGCCGAAGCCACCGCTCGGCCCACCGCCCGTAGGTTCACCGCCGCTGGGCGCGCCCCCGAAGCCGATGCCGCCCACGCCCGGGAAGCCCCCGTTCGGGCTCGGAGTTCCCCCGCCCGGAGCACCGCCGAAGGACCCGCCTCCCGCGCCCCCGTCGTCGGTGTCCACGTTCGTGGCCTCGCTACAGGCGCTGCCCCATAGACCTGCCAGTAGGATCAGCGTCGTCGACGTGTTTCGCATCGGGCCCCCTGCGATGATGTGCCCGCAGGGTACGCGCGGCAAACAACGGGCCATGGGCGCGTTGCCCTGCGCCGACCGCCACTCTATTGTCCGCCGATGCAGCGTAGAGACTCACCCCATCGCCGCGACGTCCTCCGCGCACTTTCGGCGCTCGCTGCGGTCGGCGCACTCCCGGCCTGCGGCGCGTCGGTTGCGGCCTCCGAGACTCCGCGGGGCAGTGTCGTGGTGATCGGAGCCGGGCTGAGCGGGCTGGCCGCCGCGCGGGCGCTCGTGGACGCCGGCGTGCGTGTGACCGTGCTCGAGGCCCGTGATCGCCTCGGCGGCCGCACCTTCACGGACAGACGCTGGGCGGGTGTGCCCGCGGACCTCGGCGCTTCGTGGATTCACGGCGTCGCAGGCAACCCCCTGGCCGCGTTGGCGGCCGAGAACGACCTGCGGCTCGCGCGCACGAACTATGACGAACGTGCGGTCTTCGAAGCCGACGGTGCCCGAATCGACGAAGACACACTCGACGCACTCAGCGCCGACTTCACGGCTGCGTTGGAGGCTGAAAGAGAGCGTCGACTCGAGGCCGACTCACCGATGGACTCGGACCTCCGACGCTTTGTCGATGCGTGGGCCCAGTCCCGACGTCTCGACGCCACGGCTCGCAGGCGGCTCGAGTATCTGGTGGCCACCGAGTTCGAGCACGAGTACGCGGCCGAGGCCGACGACCTCTCGCTTCTGCGCTTCGACCAGGCGGGCGAGGAGCGCAACGATGACGCCATCATGGCCTCGGGCTGGTCCGCCGTGGTGGAGATCCTGGCGTCGGGCCTCGACATTCGGCGGCAGGCCGTCGTGACGAAGATCGAGCAGACCGAAGATGCGGCGCGAGTAACCCTCACGACTGGTGAAGTGCTCACCACCGACTGCGTGGTCTTGACCGCCCCGCTCGGCGTGCTCAAGGCCGGCGACCTGGAGTTCGTGCCGGCCTTGCCGAATGCGCACCGCGCAGCCATCGACCGACTGGGCGTGGGTGTGCTGGACAAGCTGTACCTCAAGTTCTCGAACGCGACGTGGACGACCAAGACCACGGCCCAGGTGCTCGGCTTCGTCGGCGAAGGCAGACGCATCTTCCCCGAGTTCGTGAATCTCGCTGCCGTGGCCAACGTGCCCGTGCTGTTGGGCTTCAACGCAGGCGAACCCGCCGCCGAGATGGCCGCGCTGTCGGACACTGCGATCGTCGACCGTGCCCTCGACACCTTGAGAGCGATGAACGGCGCGTCACTCCCCACGCCCGAGGGCTTCGTCCGGACGAACTGGGCGGCGGACCCCTTCGCCCGCGGCAGCTACAGCCACATCGCGCCGGGTGCCAGCGAGGCCGATTACGAGACCCTGGCCGAGCCCGCCGGCCCGCGGCTCGTCCTCGCGGGCGAGCACACCTTCGCCGCGGCGCCGGCCACCGTCCATGGCGCGTATCTCTCTGGGCAGCGGGCGGCCTCGCAGGTCCTCGGTCTCTTGAACGAGGTGTGACTCCCGAAGAGGGACGCGCCCAGCGAGGGCGTCTTCGGACGGTCTGCGACGCGAGGGCGTGACGGTGCGCCTCTCCGCGTTTTGCGCGTGCGGTCCGCGCACGCTCGTGTAGCTTCGCCGTCGCGCGCGTGCGCAGAGTGCCGGAGCGCTGGCCGGTCTGGGGGGATTCACATGACATCGAAAGTCTGGGTTCCGGGGTTGCTCGCGCTGAGCGTCTCCCCCTCCGTTGGTCGGGCGGAGACGCCGACCCTCTTCGAGGCCGACACGGTCGACGCCGCCCGGCTCGCGGGCGAGGACGATGCCTATCGGCCGTTCTTGCGCACGCGGCTGTTCGGGCTGCGGCTCGAGGCGCCGCTGAGTGTCGCCGCACGCAACACGGTGTACCCCGCGGTGCCCGTCGACAGCGTGGGCACCGAGCTCTCGCCCGAACCCGAGCTCGACGTGCGGGCCCGGGTCGGCCTGCGCCTCGACTCCGAGGACCGCTTCGGGCTGCTCGTCTTCGCCGCGGAGTTCGAATACGACGCGATCTCGGGGCCCGTCAGCGGCGGAGACGACGGCAAGACGGAGGCCATCGCCCCACCCTTGTCCGGCGAGAGCGGTCAGGCGCTGCGCAAAGCTTACGGGCGCTTCTCTTTCGGGCCGTTCGTCACCTTCGCCGGCGGGTACACCACGAGCCACTGGGGCCTCGGCCTCGTGGCGAACGACGGCGCCCACGGCCACACGCCGGGCGGCGGTGAGTTCAGCGACCCCCGCGGCGGCGACCGTGTGTTGCGCGGGCAGGTGGCCACGGGCCCCTGGAGCACGGAGCGCCTCCTCGTGAGTGTCGCCTACGACGTCGTACAAGACGACGACGTGACCCTCTCGGGCGACGAGGCGACGCAGATGTCGGCGGCGGTCGTCGTCGGTCACCAGCGCCCGAACCGGGTCGGGGTCTACGTCGCGCGACGCGCCCAGGAGGCCCGGGACGGCGACGAGACGAACGTGACCGTCTACGACGTGCACGGCCGCCTCGAGGGCAAGCCCGTGGGGCAGGTGAAGGCGTTCCTGGAGTCCGAGGCGGCGTTCATCTCCGGCGAAACGGACCTGGGCCCGACGGCCGAGAACCCGCGGCACGACGTGGTGCAGCTCGGCGTGGCGACACGCTTCGGCCTGTCGCAGGGGCGCATCGGGGGCGTGGCCGACGTGGTCTACGCCTCGGGCGACCAGAACTTCGAGGACGCCGAGCAGAACGGCTTCCGCGCGGACCCGAACTTCGAGCAGGGGCTCTTGCTCTACCGCGGCGTGATGGCGGCGCAGACCGCGCGCGCGCCGGTGCGGGCCGCCGATCCCGAGCTGGTGGGCTACCCGTCCGAGGACCTCGACCGCCTGCCGAGCCGCGGCCAGGTGACGAATACCGTCACGTTCTTCCCGCGCGCGGTCTACCGCCCGACCGACGGCCTCGAGATCTACGGCGGCCCGCTCTTCGCGTGGGCCGAGGCGAACCTGGTCGACGCCCGTGAGACCCGCCTGGCCGGCGGCGAGCCGCGCAACGCGCTCGGGGGCAAGCCGACGGCGTTCCTCGGCACCGAGTACGACCTGGGGCTGCGGTACACCGCGCTCCTCGGGGGCACACGCCTCACCCTCGGCGCCGAGGGCGGGTACTTCGTGCCCGGCGGCGCGTTCGCGTCGGGCAGCGCTGCGGGTGTGAAACCCCTCGACTCCGCCAGCGGCGGCCGTGTCCTCGCCCAGTGGGAGCTGTGAAGATGAAGACCACACTGCGCATCCTGACCCTACTCGCCACTGTGTCCGCGCTGCCCGGCTGTCTCTCGACCGAGGCCGAGGGCATCGCCCGCGCGCAGCCCGCGCGCACCACCGTGAAGATGGACTTTCTTCACAAGCCGCTCCCCGAGATCCCGCTGCCGAACGACGTGGCGACCCGCTACGACACCACGAGCGCGACGGGCCGACGCATCAACGCCTCGCTCATCTCCACCACGGAGTTTGAGCGCACCGTGCGTGAGCGCCTGGACCAGATGGATGGCTGGGGTGTGTTCCAGCCCATCTCGGTGCCCTTCACGGGCGAGCTCGATCCGGCCTCGATCCGGGCCGGTCACAAAGACACGACCTACGACTTCTCGGACGACGTCATCTACCTGGTGAACATCGACCCGGCGTCGCCGGAGCTGGGCAAGCTGCACGCGCTGGACGTGGGCAACGGCAACTACCCGCCGCTGCTGAAGGACGTGAACAAGTACTACAAGCACGACTCGCGCGGCGAAACGCTGGCCCTGATCTTCGAGGAGACGGACGAAGACAAGAACGGCGACGGGGTGCTGCAGCCCGAGGAGGACACCGACGAGGACGGCGTGCTCGACCGGCCGAACTACTTCCCCGGCATGAACCCGGCCGCGGACGATCTCATCGGGCGTGCGGACGCGCTCATGACCTTCTACGAACGCGAGTCGAGCACGCTGATCGTCCGGCCGCTCGAGCCGGTGCGCGAGCGCACGACCTACGCGGTCGTGGTCACGCGGCGCATCCTCGATGTGAACGGGGAGCCCGTCGGCTCGCCCTATGGCATCGTGAACCACGAGAGTCAGACCGCCGCGCTCCGTGGCATCGAGAAGTACCTGCCCGCCGGCACCGGGCTCGACGACATCGCCTTCGCGTTCTCGTACACGACCCAGTCGCTGCAGAGTCACTGGATCGCGGTGCGCGACGGACTCTACGGCCATGGGGTGCAGAAGCACCTGGCCGACACGAAGGGCGAGGTCACGGCGCTCGCCAAGCTGCGCGACACCGAGTCCGCCCAGTTCCGTGGGGTGAAGAACCCGTTCGTGCTGCCCGGCGAGGACTTCGAAGCCGCGTACGCGCTGGTCGCGCAGGCGTTCCAAGGCGGCCAGCCGAACACGGTCGAGTTCCAGTCGCTGATGGAGTCGAACAAGTACGTGGACTACACGGTCATCGGGTACTTCGACTCGCCGCAGCTCTACCCGCGGGGTGGCGACACCCCCGAAGAGTGGGTCGGCCTCAACGAGCAGAGCTGGCCCGCGGACCTCGACCGTGTGCCGGCGCCCGTGCGCAACGAGCGGGTGTGGTTCCACCTCACCGTGCCGCGCAAGGAGGTCTCCGTGCGCAAGGACGGCAAGCCCGCGCCCGTGGTCTACGTGGGCCACGGCTACACCGGCAATCGTTTCAGCACCGTGAGCATCGGCGGTTACCTGGCGCAGCACGGCCTCGCCGCGGTGGGCATCGACTGCCCCACGCACGGCCTGTCCGGTGATGAGGAACAGACCACCCTCGCCCGCCAGATCCTCTCGGGCTTCGGGCTCGGGCCGCTGATCGACGCGGTCTTCGAGGGGCGCGCCCACGACCAGAACGGGGACGGGGTGCTGGACTCTGGCGCCGACTTCTGGACGGCGTATCTCTTCCACACGCGCGACGTCGTTCGGCAATGCGCCCTCGACCACATGCAGCTCGCGCGGGTGCTGCGCGGCTTCGACGGCACCCGCAAGTTCAACTTCGACCTGAACGGCGACGGTCAGAACGAGTTCGCGGGCGACTTCGACGCGGACGGCGTGGTCGACGTGGGCGGCACGGCCGAGCAGACCATGCTGGGCGGCTCACTCGGCGGCAT
>JBMOFP010000214.1:0-9238 GCA_049318805.1 Bradymonadia bacterium
GACGGTGCCGCAAATGTCAATAGTTACATGCCGATATTCTGGACGGTCGTCTCAAGGTCAGGTGCATTGTCGAGAACTTTCGAATGAGAATATACCCAAACTGACTCTCGCTCAGGAAGACACCTGGCCGGAAGGCTGGGTGCGACCGAAGTCGACACTGCGTTCCATGACCTGCGGGGATCTGGACTGCTGTGCGATCACCGACCACGGCGGTCTCGAATGCTGGGGGCGGTACCTCAACGGCGTGGCCCGGACGCCTACTTCGCCCGAGTGCGGCTACACCCAGGTGTCGGTTGGCTATGGTGTTGGTTGTGCCGTCGACGCATGCGGTGGGCTCGAATGCTGGGCCGGAGCCAACATCGAGTCGCCGTTTTCAGAGGTTGCCACCCAGGCGCCTCGTCGTACGGGGCATTCCGGTCAGACTCCGCGACGGGAGTAGACGGATTTCCGCTCCGCGATCACCACAGCGTGCTCAACGCCCCCAGTGCCGCGATGATCCCGACCCACGGCAGCAGGTCGAGCAGCGTCTCGACCCCGCGGGGTGCGCGGCCCTCGCGGGGAGCCGCTGGTGCGGGCGGCGGCGCCGGCGGCGCCGGCGGCGCCGGCAGCGCCCAGGCCGCTCGGAGCGCGTCGCCGTCGCGGCTGTCGGACGTGAGCCCGTGCGCGGCGTCGAGGCGCGCGCGCAGGGTCCAGCCGCCCGCTTCGAGGCGCTGGCCCGGCGAAATCGGCGTCGGCGTGGAGGCCGCGAGGCGCACGCCGTCGAGCCAGGTGCCGGTCGCGCTCTGCTGGTCTTCGACGATGAGCGTGCACTCGGACTCCGACGCGCCGAGGCGGACCTCGAGGCGCAGGTGCGCCCGACTCAAACGCGCGCCCTCGAGGCGCACCGCGCACGGCGCCTCGCGCCCGACCAAAACGCTCGGGGGTGTTCCGTCGCGCGCTTCGAAACGAAAGGGGATCGCCGGGCCCGGCTGGTCCTCGGGGGGCACGGCGACGACGATGAGCTGGGGGCAGCGCATGGTGTCTCGAACCTACTCCGGTGTGGCGTTGCGCGCGATGAGGTTGCCGCCGGTGGGTCGTTCCCCGGGCAGGCTCCCCGCGTCGCGAAACGGCGTGAGCCGCGGGCCGTCGGCTTCGAAGACCAGCCGGACGAGCCCCTGCCGACCCGTGTCGAACTCGGCGATACCCCGCCGCTGGTAGCGCGCGCGGATGCCCTCCCGTGGGAACTGCCAGCGGTTGTCGCGGCCCGTGGTGAAAACGACGACCGAGGGCGCGACCGCGCCCAGAAATCCCGGCGTGCTGCTCGTACGGCTGCCGTGGTGCGGGGCCTTGAGCACACTGGTCCGGAGTGCCTCCCCGTGGCGCTCCACCAGGCGCGCTTCGGCCTCGGCCTCGATGTCGCCGGTCAGCAGCAGCCCGCCCTCGGGGGTCTCGAAGCGCGCGACGAGCGAGACGTCGTTCTCGCTCGCGTCGGCGGGCGGGGCGTGGTCGAGGAAACGGAGGCCGCAGTCCGCACCGAGTCGAAAGGCCGAGGCCCCCGGGTCCGAAATCGAGACGGCCCCCCGAGCGCTCGCCGCGGGTCGGCGCAGTGAAGGCAGCGTGCGCGCGGGCGCGAAAACAGTGGAGGTCTCGACCTCGCCGAGGGTGGCCCCGAGCCCGGCGGCGTGGTCGGGGTGTCCGTGGGTGACGATCACCGCCCGCAGCGCGCCCACCCCGAGCGTGCGGAGCCGCGAGCGAATCACACGCGCCGCGGGGTCGGGTCCGGCGTCGACGAGTACTGCGTCGTCGTCGCACACGAGCAGGATCGCATCGCCCTGCCCCACGGGCAGGAACTCCACGAAACGCGCCGGCGGCGCACGCCAAAGTGTGAGCGCGACGAGGCCGAGGCTCAGCAGCACGGTCGTGCGGGGTACTTGCCACCGCGCGCCCATCCAGAGCACGAGCGGCAGCGCCAGAACGCCCGCGGCGTGGGCCCCCACCACCGCCACGCCCCCCAACAGCCCCGCCGTCTCCTCCACGAGCGCCGTGAACAGCGCCGTCAGCTCCGCGACGGCGGCCAGCGGCCAGGCCGAGAGCGGCACGAGCGCGAGGCCCAGGATGCCCAGCGGGACGAGCACGCCCGAGGCCAGCGGCACGAGCACGAGGTTGGCCACAGGCGCCCACGGCGACAGCGTGCCGAAGAAGCCCGCCTGCAAAGGGGCCGTCGCGGCGCTTGCGGCGAGGCTGGCGCGCACCCAAGACACGGGCCCGCGCCCCTCGGCCAGGAGCACGAGGGCGAGCACGGCCCCGAAGGACAGCCCGAAGGACGGCTCGCGCGCCACCGTGGGGTCGGGGAAGAGCACGGTGAGCGCCGCGAGGCCGAGCAGGTTCAGAGGCGGCGCGCGGCGCCGCAGCACAATCGCCAGCAGCGCGCCGCCGGTCATCACCCCCGACCGCACGGCGGCGAGGGGCCACTCGGACAGCGCCACGAAGAGCCAGGCCGCCGGCAGCGCGACGAGGGCGGCGGCGCGGCGGGGCTCGAGCGCGCCGAACCTACGGGCGAGCCCTTGCGCGACTGTGAAGACCACGAGCGCGAGGCCGCTGATGTGCAACCCGCTCACGGAGAGCAGGTGGCCCGTGCCTGTGGCCTCGAAGGCCTGGACCGCGGCGCGTGGGAGCGCCGTCTGGTCGCCGAGCAGCAGCCCGCGCAGAACGGCGGCCCCCTCGGCGGAAGGTGCGGCGTCGAGGGCCGCGTGGGCGCCGCGCCGCAATCCAAGCCAGCTGCGCGCCCAGACCGAGCCGGGCGCGACCACCTCCACGGCGCCACGGCCCGTGAACGCGATGCGTCGGGTGCGGGTCCAGGCCTCGGCGTCGAAGAGGCCGTCGGCCTCGGCCGGCTGGGGCACGCGGAGTTTCCCCTGCGGGTGGAAGCGCACGCGAGCGCCCACCGCCAGCCCCGGCGGCAGGTCGTCGACGACGACACGCACCTGCACCCAGGGCGTGGCCTCGGGCTCCAAGCGCAGACGCGGCCTTGGGCCCGCGAGCTCGACCGACTCGACGCGCCCGACCCATGCGCCGAGCGGTGCATCGGGGCGCTGCGCGGCCCAGCGCTCACCGATGAACACCCCCAGCGCACCCACGAGCACCGCCAGCGCGGGAAATACGAGCGCCCGCCGACCCCGCGACAGCAGCAGCAGAACCACGGCCGCGCCGAGACCGTAGACCGGCGGGGGCAGCGCGCCGAGCGCGACGCCGAGGGCGAGGGGGAAGAGAGGAGCGCGCACACCCCCGGATCGGACGGAGTCGGCGGTCGTCGCACGACGCACCGCCGATTCCGGTTCACGCCACGGGTCTTACTTCGGCTCCTCGCAGAGGTAGTCCGTGTACAGCGAGCCAAAACCACCACGCTTGAACGTGACCGCCCCGAACGCGTTCACGAGCACGCCCGCGATGATCAGCGCCTTGAACGCGCGGTTGATCGGGCGCCCCCCCAGCGCGAGCGCGCCGACCAGGTACGGCATGAAGTCCAGCGAGAAGCGGAACCCGAACTGCTCCCAGCCGGTGTTCTGGTAGAAAAAGATCGGCACCGCGACCGTGGCCGCGGCGAGGGCGAACCCCCGGGCGAGGGGGTGGGCCCGCATCGGCCAGAGCAGCCAAACGAGCGCCGGGCTCGTCAGCAGTAGGCTCATGCCGTGCTTCGAGAGGTGCAGGTAGGGGTAGTCGGCGTCGAGAGACGGCAGCAGCGTGAAGGCCGCCGTGAGGTTGCGGCTCAAGAACGTGAGGTTGAACAGGCCGAAGTCGCGGATGCGCGCGATGGTGCCCGTCGCCAGGTAGCTGTGGCCGAACTCGGTCGGGCTCTCGAAGCGCACCGCGTTGTAGACGAGCAGCGAGCACCCGACGACGACGCAGGGCGCGGCGAACAGGGCGAGCTTGCGCACGAGGACGTCGCGCGCGGGGCGGAGGCCGGACGCCGGCCACAGGAGCTGGTGCAGGAAGAAGATCGACGCGAAGAGCAGCGGCGTGCGCGTCGCGAAGCCCGCGGCGAGGGCGAGCCCGGCGAGCAGCGGTCTACGGGCGTCGAGCGCGCAAAGGATGTACAGCAGGTGGCACGTGACCCCGACGATCAGGGCCGTGAACCACACCTGCCCGAGCACCGCGCACCACAGATGCGCCGAGCCGAAGGCGAAGAGCACCGTCAGCCAACGATTCTCGACCTCGGAGCGCGCGCTGTACCCCAGCGCGGTGAGCCGCCCCAGCAGCAGATAGACGAGGGCGACGTTGAAGGCCGCGAAGAGCACGGTGAAGACGACGTCGTTCGCCCCGAAGCCGCTGACGGCGACGAAGGGCATCATCAGCACGCCGGGGAAGGGCGGGAACGAGACGAAGTACTTGCGCTCCGAGGCGCCGCGGTCGGCCGCGGGGATGCTGATCTCCGAGCCGTCGAGCTGACGGAACTCGTCCGGTTTGCCCGAGCGGCGCGTGAAGAAGCCCTTGACCGTCGGTCCGTGCTGCTCGACCGACGCGCCCTTCAGGGTGAGCACCTCGTAGCTCGCCCAGTCGTTCTGGTGGTGCGGTTTGCGCGTCAGCTCCGTCTGGCCGCTGAGGAACGCGTCGGCCAGATAAACGAAGTGGTTGTCGCTGCTGTGGATGAGGAGCCGCGGACCCGCGAACGCCGCAAAGACCACGAGACCCAACCCGAAGAAGATCGCTGCCATGCGCATGGGCGCGCCGGATAGCACGCCCGCCCGGGAGGCCGCAACGTGGCTTCCCGCTGCATTTTCGACGGCCCCCCGGTCGGGTGTTATAACGCGAGCACCCATGACGAGCGCCCGAGTCCTGGTCGTCGAGGACAATCCCCGCATCGGCGAGAAGCTGCGTGAGGTCCTGTCCCGAAACGGGTTCGCAGCCACGCTGGCGCGCGACGGGGCGCACGGGCTCGACGTTTTTTCGGCCGACCGATTCGACGTGGTTTTGGTCGAGCATCTTGTGCCCGGCGTCGAGGGCGGGCGGTTCGTGGACCACCTTCGGCGTGTGGACGATGAGGTGCCGGTCGTCGTGATGGCGTCCTCGCCGCGGGCGCAGACACGGCTGAACCAGCAAGGGCCCGCCTTCATTCAGGGCTTCCTGCTCAAGCCATTCCGCGTTCCGGACCTACTGCGCGCTCTCGGCGCGGCGTTGGTCGCGCGTGACGCGGGCCCCACGCCCAGCGTCGAAGGTCGACGCCTCCTCAGCGGCACGTTGTCCGACGGCACGCTCGCGGAGATCATCGTGCGGCTGTTGCGCCAGGCGGCCGTGGGTGTGCTGCGCGTGCAAAAGGACGGCGCGCGGCGGGACGTGTACTTCCTCAACGGGCTGCCGGTCTTCGCCGAGAGCAACCTGCTGACGGAGACCTTCGGGCGGTGGCTCCTGGCGCGGGGTGTGATTTCCCCCGAGCAATACGCGGCCGTGCGTGCCTACGGCGCGAAGCACGGGGTGCGTCAGGGCGAGGCGCTGGTCGGGCTCGAGATCCTGAACAATCAAGAGGTCTACGCGCTTCTGCGCGGGCAGGTGATCGAGCGTGTCGCGCGCTGCTTCACCTGGGTCGGCGCGACCTACGAGTTCACCGAGGACGCGCGATTCCTCGAGGACAAACTCACGTTCCCGATGAACCCGATGGCGCTGCTGGTCGAGGGCGCGTTGCGCCGCTCCACGCCCGTCGCCCTCCAGGCTCGGCTCGAATCGCAGCGCGCGTCGACCCTCGCGCCCTCGGCGGTCCTGGACGAGCTCGCGCCCTTCATCGACCGCTTGAACCGCGATCCGCCGGTCTCGCTGGTGCTCAAACGATCCGCCACGGTCGGCGCGTTTGCCGACGCGTTGCCGCTCGTCGGCCCCAGGATCGCCGCGTTGCTCGAGGTGCTGGAGGCCTGCGGTGCCGTCTCGCGCGACGACGGCCCGCTGCCCGACGTCGCGACGTTCTCCGGTGAGGTCGAGGTCGAGGTCGAGGCCGAGTACGTGCTGGAGAGCCCCGACCAGCTCGACCCCGAGCATTCGCCGGCCCTGGACACAGTCGCCGAGCGGGTGATCGCGCGGTACCTGGCGACGCGGGGCGGCGACCACTTCGCCGTGCTCGGGGTGCCGCGCGACGCCGCGCCCGAGGCCGTCGAGGCCGCGTGGCTAGACGTCTCGCGGGAGTTCCACCCCGACCGCTTCACCGAGCACCCGGACCCGGACGTGCGTTTGCGGGCGAAAGAGGTCTTCATCAAGGCGGGACAAGCCTTCGGGGTGCTCGCCGACCCCCACACCGCGCAGGTGTATCGGGAGCGACTCGACGAGGCGCGTACCCAGCCCAACGCGCGGTGGGCGGCCGAGGAGGAGCTCGCGCGCGGCGAGGCCTGTCTCGCGCGCGGCGACCACCTGGCGGCTCGCCTCGCGTTCGCGCGGGCCCACGCCGTGGACCCCGACGAGCCGATGTACCAGGCGCTGCTCGGGTGGGCGACCTGGCTCGATGCGGCCGACGACGACGACCGCGCCGAAGGGCAGGACCTGCTCGAGGGGGCGCTGGACCGGGATCCGTGCCTCACGTTGGCCTGGGAGCTGCTCGCGCGCGTGCACGTCGGCGCCGCGCGGCACGGCCCGGCCGCGGACTGCCGAGCCCGGGCGGACGCGCTGCGGTCGGGCTTGCTCGGCCGCCTCCGTACGGAGGTCTCGACATGAGTCGCGGACGCGGACGCAAGCCCACGTCTCCGCCCGCGCCGCCGCAGGCGCCGGCGCCGATGCAGGACGACTGGACGCCCGCGCTGGACGCCGCGGAGGCCGCCGTGAGCCTGAGCGGGAGCGAGACCGGTGCGCGCGCCGTCGCCCCCCCCGAGGCCCCCGACACCGTGGCCGACGTCGCGGTGGCCGAAGCCGGCCAGGATGCACCGCCGGCGCCCGCTCCCGTCGACGACGGCCTGGAGGACGTACCGATCTTCGCCGACGAGGAGCTGTCGGCCGTGGAGCGGACCGGAGGCCAGCTGCCCTTCGACGTCGAGCCGGTGAACGACCGCATCCTCGTCGACGACGATGAGGAAGGTGGCGCGCTCCCGGAGGTGCTGTCCTCCCTGGGCGCCTCCGAGCCCGGCGACCGCACCGCGGCTTACGACCCGCCCGAGGACCTCTTCGCCCAGGTGCCCGATCCCGAGGCCCAGCCGGTCGCGGCGGGCTTCCACGCGCTCTCGACCGCGTTCCTCCCGGCGGTCCGCGCGAGCGCGCCCGCGGCGGCCCCCGTCGTCGCGACCTCCCCGGCGTCGGTCGAGGTCGACGACGCGCTGCTCGACGCCAGCGAGACGGGGGTGGCGGAGCAGTCCGAGCTTCGGCGGCCCGCGAACGATCCTGCACCGAAGGAGACGCCGGCGTTCGAGTCCCGCCGCGCCGAGACCCCGCCGACCCACGCGCGCGCCGTGCCCGCGCCGGCCCCCGCGCCGGCCCCGGCGCCCGCGGCCGCGCCTGCACCGAAGCCGCCCCGGCAGGACCCTGGCCGCGCGGCGCCTCGTCGGGAGGGTCGCCCCGCGGGACCCATGCACCGGCGCCGCGAGCCCACGCCCGCCCCCGCGCCGCCGCCGCCCGCGCCGGACCCGGTCGAGAACGAGATGACCGGCATCTACGAGCCGCCGGTCGCGGTGCCCGAGCTGCCCCGAGCGCGTCTCACGATTGTCGAGGGCGAGAACCGCGGCAAAGCCTACTTCCTCAATCGGAACCACACCTCCGTAGGGCGCGGCATCGACAACGACATCGTGCTGATGGACCTGTCGGTGAGCCGCCGCCACTTCCGCGTGGACCGCCACGGGGAGGGCTTCCGGCTCGTGGACCTCGGCAGCGGGAACGGGACCCAGGTCAACGGCCAGCGCCGCGAGGACTTCGAGCTCTACGACAAAGACCGCATCGACCTCGGCAACACCTCCATCGAGGTCACCTACATGGGCCGGGCTCGGGTGCGCGCGCCGAACGCCCAGGAGACTGACCCGCGCCACGTGCTCACGCCGCCGGCGAACCCCGCGCGCGTTCTCACGGCGCAGAGCTCCGTGGGCCGCCTGCCGTGGAAGTGGGTCGGGCTCTGGGCGGCGGTCGCGTTCTGCACGGTGCTCCTCGGCATGCTCGCCGTTCGAGAGCTTCGGCGCGACCGGGGTCCAGGGGACGAGGCCGCGACGCGGGCCCGCGACCAGCTCGCCGTCGCCGAGAGCGCGATGCGTGTGCGCGCCTGGGGGCGAGCCGAGGAAGCCCTCACCGTGGCTCGGCGCCTCGCGCCCGGCCTGAACCTGCCCTACGCCGAGGTGCAGGCCCGCATCGACCGCGAGCGGACCCACTCCGCGCGGCTCGAAGACGCCCGGACACGCCGGGGCACGACTCCGCCCGCCGAGCTCATCGCGAAGCTCGAGCAGATTCCCGTGGACAGCGTCTACCACGACGAGGCCCGGAGCCTGCTCACGGAGCTGCGTCAGCTCCCCGCGGAGCCGGCCGCCGTGGCGGCGTCCACGCCCCCCACCGAAGCCCCGCGCGTCGAAGCCCGCCCGGCCGCGCCCGCCGAGCCCCGCGTCGTCGCCGACTCGCCCCGCGTCTCGGCCTCCAACGACGCCGCCGGGGACGGCGAGGCCGCGAAACGCATCAAGTCCGAGGTGGCCGATGCCTTGAAGCTCTACCGCGAGGAGAAGTTCTCCGAGGCCGCGCTGGCCTTGGAGCGTGCGGCGAAGCGCTCTCCGACGAGCAAGGCCGGCACGGACGCGAAGAACAAGGCCCGCTCGGTCCGCCAGTTCGCGGACGACTGGACCGCCGCCGAGAAGGCCGTCAAGGCCCGACGCGCCCGTGAGGCCTCGGACGCCCTCGCCCGCGCCGGCGCGACGGACCGCAAGCTCGGCGGGCTCTTCCGCGACCGCATCGACCAGCAGCTCGCCGAGCAGTCCTACTTCGTGGCGATCCAGGCCTACAATCGGCAGGCCTACGACGAGGCCATCGACGCCAACACGCGAGTCATGCAGCTCGCCCCGGGCCACCAGCTCGCGATGCGGCTGCAGGAGAAGATGCGCCGCAACGCGCCGACGATTCTCCGGCAGGGGCACCGCGCCCTGGCCGACGGTGACAAGGACGTCGCGCAGCGCATCGCCCGGGCCGTGATGAAGCTGGTGCCGCGCGACGATCCGAACCAGCAGGCCGCGCGAGACCTGCTCGGCCGGTCCGGCGGCTGAAGCGCCTAATAGGACGCTGAAAAAGTCCGTCCATGGACTTTTTCAGCCCCGCTCCGCCGAAGTGA
>JBMOFP010000215.1:0-9225 GCA_049318805.1 Bradymonadia bacterium
CGCCGCCTACTCGACAAACACCCCCACGACCCCGCGCCGCCCTCGCCCCGGGCTCGGCGGGGAGATGAAGTCGCCGCCGACGACGACCGCGGCGCCGTCGAGGGCAAGCACGGCGTGCAGGTCGACCCGAGGCGCCTCGCGGCTGTGGTCGGTCCACGCGCCGTCCGTGGCCTTGCGCTGCCACTTCACGCCCCCCATGCCGACGACCCACAGGTCGCCGTTGGGCGCGACGGAGACACCGTTGAGGATCGAGGCCTCGCCGGGGAGGGGGACCTCGTCGAGCCGCGCGGCCGCGCGGTCGAGCACAAAGAGCCGCGCGGGGGGGCCTCCCACGAAGTAGACGGAGCCGTCCGAGTGCCCGGCCACGGTGAAGAGCGGCACGGGCGGGTCCGCGCGCAGCCACGTGAAGGCCGCCCCGTCCCAGTGCAGCACGTGCCCGCCCTGGCCGCACATCCACACGTCGTCGGCCCCGCCGCCCCAGACCTTGAACAGCGCGCCGCCCTTCGGCTCGGGCACGTCGATGGCCGACCACTGACCGTCGCGGCGCCGGAGCACGACGTCGTCGGGGCCCTCGCCGGACGGGGTACCGCCCACCGCCCACACGTCGGCGGCCGTGGCGCCCCACACGCCGTAGAGGGTCGCCGGGGTCAAGGCCGTCTCCAGGTCCGTGACCAGGCCGCCCTCGCCGACGGCGACCGCCTCGGTGTCCCCACCGCCGCCCCACGCCCACCAGGTGCTGCCGGGCGCGGCGGCGTCGACCGTGGCTTCCCAGCCGCCGCCCTCGGCGTTCGACTGGACCGAGAGCGCGCCGGGTGCGTTCCCGAGCGGGCCACCCACCGCCGTTACCCCTTCGAGTGTGCCCCGCGCCGAGACCAGGGCGCCGCTCTCGCCCTCATAGACCAGGTGCCACCCGGCAGTGAGTCCGAACGGGGACGTGGCCTCGTTCTCCTGCGCGGTCTCGCACGCGCCCAGGAACGCCGCCGTGAGAAGGAGCGCGCGACCTACGGACATGCGGTCGCCCCGCCGCCGCGCTTGCATTCGCAGGTGCACGACTCCCGGTCCGTCACGTCCACGAGGCCGCCGCACGTGGGCACGACCGTCCGTGTGGTCTCCGCGCGGCGACCCTGCGCGTCCGAGACCCGCAGCTCCAGCGTGAGCGTCGTGCCCTCGATGTCTCGCAGCCCCGTCGTCTCCGGGCACAGCGCGATGTTGGCGACGGCGCTCAAGTCCTGGGGATCCGGCGCCATCGTGCCGTCTTCGCGCTCGACCAGGGTGACACCCGTCCGGTTGTCCACCGACACGACCTCGCCCGATGCGGGGTCCACGATGCGTCCGCTCACGACGAGGTTCGTCGGGCACAGGCCCGTGACCCGCGCGCCCACGAAGAGCACGTGTCCGCCCTGGAAGGGCGGCCGCAGGTTCACGGGGCCGTCCGGCGCGACCACACTCAGCGCGCCGCGCCCATCGTTCTCGAGGACCTCGACGATGGCCGGCGCCGCGCCGGGCCCCCCCACGGGTGCGCAGGGTGTGTCCGCGGAGGACTCGGCGTCACTGCACGCGGTGGGCGCCAGACAGAGCAAGAAGAGCCGGGGCACGAGACCCCTTCGGGCAATTGCGGTATGCATCGCCCAGTCGTTCTTCCACGGAGAGGGCGCGCCTGTCATGCGAATCCTGTACGGCATCGTCGGCGAGGGCATGGGGCACGCGACCCGGAGCCGCGTGGTCATCGAGCACCTGCTCGCCGGCGGGCACACGGTCCGGGCCGTCGTCTCCGGCAGAGCCTACGGCTTTCTCAGCCGCAAGTTCGAGGGGCGTCCGCGCATCCGGGTCGAGGAAATCCACGGCCTCGTCCTCGGCTTCGAGGGCAACGCCATCGACAAGAGCGAGACCTTCCTCGAGAACCTGCAGGCGCTGCCGCTCGGCCTCGTGAAGAACATCGAAGCCTACCGGCGCCTGGCCGAGGACGACTTCGAGCCCGAGTTGGTCATCAGCGACTTCGAGACCTGGGCCTACCTCTACGGCATGAACCATCGCCTGCCCATCGTCAGCATCGACAACATGCAGGTGCTCAACCGGTGCGCCCACCCCGACGAGGTCACGGAGTCGCGCTCGCCCGCATTCCGCCTGGCCCGCGGCATCGTGAAGTCCAAGATGCCCGGGGCGTGGCACTACGTGGTCACGAGCTTCTTTTTCCCCCGTGTGCGCAAGAAACGAACGACCCTCGTCCCGCCCATCCTGCGCCCCGAGATCCTCGCGGCGAAGCGTGAGCCCGGCGCGCACGTCCTCGTCTACCAAACGCAGTCGGCGAACGAGGCGCTGCTGCCGGTGCTCCGCGCGCTGCCCTTCGAGTTTCGGGTCTACGGGCTCGGCCGCGAGGGGCGCGAGGGCAACGTCGAGCTCAAGGGCTTCTCGGAGCAGGGCTTCGTGGACGACCTCCGCACGGCGAGGGGCGTCATCGCGGGCGGCGGCTACTCACTGATGGGCGAGGCGGTGCACCTGCGCACGCCCATGCTCTCGGTGCCCATCGAGGGGCAGTACGAGCAGGTCCTCAACGCCCGCTGGCTCGAGCAGCTCGGCTACGGCGCCCACGCGCAGACCCTCGATGCCGATCGCGTCACGGCCTTTCTGAGCCGGCTGGACGACTACCAGCACGGGCTCGAGCGCTACTCGCCCCAGGACTGCGGCATGCTCTTCGAGGTCGTGGATGAGCTGCTCGCTCGAGCGGCGCGCGGGGAGTCCGCGCCCGAACGACTCGACGCGCCCGCGATGGGCAAGTTCGAGGCCGACGACGCGCCCGACGACACACTCGACGGTTGAACGCGCTCAGTACCAGCCGTGCAGCTGGACGAAGGCCTCGTCGGCGTCGGCGGAGAAGCGGTCCTCGGCGTACGCCCAGTTGTGGCGGTACTGCACGATGACCTCCAAGTGCCGCACGGCGTGCCACTCGGCGCCGAGCACGACCCGGTGCCGGGTGTCGTAGGCGTCGTCGATGCTGGAGTCCTGCCATTCGTAGCGGGTCTTCAGGTGCACGCCGTCGTGGAGCGCGTAGTCGAGCTCGTGGAACGCGACGAGCCCGACCCGCGCGTCGCCCCCCTCGGGCGTGACACGGTTGAGGTCGTACTCGCCCAGATAGCTCAGGGGGATCAAGCCCAGGGGGGCGAGGTTCACGGCCCAGTTCGCGCCGACCATCTGCTGGGACTCGCCCTTGCGTCCGCCCAACATCAGCGAGCCGGCCAGGTGCCACGGCAGGTCGCGCCACCCGGCGTGCACGGCGGTGCCCCAGCCGGCGTCCGCGTCCACGGGGGCCTTCCAGTCGTTCGCGGCGTTGAACGCGCTCACATGCGCGAAGAAGTAGTTCGGGTTGATGCCCGCTTCGACACCCGTGACCTGGCGCTCGTGGTCGAAGGGCGCGCCCAGGAAGGTCTGACCCTGCCGAATGAACGGGGTGTGGTCGTCGAGCTTCCACCCGAAGGCGGGCAGGAAGCGCCCGGCCCGCACGTAGACCTGGTACGGCAGGTCGTGAAACATCGCGAAGTACTCCCGCACGAAGAGGCGGTCCTTCGCTTCGATGTTCTCGGGCTTGCGTGCGCCGAGGGCGCCCGGCGCCGCGTAGAGCGTGAGGCGACCCTGATTCAACTGCTTGGGGTTGTAGGGTCGCAGCGCGAGGAGCAGGTCCGTCTGCATGGGGAAGAACGCGTTGTCCTCGCCTTCCTGGTTCGGGAAGTACGCGAGGAAACGCACGTCGGTGCCGAACTGGAAGAAGGGGAACGGCTCGATGCCGCCGTAGCGATCGGCGGACCCCGGCGGGGGCACGACGGCGCGCACGGCGGCGGTCGCGGGCTGGGTCGCGGGCGCGTCGACCGCGGCGGTCGCGGGCTGCGTCGCGGGGGCCTCGGACGGCTGCGTCGAGGGCGCGTCCAGAGCGGGCCGCGTGTACTGGACCGGCGGCACGTCGCGCTTCAGGAACGTGGGGAGGGTGACCTGCCCATAGTACAGGCCCGATTCGTTGCGCATGCCGCCGCCCGTGGGCACGACATGGCAGGTGGTGCAGTTCAGGCTGCACTTGCGGTACGCGAGCTCGGGGTTCTCCCAGTCGACCGGGTCCACGTGGCACGTCGCACACCCGTCCGCGGACCGGACGGCGATCTGCGGGGTGGCGAGTCCCCACGCGGGCCACAGCGCGGCGAGCATGAAGACCATGCGGAGGACCCACGGCAGCGCGCAGGTCGAGGCGTCTCTTTTCATTCGGGCGTGCCTCCGTCGAACCACCGCTGCAGCAGGTCCTGGGCGTCGGCGTCCAGGGCCGCGCCCGGGGGCATCGTGTCGAGCTCGATCGCGCGCGCTCGCACACGTTCCGCGTTCTCGACCACCTGGGCGTAGGTCGCGAGCGCGTACGGCGCTCCGCCGACCAGCGTGGCGCCGTGGCACACCGCGCACCGCTGCCCGATCAGCTCTCCCACACCATTCGACCACGTCGGGCCTTCGGGGACCGGCGCGCCGCCGGGCTCGGGCATGCCACCCGGTTCGGGTGTCCCGCCAGGCTCGGGCGTGCCGCCCATGGGCTCGGGGATGCCGCCGAGGGGAACCGGCGTGCCGCCCAGGGGCTCGAGGTCGTCGTCGCTCTCCGGGGCGCCGGTCTGCCACCAGATGAAGAGCTTCTCGCGGTCGGACTCGGGCATCGTGTCGTTCGGCGGCATGTTGCGCAGCTGATACGACCGGACCTGGATGCGCTCGGCGAAGGGCTTGGCCTGGGCGTAGGTCACCAGCGGGAAGGGGGCGCCGTTCGACGGCGTCGTCCCGTGGCACGAGGTGCATTCCGCCTGCAGGATGCGCTCGACGTCGCTCTCCCAGGTCACGCGCCCCGAGAGCACCCGGTCGCCGAAGCCGGGGCAGGCCGACAGCCCGCCCGCGAGCGACGCGACCGCACCCCAACGGGCCGCAGCGCGCACGTGCGCTCCATTCATCGTGTGTTCCCCCTCGACCAGCACGGTGTCTTGCGGAACATAACCCGCGTTCGGGTCGACCGGTGCGATTCGTGTGCTAGTTTCCCGCGTCGTGAACGTTCGCGCCGCGTGGTTCCTGTTGCCCGTCGTGCTGTTCGTGGCCCTGGTCGTGGGTCAGATGCAGTCGGCGCGCGTGCCCACTCGGGCCCAATGGGCCGAGGCCACGGAGCGTGTGCGCGCCGGCCGCACACCGACGGACGCCGTGTTGTGGGCGCCCTACAGCCAGGGGGAGGGGCGGATCTTCTTCGAGGGCCTCAACGCCCAGCACGCGGAGCTCGAGACCGCGGACCTGGCGCGCTGGGACACGGTGTGGCTGTTCACGAGCCACGGTCGCAGCGCTGCCGACTTGACCTGGCCCCACACGGTGACCGACACGGGTCACTTCGGCCCGCTCACGGTCGAGCGCCTCGTCGTGGGCGGAGAGCGTGTGGTCGGGGACCTCTACGCCGGCCTCGAGAAGACCCGGGTGCGCCGCATCGACACCCCGGGGAACGAGACCGTCTGCGGGTTCTGGAGCGGCCGCGGCTGGCACTGCACGCTGCGCGACGCCCCCGAGACCACGCGGCGCTGCCTCGGCGCCCCGACCGCGCAGCGCCTCGCGCGTCGTGAGAAGGACCCGGAGTGCGGCCTGGACCCGCTGCTGCACGTGAGCCGCGACGTGCGCCTCATCGGCGACCTGCCGCGTCGCTGTGTGTGGATTCACCCCGTCCAGGGCCAGCGGGTGCTCATCGACTGGCCCGAGGCGGTCGCGGCGCAGGTGCTCCAAATCGACGTGGGCTTCTCCGACCCGATGGTCGCCGACAATTACAAACGACAGCTCAAGGTGAAGCCGGCGCGCATCCGCACGCTGCGGGCCGACGTAGAGCTCGAGACCTTCGAGGTCCCGGCCGAGAAGGGCTGGCACCGGCAACGTATCGAGCTGCCCGAGGGCGCCGCGCCGTTGACCTTCGAGGTGTCCGCGGCCTTCACCGCCGACGCCCACCTCTGCTTCGACCCGACCCTGCGCGCCGCCCGCGCCGAGGGAGGCAAGACGCCATGACCCTCGAACGCCCGACCCGCCGGGACCATCTGATCGGCGCCGCGCTGGCGGTCTTCGCCTTCTGCCTGCTCGCGTACACCTCGCCGCAGGTCGGTGTGCCGCGGGACGAGAGCTTCTACTTCTACGCGGGCGACCGCGCCGCGGACTGGTGGCTCGGCCTCTTCGATCCCAAGGTCGACTCGTTCACACGGGCCGCGGTCGAGGCGGGCTTCGGCTACAACCACGAGCACCCGGTCCTGATGAAGTCGCTCTTCGGGCTGAGCCATCGGATCTTCCACGACCGCCTCGGCTGGGTCGAGAGCCCGATGTTGTCGTATCGGCTCCCCGCCTTCGCGCTGTGGGGGCTTACGCTCTGGCTCACGTACCTCATCGGTCGGTCGCTGCGTGGGGTCGGCGTGGGCATCGTGGCCGCGCTGGCGCTGTTGTTCATGCCGCGGCCGTACTTCCACGCGCACCTGGCGTGCTTCGACGCCCCGGTCACGTTCACGTGGGTCCTGGCGTCCTACTGCTACCTGCGTGCGCTGCGCAGTCGACGTTGGGCGGTGGCGAGCGGCGTTGCCCTGGGCCTGGGTTTTGCCACGAAGCTCAACACGTTCTTCCTGCCCTTCGCGCTGCTCTTCGTCAGCCTCTACGACGTGTGGCGACATCGCCGCGCGACCGGCGCGTTCCGCGCCCCCGGCGACACCCGTGGACCCTTGACCTACATGGTCTGGACCGGCGGCTCGATGCTGGTGCTGGGCGCCGTCGTCTTCTTCGCCCATTGGCCGTGGCTGTGGTGGAACACGGTGGAGCGCCTCCAGGAGTACGTGCGCTTCCACTCGCGGCACGTGAACTACCCGGTGGACTACCTGGGCACGCTCTTCTACGACCCGCCGTTCCCGCCGCATTTCCCGTTCGTGATGACCGCGACGACGCTCCCCATCGTGACCTTCGTGCTCGGCTTGATCGGGCTCGTGGTCCTCGGGGCGTGGACCCGCGATCGACACCGGGCCTCCGCCGGCGCGCCGATGCCGCACGGGCCCGTCGAGGTGTGGATGTGGATCAACGTGCTCGTGCCCATGCTCGTGATCGCGTCCCTCTACACACCCATCTTCGGGGGCATCAAGCACTGGCTCCCAGCCATGCCGTTCTTCGCCGTCGCGGTCGGCCTCGGTGTGGACCGCGCGCTCACCGGCATGTTCGGCTCACCGGGCGGGGTGGGGCGCACCGTGCTGCTCGGCGGCCTCGCGCTGGTGCCCGGAGCCGTGGACACGTTGCGCTACGCACCCTACGGCGAGGCGTACTACAACGTGCTCGTGGGCGGCCCTGCGGGGGCCGCGGAGCTTCGGCTCCCCCGCAACTTCTGGGGCTACATCACGCGCGGCGGGCTGCCTGCGCTGAACGAGCGCGCCGGGCCGAACGCGCTCGCCTTCTGGCACGACGCCACGAAGTGGTCCTACGACGCCTACCAGCGCGAGGGCTGGCTGCGGAAGGACATCCGCTACACCGGCGACTGGACCGCCGCCTACAGCGACTGGGGGCTCTACCACGACCAGCGCGACAAGTTCTGGGAGGAGCTCGACGTGTGGCGCGCCTACGGCACGGACTGGCCCGTGGACGGCGTCTTTGTCGACGGCGTACAGCTCCTGGGGCTCTACGGCCGCCCTCAACCGCCGCGTGCGCCCGAGGCGCTCAGCCCGCCGTGGGCAGCGCCCCCGGAGCCGAAGTTTCCGCCGTCGCTCGCCCCCGACGAGGAGTGAGCGGGGGCGCGTCGCCTCGAGGCGCGCGGTCGCCGCTCAGCGACGGCGACGGCGCAGGAGCGGCAGGGCGAGCAGACCGAAGGCCGCGGCCACCGGCGCAGAGCGACCCGGCGCCGCCTGGCAGCCGCCGCTGTCGCCGCCGGAGTCCCCGCTGTCGACGCCCGCGTCGGTGCCGGTCACCGGGGCGCCGCCGACGGGCCCGGGTGTGCCGCCCACGGGCTCCGGAGAGCCGCCGACGGGCCCGGGCGTGCCGCCCACGGGGCCAGGCGTGCCGCCCACGGGCTCGCCCCCGGCCTCGACGGCCACGGTGAACGAGGTCGTGGCCGAGCCGTCACCGCTCGGGACGAAGTCGCCGTTGACGCTGTTGCCGGCCGCGAAGAGGTCGTAGTCGCCGACCGTGTCGGGTGCGGTCCACCGGAACGGCACGGTGACCGAGTCTCCGTCGAACGCCACCGGCATGTTGTTCTGCACGAGCTCGGCGACGACGGCCTTGAGCTGCGCGTCCGCCGGCGCCAACGTGCCGTCCTCGGCGGCGATGTTGAAGCCGGCCGCGGGCACGCGCGCGCCCGCCTGGACCCCGGTCACCGTGACCGTGAAGTCCCCGGTCGCGCCCGGCGCGAGGATGCTCGGGCCGTCGATGGCGACGGTCGGCTCGGTGCCGCCGCCGTGGCAGCCGGCCATCGTGCACCCGGATTCCGCACGCCCGCTCAGTCCGGCGCGGCTGGCGTGGGCGGTGGTGGCGGCGAGGGCGACAACCGCAGTCACGAGGGCGGTCGTGGAAATCGATCTCGTCATTCGAAGCTCCCAGGGCAGGTGGAAAAGGACAGACACATTCGACGCGAGAGTGGCGTGTCGATTCAACTCAAGGTGAACGAGCGGCGAGGCGCGGACCGCTCCGACTCTCCCCCACGTATGGTCAGGTGAGATGCCGGAGCGGTCGAGTCGGCTTCAGAGGGTCGGCCCTCTCAGCGCGAGGTCGTCTTCTTGGCGGCGGGCTTGGCGGCCTTTTCCGCCTTGGCGGGCTTCTCGGCCTTGGCCGGCGCGGGCTTCTCGGCCTTCGCGGGCGCGGGCGCCGGCGCGGGCTTCGCGGCCTTCGCAGGCGCGGGCTTCTCGGCTTTGGCGGGCGCGGGTGCGGGCGCGGGTGCGGGCTTCGCGGCCTTCGCAGGCGCGGGCGCGGGCTTCGCGGCCTTTTCGGCCTTCGCAGGCGCAGGCGCGGGCACGGGCGCGGGCTTCGCGGCCTTCTCGGCCTTCGCAGGCGCGGGCTTCGCGGCCTTCTCGGCCTTCGCAGGCGCGGGCTTCTCGGCCTTCGCCGGTGCGGGCTTCTCGGCCTTCGCCGGTGCGGGCTTCTCGGCCTTCGCCGGTGCAGGCTTCTCGTCGACGGCCGCCGCCGCGGGGGCGGGCTTCTTCGGACGCCCACCGGAAGCCGGGCTCGGGGCAGCGGCGG
>JBMOFP010000216.1:0-9177 GCA_049318805.1 Bradymonadia bacterium
CCACGCCGAGCTGCGGTTGTTCGTGCTCGCGCTCGGCGTCGTCGCGGCCCTCGCGCACCGCCGCGCGGCGCGACCCCTCGGCCTTACGGTCGGCGCGGCGGTCGTGGGGGCCCTGGTCATTCTGCAGCTCCCGCTCCGCGCGCTGGACCGGCCGATGCGGAACTGGGGCGATCCGTCCACGCCGGAGGCGCTCTGGTCCCTGCTGACCGGGGCCCGGATTCGCGAAGCCTACGCCGAGGTCTTCTTGCGCTTCGATCCACGCGCCGCGCTCACCTTCACCGACCAGGTGCTCGGACCCTACGGGGCCCTGGGGCTGGGCGCCCTCGGCCTCGGCGTCGCGCTCCTCCGCGGTGGAGGGCACCGCACGCTCGGCGCCCTGGCGGTGCTCCTCGGGGGGCTCGACGTCTTCTACGCCACGATGCTCAACCCCATGGGCGTTCGCGACACCCAGAACGGGGTGCCCGTGGTCTTCGTGCTCGCGCTCGGCCTGGGCCTGGTGGGCACGTTGCGCTGGGCGGGGCCCGCGCTCGCGGTCGGGCTCGCCCCAGCCGCGCTCACCACCTGGCTCGCGCTGAGCGCCAACACCACCGACCGCGTTTTCGGGACACTCACGGACCGTACGCTCGACGTCGTGCCGGTCCGCGGCGTGGCCTTCGTGGCGAGTGATGACCTCGCGTCCGGCGCGGCGTTCGCCCAGGTCGTCGAGGGCGCGCGCCCGGACGTGGCCGTCCTCGTTCGACAGCACGTGTGGGACGCCTCGTCGGTGGGTCCGGTGCGCGCCCGCTTGCCGGACGTGGCGCCCGGCTGGGCGTCGGGCGACGGCCTCGCGCCGCTGCTCCGGGCGGTGGCTTCCGGTTCGCCGTGGCTCTGGGAGTGGGCGCGCGGCCTCGACCGCGAGGCGCTGACCGCAGCCGACGTCGACCTTCGACCCGCGGTGCCCCTGTTCCGAGGTGAAGCGGAGGTGCGGGCGGCCGCGTCGGAGGCCCCGCTGGAGACCCTGCGCGCGACCGCCGAGTCCATCACACGCATGGGCGTCGAGGGCGACGGTCTCACCCTCCGACGCTGGCTCGCGGGGCAGGGCAACGACCTGGGCCTCGCACGCCTGCAGTCTCTCGGCGCCGAGCCCGACGCACGCGCGCTCGCCGTCGAGGCCTTGGGGCTCGGGTGCCGCGCCGCCCCTCCGGGCATGGCGTCGCCGTGCACGAACCTGGCGGTCGCCGTGGGCGGCGGCGAGGCCGCGTTGCAGGCCCTCGATGCGGCCGTCGCCCTCGCTCCGGACGACGCCTCCGTCCGCATGCACCGCGCGGGCCTTCGCCTGCGGGCGAATCAGCCGCTCGATGCGCTCGAGGACGTGGCGCGGGCGCTGGAGGACGGGGGGCTGCGAGCGCCCGACGAGCGCGCGCGCGCTCTGGCGCTGCGGGGGCTTGCGAACGCGCAGCTCGAGCGCGCCGCGGAGGCCCGCGCGGACCTCGAGGCGGCGATCGCCCTGGACCCCACGAACGCCGACGCGCGCCACGGGCTCACTCTGCTCGGCGCACGCGCCGGCGCCCCGCCGCGCTGAAAAAAAAACGCCGAGGTCCGTGAAGACCTCGGCGTTTCTGGTCGAGCCGGCGCAAGACCGTGGGGGCTCGCGACCGCTCAGGCCCGCGCGGGGCAGCTCAGAGGCTGTTCTTGAGCGCGGGAGCGGGCTTGAAGGAGACCGACTTCGAGGCCGGGATCTTGATCTCCTTGCCGGTGCGGGGGTTGCGACCGGTCCGCGCCGCCCGCGACTTCACCGTGAAGGTGCCGAAGTCGGGGTGCGAGTAACGGCCCTCCTTGATGGCGTTCGCGATCGTCGTGAAAACGGCGTCCACGAGCTCATCGACCTGCTTCTTGGTCAGGTTCTCGCCCGCATTCTCCTGAACGGCCGCGATCAGTTCTTTCTTCGTCATGGTTCCACTCCTTCACATCTCGTTTTTATCGATGACACATCGGCTCAATGCCGAACCGCCGGCGAGATTACGCGGCCCATTTTTCGAGTGTCAACCAGAAAAACAGCGGCTCTGCGACGTTTCAGGGGCACATCCCGATCGCGCTCCCGGCGGCCACTCACCGTCGAAGTCAGATCAACAGGTTCATGCGATTCTTGTGCACATACACCTGTTTTTTTGTTCCCACATCAGAACTCGAAGAAAGTTGCCCACCGCGAGGGAACTCGCGAAGATGCCCGGACCATGCGAATCCTCTTGACGGGCGCCGCCGGCTTCATCGGATCGAACCTCGCGGACCGGTTGTTGAGCCAGGGGCACACGCTCCTCGGCCTCGACAACTTCAACGACTTCTACGACCCCGCGATCAAGCGGCGCAACGTGGAATCCGCCCGCGCCCACCCGGCTTTCGAGCTCGTCGAGGGTGACATCCTCGACGCGCCCCTCCTCGAGGCCCTCTTCGCGCGCTTTCGGCCGGACCGCGTCGTGCATCTCGCCGCGTGGGCCGGCGTGCGACCGTCCATCGAGCGGCCCGCGCTCTACCAGAAGGTCAACGTCGAGGGCACCACGAACCTGCTCGAGCGTTGCCGCCTCGACGGCGTGAAACACTTCGTCTTCGCGTCGTCGTCCTCGGTCTACGGGGACCGTCACGAAGTGCCGTTCCGCGAGACGGACGACGTGGACCAGCCGATCTCTCCCTACGCGGCGACAAAGCGCGCGGGTGAGCTGCTCTGCTACACGTGGCACCACCTCTTCGGACTCCACACGCACTGCCTGCGCTTCTTCACGGTCTACGGTCCGCGCCAACGCCCCGAGATGGCGATTCACCAGTTCACGCGGCGCATTCATCGCGGCGAGTCGGTGGTCATGTTCGGCGACGGCTCGACGAGCCGCGACTACACCTACATCGACGACATCCTCGACGGTCTCGTCGCGTCGGTGGAGCGGGTCGAGGGCTACCGCATCTACAACCTGGGCGAGTCCCAGACGGTCGAGCTGCGCCGCCTCATCGCGGTGATCGGTGACACCCTCGGCGTGACGCCGCGCATCGAGCAGCGGCCGATCCAGCCGGGCGACGTGACCCGCACCTTCGCCGACATCTCACGAGCCCGCGCCGAGCTCGGCTACGCCCCCCACGTGGGCATCGAAGAGGGCGTGCGCCGCTTCGTCGACTGGTACTTGCTTCAGACCGGGAGCGGGGCGCCGCGGCCGATGGCGTAGTACGTGAACCCGCGGGCGGCGAGGCGCTCCGGCTCGTAGAGATTGCGCCCGTCGAAGATGACCGGCGCCTTGAGCTTGCGGGCGATGAGATCGAAGTCGGGCCCCCGGAAGGCGCTCCACTCGGTGACGACGATGAGGGCGTCGGCGCTCTCGAGGCAGTCGTAGTTCTGCTCGCAGTAGGTGATGCGGTCGCCGAAGTAGTACTTCGCGTTCTCGCTCGCCTCGGGGTCGTAGGCGCGCACGTGGGCGCCGGCGTCGAGCAGCCCGTGGATGAGGTCGATGGACGGCGCTTCGCGCATGTCGTCCGTCTTCGGCTTGAACGCGAGGCCCCACACCGCGAAGGTTCGACCGGCGAGGCCCGTGACCCCGTAGTGGGCCTTGACCTTGCGCAGAAGGATGCGCTTCTGGTCCTGGTTCACGGCATCCACGGCCGCGAGGATGCGCAGCCCATGGCCGTGCACCTCGGCCGTGTGCACCAGGGCCTTCACGTCCTTCGGGAAACACGAGCCCCCGTAGCCCGTGCCCGGGAACAGGAACTGATACCCGATCCGCGGGTCGGAGCCGATGCCGACACGCACCCGCTCGATGTCCGCGCCGACCCGCTCCGCGAGGTTCGCGAGGTCGTTCATGAAGCTGATCTTGGTCGCGAGGAGCGCGTTCGCGGCGTACTTCGTCAGCTCGCTCGAGCGCACGTCCATGAAGAGCATGCGGTCGCGCTGCCGGTTGAACGGCTCGAAGAGCTCGTGCAGCACCCGGCGAGCGACCTCACCCTCGGGGGAGTCGGGCACACCGACCACGATCCGGTCGGGCTTCAGGAAGTCGTTGACCGCGTCCCCTTCTTTGAGGAACTCGGGGTTGGAGCACACGACGTAGCCCTTGTCCGTGTGCTGGCTGATGAGCCCCCGGATGCGGTCCGAGGTGCCCACGGGCACGGTGCTCTTGGTCAGCACGACCTTGATGCCCTCGACCAGCACGTTCTCGCCCGTCGCGAGGGTGCGTCCGATGGTCTCGGCGACCTGGTCGACGAAGCGCATCTCGGCCGAGCCGTCGTCGCCCTGGGGCGTGCCGACCGCGATGAAAACGACCCCACCGCGGCGGATCGCCTGCTCGACCTCGGTCGTGAAGGTCAGGCGCCCCTCCTCGAGGTTGCGCTTCACGATCGCGTCGAGCCCGGGCTCGAAGAAGGGCACGACCCCCTGGAGCAGCTTCTCGACCTTCCGCGCGTCGACGTCGGCACACACTACGTCGTTCCCGGAGTCCGCGAGGCAGGCCCCGACGACAAGGCCGACGTATCCGCTCCCGATGACCGTCACGCGCATGGGGTTCGCTCCCGAGTTGACCGACGGCCGCGGCTTGTACGACACAAGGGCCGGTGTCGGCAATCGAGGCGAGAACCCCATGGGCGTGATCGTTCAGAAGTACGGCGGCAGCTCCGTCGCCACCCCCGAGAAGCTCAAGCAGGTCGCCGCGCGGATCGTGGACACACGCCGCATGGGCCATCGGGTGGTCGTCGTGGTCTCCGCCATGGGCAATACGACGAACGAGCTCTTGGCCCTCGCGCGCTCCGTGAGCGCCAACCCGCACCGACGCGAGCTCGACATGCTCGTGACGACGGGCGAGCGCATCTCCATGGCGCTGCTCTCCATGGCCATCGTCGACCTGGGCCACCCGGCGGTCTCGTTCACGGGCTCGCAGAGCGGCATCATCACCTCGGACCACCATACGAACGCGCGCATCCTGCGCATCACGCCGACACGGATTCAGCAGGCGTTGGAGCGCGACGAGATCGTCATCGTCGCGGGCTTCCAGGGCGTGAGCGAACGTCGAGAGATCACGAGCCTCGGGCGAGGCGGCTCGGACACGACCGCCGTCGCGCTCGCCGCCGCCCTGGACGCCGACTACGCCGAGATCTGCTCGGACGTCGACGGCGTCTACTCCGCGGACCCGCGTGTGGTGCCCGAGGCCCGTCGGCTCGACACTCTCTCGTACGAGGAGATGCAGGTGCTCGCCGACGCGGGCGCGAAGGTGCTCAACGCCGAGGCCGTGGAGTGGGCGCGGCGCCACGGCATCGAGGTCCGCTGTGTCGCCACGGCGGGGGATGCGGCCGTCGGCACGTCCATCCGGGCTCAGGACGGCAAGGACCACCCGCGGGTGGTCGGCGTGACGGCCCACCCCGGGCTCTTTCTGCTCGAGCCGGAGGCCCCCGGGGAGCCGCCCCCGAACGAGCTCGAGGCCACACTCGCCGCCCACGGCGCCGCCGAGTCCGAGGTGTGGCGGATGCCCTCGGGGTGATCGGCGCTGGTGCCCCGCCAGAACGTGCACGGACTCGAGGCCTTTCGCGAGGCGGTCTCGAGCCTGGGTCGAGTTCGGCTGCGCGAGGACCTGGCCCTGGTGACCATCGCCGGACGCTCGCTCTCGGCGCCGCCGGGCCACGCGCGGCTCGCGGCTCGGGCCCTGGCGGTCGCCGGCATCACCGTTCGGGGACGCCTCGTGGACGCGGGTCGGGCGGCCTTTCTCGTGGACGCGGGCGCGGCGACCGACGCCGTGCGGGTCCTGCACGCCGAGCTCCTCGAGGGTGAGGCGGGTCTCGCAGCGCCGGGGACCGTGCGTTGACCGCGGCGGCGCCGGGGCGCAACATCACCGGCCATGCTGGCTGACTCCCTCGACGTCGCGCTGCGGTTGGCCCGCGAGGCTTGCCGCGAGGTCATGCGCATCTACGCCACCGACGACTTCGGCGAGACCCGCAAGAAGGACGGCTCGCCCGTCACGACCGCCGACCTCGCCGCGAACGCCGTCATCGTTCAGGGCCTCAAGCGCTACTTCCCCGGCGACCTGGTTCTGAGTGAGGAGAGCGCTTTCGATGCCACCCTCGCCCAGGGTCGCCGCATCTGGATGGTGGACCCGGTGGACGGGACCCAGGACTTCGTCGAGCGCACCGGAGACTTCGCGGTGATGATTGGGCTCTGCATCAGCGGTCGACCGGCGCTCGGCGTGGTCGCCGCGCCCGCTCTCGGCCGGACCTGGTTCGGGGGTCCCGGTATGGGCGCCTTCGAGGACGACGCGCGCGGTCGACACGCCTTGTCGCTCACGGCCGCCGATCCGGCGCGTCCGCTGCGCGCGGTCGTGAGCCGCACGCATCGGCCCAAGGGGCTCGACGCCGTCATCGAGGCGCTCGGCGCGCCCGTGGAGTCCGTGCCGCGCGGCGGCGTCGGCGTGAAGGTCGGGCTGGTGGTCTCCGGGGAGGCGGACTTCTACCTCCACCCCTCGCCCGGCACGCACCTCTGGGACTGTTGTGCCCCCGAGGCGATCCTGGGCGGGGCCGGCGGCGTGCTCTCGGACGCCTGCGGCAAGCCCATCACCTACGATCCCCTGGTCACGGCCAACCCGCGCGGCGTGCTCGCCGCGGAGACCGCCCTGCACGCTCGGCTCGCCCCCCTCGTGGCGGCTCGAGTGCCCGCGCGCGCCCCGTGACCCTACGGATACGCCGACGCGAGGTCCTTCGGGGGCTCGCCGCCGCGGGGGCCGGTGCCCTGGCGGCGTCGTCGGCGCACGCGCTCGACCCCGACTCGCGGGTCGGCATCGCCGTTCTGGAGCACGGCTCGGGCTACGACGCCCGCCCCGGCGCGGTCGAGGAGCTGCTCTGGGAGACGACGAAGCGCACGAGCATCCTCGTCCGCAAGCGCCCCATCGGCGTGAAGGCCACGGACCCCGCGCTGTTCACGCTGCCGCTGCTGCTCTGGCTCGGGAACGGGGACGCGCCGCCCTTCGAGACGGCCGAGTCCAACCTCCTCGGCCGATGGGTTCGCGCGGGCGGCCTCCTGCTCATCGACGACGCGAGCCCCGAGGGGGCCGACGCCTTCGACGCGGTCGTGCGGCGCGAGCTCCAACGGCTACTCCCCGGCCGCCCCCTGGTGCGGTTGAGCAACGACCACACGGTCTATCGAAGCTTCTTCTTGCTGGAGCGCCCCTTCGGCCGCATCGACCGAACGCGCGCGCTGGAGGGCATCGACCTGGACGATCGGACCGCGGTGATCTACTCGCGCAACGACCTCTTCGGGGCCTTCGGTCGGGATCCGGGGGGCGGCTGGCGGCTCCCCGTCGTCCCCGGCGGTGACGGCCAGCGCGAGATGGCGCTGCGCACGGGCATCAACGTGCTCATGTACGCCACCTGCCTGAGCTACAAGCGCGACCAGGTCCACGTGACGGAGATCCTCCGACGCCGCAAGTGGCGGGTCGACGACGGGGGCAGCGTCCGCTGATGGAGACCTCGACAGCGGCGGGCACCGACGTCACACGCTGGGTGCTGCTCTCGGACTGGAGCACGGGCACACTCACGCTCGTCGTCGTGCTGTGCCTCGCGGTCGTGGCGCTCGCGGCGTGGAATGCGCGCGCGCTGTCCCGCCCCCGCCGCACGGCGCTGCTCACGCTCCGGATCTTCACCGTGCTCGTGCTCCTGGGGCTCTTTTTGCAGCCCGGGCGCCGGACCGAGAACGTGTCACGGGTGCGCAACCACGTGGTCGTGCTGGTGGACGACTCGCGCAGCATGGGGCTCCCCGGGAGCGGCGCGTCCACACGGCTCGAGGACGTCAAGGCGGCCATCGCCGCCCAGTCCTCGGTCCGGGACCGCTGGTCGCCGGACCACGTGGTCGATCTCTTCGCGGTCTCGGAGCGCATCCGGCCTTTGGCGAACCTCGACGAGGTGCAGGCGCGCGGCGACGCCAGCCGACTCCTCGTCGGTCTCTCCGAGGTCGGACAGCGATATGCCGCGGACGCGCTCGCGGCCGTGCTCGTCTACACGGACGGCGCGGACAACGGCGCGCTCGGGGCGGCCGTTGCGCGCGGAGACGCCCAGGGCGCCGTGGTGCGAGACACGGTCGCGCGCCTCGGGGTGCCCATCCACGCGTTTTTCACGGGGCCCGAGAGCCCGCCGAAGGACGTGGCGATCGCGAACGTGCGATTCGACGAGTTCGCCTTTGTGCACAACGCCGTGAGCATCGAAGCGGAGATCACGGTCACGGGGGGTGAGAGCGCCGCGTTGCCCGTCACGCTGAGGCGCGACGACGTGGTGCTCGCGCGGCGGGTGCTGCAGACGCGGGACGGCGAGACCCGATACCCCTTCGTCTTCGAGTTCGTGCCCGACAAGACCGGCAAGTCGGTCTTCACGCTCGACGTGGGTGTGCTCGAGGGCGAGCCCATCGTCGAGAACAACCGGCGCCAGTTCGTCATCCGGGTCATCCGGGACAAGATCCGCGCGCTCCAGGTCGTCGGGCGTCCGAGCTGGGACGAGCGCTTCTTGCGGCAGCTCCTGAAGCGGAACCCGAACGTGGACCTCATCAGCTTCTTCATCCTGCGGACACCGACGAACCTGACGCTCGTGCCCGCCGACGAGCTCTCGCTCATCCCCTTCCCGACCCAGGAGCTCTTCGAGGCCCAGCTCGGCTCCTTCGACCTGATCATCTTCCAGAACTTCACCTCTCGCGGGTACCACATGGACCAGTACCTGCCCTTGATCCGGGACTTCGTGCGCAACGGCGGCGGCTTCGTGATGATCGGGGGCGACGTGAGCTTCGCCAGCGGGGGCTACGCCGGGACACCCATCGAGGAGTTCCTGCCGGTGGACCTGCCCAGGGACCTGGCGCCCAACGGGCTCATCGACACCGGGGCGTTCAAGCCGCAGCTCACGGAGGCGGGTCGCCACCACCCGATCACACGCCTGAGCCTGGAGCGGGCGGAGAACGAGGCGCTCTGGGCCGGCCTCCCCGGGCTCACGGGGATCAACCGGGTCGCGGGCGTGAAGCCGGGGGCCGCGGTGCTCCTCGAGCACCCCGAGCTGAAGACCGGGGGACGCGCAGCCCCCGTCGTCGTCGCCGGCGGCCTCGGTCAGGGGCGCGTGCTCGCCGTGACCACGGACACCACCTGGCAATGGGACCTCGGACCCGCCGCCGACGGGGGCGACAACCGGCACTACTACCGCTTCTTCGGGAACGCG
>JBMOFP010000217.1:0-9144 GCA_049318805.1 Bradymonadia bacterium
TGCCGCCGCCGGCGTCGGCGGGGCTGCCCTGGAGCTGCTGGTTCACATCGACCTTGAACTCGATGAAGACCTCGGCGCCCGCGGGCGGCGGCTGCGTCAGGCGGATGCGGACGCCACCCGAACAGGGAAGCTGAGGGTCGTCCGCGCGCGTCTCGACCGTCCACTCACCCGGCTCGAGCACCCGCTGGTCGAAGACCTCTTCGCAGGCGCCGCCCTGGGCGATGGAGTTCAGGCAGCGCATCTTCACTCGGACCGTGCGCTTGAAGTTCTCGCCGTTGCCGCGCTCTTCCTCGGTACAGTCCCGAACCTCACCGACCGTGCCCTCGACGCCGTCGGCCTCAGTGTCGATCAGCTGGCAGACCGGCGGCTTGTTCAGGCAGTAGCTGCCCAGGATCTGGGTGATGCGGCGCTTGATCTCCTGGAGCGGCGCGCTGAAGTCGTTCTCGCAGATGGAGAGGCACGCCTCGCCGTTGCCGGGGGCGCCGGCCGGGCAGCCCAAGCCGTTCTGCCCGAAGGCCTCCGCCAAGGCGTAGTAACGACGGCCGCTGAAGGCCACACCGTTCCCGGAGCTGCACGTCGGCGCGATCTTGCCCTCGCAGCGGCCCCCCGGGCAGCAGACGTCCAGTGTGATGTTAGGGTCGTACTCCGGCGCGTCCGGGTCGCACGCCGGGTTCCGGGGCACCGCCGGCGGGTTGTAGGTGATCTCGGTGGTCTCTTCGAGGTCCAGGTAGAGGCGCTTCCCCACGATGGACGCGACGAAAATCTGGTTGCGGGGGTCCGCCTTCAGGCTCTCGAGGAAGTCGACGTAGTCGGAGACGGGCGTGAGCTCGTCCCGCAGCCACTCGCAGTTGCTGTTCTCGTTGCGCGGGATGGAGCACCGGCGCGCGTAGCAGTCTTCGCCGGAGAGCCCACCACACTCGTTGCGGAAGCACTCGGCCTGGTTGCCCCCGGGGCAAAGCGCAGTGTCTCGGTACCCGTCGGGCGAGCCGTTGCCGTCGCCATCGCCGGGGCCGTACTTGCAGATCGCGCGGCGGCTCTTGCCCGGGTTCGAGGCCGGATCGGAGCAATCCACCTCGTCGGACAAAATGATGACGACGAGCACCGCGTCGGGGCGCAGGAACTCCGGCTCGACGTTCGGGGGCAGCTTGCCGGCGCACTGGCGGTCGTACTCGGACCGCACGACGCGGCCACTCGCGTCCTTCTCGTCGATGCAGCACGCGGCGAAGGCGGCCTTGTTCGGACCGTCGCAGGAGAGCGAGAGCCGAATGGCCTCGAGGCCCTTCTCGTACGCATCGCCGCCGGTGCCGATCGTGGCCATACAGCGGAACTTCTTCTCGAGGTCGCCCAGGTCGCTGAAGTTCGCGCGCGGGGCGGACTTGATGATCGGGCCGATCTTCATCTTGCGATCGTTCACGGGCTCGACGAGCAGGTCGTCGCAGTCGGCCGTGTTCGGCACGTCCGGCGCGTTCGTGATCGGGTCCTTACAGTTCAGCGCCGGCACGGGCCGGGCGGGGCTGCTCTGATAAGCCCCCTTCGACAACGCCGTGTTGAGGTCGGTGTTGACGAAGGCGATGCGGTAGTCCGCCGTCTGACCGAGCTCGTTGAACAGGAAGTCCGAGATGATGCTGAAGTTGTTCGAGAGGTTCTTCTGCTCCTCACACATCGACCCCGAGTTGTCGATGAGGAACAGGAAGTCGAGCTTGGTCTTCGCCGGCAGGTCGATCTCGTCGTTGCTGGCGGCGGAGATGACCTTGTCGAGCGGCTCGAGCGGGTGGTCGTTGCAAGCGCTCATACCGAGCGAGAAGCCCAGGGCGGCGAAAAACGCCGCGCTCCGACAGACACGATCGAGGGTCTTCACTGAAGGTCTCCAAGCGGTCGACACGTGAGGCAGAAACTACCCGCCCATACACCCCGAGTCAATGAGACCTCGGAGCCTCATCCGAGGTGGCTCCAAGGTCGTCCACGGCGCCGCCCGCGAGGGCGTCTCCGATGCGCGGGTGACGCATCATCAGGTAGGGCGCACCCGCGATGACCTGCACGATGAGCTGCGTGACGTGCAGCATGATGATGTAGACGGTGATGTTGTTGCGGCTTTCGTCCGACAGGACGAGGAGTGAGAAGCCGGCACTCAGGGCCAGCTCGAAGGTGCCCGTCATGCCCGGGCCGCCCGGAACCATGATGCCGACCACCAGGATGGCGAGCAGGGCGAAGCCCCCGGAGTACGTGACGTCCGGCATGTTCACCGCGTCGGCCATGACCTTCATGCCGACGCCCTGAATCGCCCAGTAGATGATGGTCAGGACGATGAAAATGAAGATGCGGCGTTTGTCCGGCAGGATCTTCAGGCCCTCGAGGAAGGCGTCCAGCATGCGGACGGAGCGCTGCGTGAGCCCGGCATGGAACCGCATGCCGATGCGTTCGATGAACCGCACCGTCCACTGGCGGCGCATGTAGCCCGCCACCAGCACGAAGAGCGCGCACAGGAAGACGGCCCCGGCGATGTAGCCGCTGAGCTTGACGGCGTCCACGCGCGGATCGCCGGTGGGCGGCAAGAACGAGATGAAGACGAAGAAGAGGGCGACGAAGAGCAGGCCGTCGATGACGCGCTCGACGACGACCGTGGCGAGGGCGCCGGTCCCTGAGACCCCGCCTCGGCCGCGCACCAGATACGGGCGGACGAGCTCGCCCAGACGTAACGGAAAGAGCGTGATGCAGAGGTAGCCGATGGCCCCCGCGGACACGATGTCGCGCCACGAGATCGGTCCCAGCGCGCGCACGAGCGCACCCCAGCGGAAAATGCGGATCACGTGCGAGACGAAGAAAAGGAAGGTGTAGAGCAGCAGAGGCCCCAGGTCGACCTGCTGCATGCGCCGGTACACGTCCGGCCAGTCCTCACCCCGGAACGCGAGCCAGATGAGGCCCACTCCGAGCACGATGGACAAGGACCACTTCAGGAAAGGATGACGCAATGCGGTTCGCTGACCCTCATTCCGCGGTCAGCAGACGGTTCGGGGTGCCGCTGAGAAGACGCGCGAGTTTCGGGGTCGAGACCCGCCGATGCAACTCCTCGAGCACCGGACCGACGATTTTCGGGAGCTCACGGGGGCTGTGGCAGTCCGTCGCGACCAGATCGGCGATGCCTTCTTCGACCAGCGTCCACGCGGTGCGCTTGATGGTGCGCCCGAAAGTGCCGGCGAGTGACCGAAAGCTGACCTGGATCAGCGCGCGCCCGGCCGCCAGGGCCTCGAGCCTTGGCACATCGTCGTGGAAGGGCTCGCAGCGCTCGGGGTGCGCGAGGATCGGGTAGTAACCCGCGGCGCCCGCCTCGAAGAGCACCGTGGGCATGGTCGCCGGCATGAAGGCCTCGGGCAGCTCCAAGAGCACGTACCGGGTGTGGGCGAGCGTGATCATCGTTCGCCTCTGGAGGTCCTCGTGGAACCGGGGCCCGTAGGCGTACTCGGCCCCGTAGTCCAAGCGGAGCCCGACACCCGCGGCCTGCGCGGCGGCGACGGTCTCGGCATGGAGCGCCGCGATGCGGTCCCGGCCGTAGGTGTGGCGTCGGTCGTCGGCGTGCGGCGTCGACACGAGCCGCGTGTAGCCGAGCGCCTCGAGCCCCTTGAGCATCTCGAGAGCGGCGGGGACGTCCCGGGCGCCGTCGTCGATGCCCGGAAGAACGTGCAGGTGAAGGTCGACGAATCCCTCGGATGCGGGCCGGCTCATGATGAAGTTCGCTCCGGCGCAAAGGTTGACAGGGGGATACGCAACCACATAATCCCCGGCATGGGCGGCGAAAGACGCAAGGTCATGATTCTCGATGACAACATCATCAGTCTCATGATCGCCGAAGACCTCCTCGTGAGCCACGGCTATGACGTCGTGAAGATGTCCGCCCCGCACGGCTGCATGGCGAAGCTCGACTACGAGATGCCCGACGTGCTCCTCGTGGACGTGGCGATGCCCCGCCTCGCGGCCGACGACCTCCTCGACGCCATTCGTGGCGCGCCGGAGCACGAGGAGCTCATCATCGTCCTCTACTCGGACATGGAGGCGGAGCGCCTCGAGAAGATCTGCCACGCGAAGGACGTGAACGGGTACTTCTGCAAGTCCATGGACATCACGAAGCTCCCGGAGTTCGTCGACCGTTTTTTCTGAGCGTTGCGCACCGGCTTGACATCTCACCGGGTCGGGCGATAGAAGCCCGCCCCACGAAATGGCGGCGTAGCCAAGTGGTAAGGCAGAGGTCTGCAAAACCTCCACTCACCGGTTCGACTCCGGTCGCCGCCTCCCTCGATGAACCCGCCCGGGCAAGCCCTCGGCGGGTTTCTTTTTTTCAGGTGCCGGCTTTGCGCGAGGCGCGCCTGGGGAGCCGGGCGCGCACGGCCATCAAGCAGGCCTCGACGGTCTCGTCGAGCGTAAGGTGCGTGGCGTCGATGAGGTCCGCGTCCGGGGCCCGCTTGAGCGGCGCGACCGCGCGACGCATGTCCTGGTCGTCCCGGAGCACGATCTCGTGGAGCACGACCGCGTAGTCGCTCGAAATGCCCTGCGCGACCAGCTCGGCGTGACGCCGCCGGGCGCGCTCCTCGGCGCTGGCCGTGAGGTACAGCTTGGCGTCCGCGTCGGGGAAGACGACCGTGCCGATGTCCCGGCCATCGAGCACGGAGTCGCGTGAACGTCCGAGCCGGCGCTGGAGGTCGAAGAGGCCGGCGCGCACCGCGGGCAACGCCGCGAAGTTGCTCGCCTGCAGGCCGACCTCGGGTGCCCTGATCGCCTGGGACACATCCTCTCCGTCCAGGTGGAGCGCGTCGGGCTCGACGCGGAGGTCCAGGCCCCGCACGAAGGCCTCGAGCGCCGGGCCGTCGACGGGCGGTACACCCCGTCGTGTCGCCGCCAAGGCGACCGCGCGGTAGAGCGCGCCGGTGTCGATGCGCACGCACCCGAGCCGCTGCGCGAGCAGCCGACTGACTGTGCTCTTGCCGGCGCCCGCCGGTCCGTCGATCGCGATGATCATCCGAGTCGCTCCAACGCCTCGAGGAATCCAGGAAACGAGACCGTCGTGACCTGGGGAGTGTCCACGGTCACGATGCCCTTCACGGCGCAACGCGCCAGCACGGCCGCGCACAAGGCGAGGCGATGGTCGCCTCGGACGGCCACGGGCGCCCCCACGAGACGTGCCCCGCCGGCGATTCGCCAGCCGTCGTCCGTATCGACGACGTCGGCGCCGAGCGCGCGCAAGAGGTCGCCGGTGGCCGCGATCCGGTCGCTCTCTTTGATACGCAGCTCCCCTGCCCCCGCGACGACACTCGGCCCCTCCGCCACGGCGGCCAGACACGCGAAAAGCGGGAGCTCGTCGACCAGGTCCGCGACCTCGGCCGGCGCGATGTCCGTGCCGGCAAGGCCGCCCCACGAGACGGTGAGGTCCCCGACGGGCTCGACGTCGGCGGCCTCGGGCGTGGTCCAATCGACCTCGACCCGCGCGCCCATCCGACGAAGGACACCGAAGAAGCCGAGGCGCCGAGGGTTCAGGCCGACGCCCCGGATGGACACCGTGGAGCCAGGGACCAGCGCGGCGGCGGCGGCGAAGAAGGCGGCGCTCGAGGGGTCGCCGGGGACGCTGAAGCCCGTGGCGACCATGCGGTCCGGCGGGGTGAGCCAGAGGCCCCCGGACCTCTCCACCACCGAGACCCCCATCCGACGCAGCATCCGCTCGGTGTGGTCTCGGGTGGGCACGGCCTCGCGCACAGACGTCGACCCCTCGGCAAGCAGACCCGCGAAGAGGCACGCGCTCTTGACCTGCGCGCTCGGCACGCCGGTATCGAGCTCGGCGCCGCGCAAAGGGCCGCCGTGCACCCAGACGGGCGGATGGTCGCCCTCGGGCGTTTCGATGCGCGCCCCGAGCCGCGCGAGCGGGCCTGCAACGCGCGCCACTGGGCGTGCCGACAAGGACGCATCACCCACGAGCGTGAAGTGACCGGATTGTCCCGCAAGCACACCCATCAGCAGACGCAACGTGGTCCCGCTGTTGCCGCAATCGAGCGGGGCTCCAGACGCACGAAGTCCCCGCAGCCCGACCCCACGAAGAAGCAGGGTCGTCGGTGTGTCGAAGCGGACCTCGACCCCCAGCGCACGCAGGACCTTGAGCGTGCTGTGGTTGTCCCCGCCCCCCGAGAAGCCCTCGACGCGGCTCTCTCCCTCGGCCAGCGCCGCGACCAGGCACGCGCGGTGCGCGATCGACTTGTCCCCGGGCACGCGGGTTTCACCGACGAGGGGCTTCATGAGAGCGCGGCAAGATACGCGTCGAGCTGAGTATCGGCAACCGGCGGGGTCCACCAGGTCACGCCGGGGAGCGCCTTGAACCACGTCTCTTGTCGACGCGCATACTGCCGAGTCCGCAACACGGTCAGGGCGCGCGCCTGGGCCTCGTCGCACCGACCGGCGAGCAGCTCCAGGATCTGGGCGTAGCCGAGCGCCTTCAGCGAACGCGCGTCCGGAGGCAGACCGGCGGCCAGCAGCCCGCGCACCTCGTCGACCCAACCGGCCTCGAACATCCGTCCTACGCGCGTCTCGATGCGCGCATCGAGCGTCTCGCGTGGGCAGGTCAGGCCGAGCACACGCACAGCGTAGCGAGGCGGCCGGTCACGGGTGTCCGCGTGCCACGCCGAGAGCGGGCGGCCCGTCGCGAGCGCGACCCCGAGGGCGCGTTCGATCCGTTGACCGTCCCGGGCCGAAAGCCGAGCCCCGGTCGTTGGGTCGAGATGCTGAAGCTCTCGATGCATCGCCTCGACCTCGCCCCGCTCGAGGCGCGCGCGCAGAGACGCTCGAAGGGCCTCGGGGACCGACGGCACGGCGCTCAGGCCGTCGACGAGCGCCCGAAGATAGAGGCCCGTGCCGCCGCACAGCACGACCCGTCGACCCCGGGCGTGAGCGTCGGCGATGGCCGCGTCCGCGAGCGCGGCAAACTGGGCGGCGTCGAAGGGGGCGGCGGGCTCGACGACGTCGACCAGGTGATGAACGACGCCCTCGAGCTCCCGTGGGCTCACCTTGCCCGTGCCGATGTCCAGGCCGCGATACACCTGGGATGCATCCACGCCGACGATCTCGGCGTTCCAGCGGCGCGCGATGCGCAGGGCCAGCGCGGTCTTGCCGACAGCGGTCGGACCGACGACCGCCACGAGGGGCGCGGTCACTGCCGGCCCCGTTGCGGCAGGCGCCGCTCGAGTTCGCTGAACGAGACGGCCGTGGCGACGCGGGTCAAGGTCGCGCCGGGGGTGGTCTGCAAGGCCCGCAACAGAGGTCCGAGTGCCACCGCGGAGGTGACCGGACTCACAGCCTCCACCAGGGCGCCGAGCCGCTCGAGCATCCCTCGGGCGTCCCGCGGCTCGACGTCGAGCGCATGGCGCAGGAGCTCCGCGGGCGGGAGCCCCTCGAGGCCGGCGGGCACCTGTGAAACGAGCCAGGTCGCGCCGCCGAAGGGCTCGACCTCGAGGCCGAGGCTCTTCAGGGCGTCCACCCACCGGCCGAGTCGCTGGGCACGTGTGGGCTCCAGCTCGACCGGGACGGGTCGAGCCAGCCGTACGGCGGCGTTGGGGTTGCTCATCCGCACCTCGGCGAGGTGTCGAACCGCCGCGGGTACGTCGACCAACCAGACCGTGCCCTCACCGCGCGCGAGCGCGAGCCGCTCCGAGACGAGGCCGAGCGCGACGAGGCCGCGCGCGGAGGTCGCCGTGTTCGACGACGGCAACGGGGCGGGCGAAACGGCGTCGGGGGGGATCGGAACGGCGCTGTGCGCCCGCTCGGGTTCAGGCTCAGCCTCGGGCACGACCGGGACGAGTGCGCGGGGCGGGCTCTCTGGACGCGCCCCCTCAGGCTCGACGAACGAGACCGGGGCCGCGTCGAACGGGGCTCGACGCCGTCCGAGCCGCTCCAGCGCATCGAAGATCCGTTGCCGCTGGGCATCCAGTCCCGAGGGCGCGGGCGCTTCACTCGGCGCGGGGCCGTCCGAGCGCACGAGATACGTCCGCGCAGGCTCGACACCTTCGGGCTCACGGCCCCCCGGCGACGTGTTCACGGCCTCGTGCTCCGGCCCTGGGCGGGCCTGCAAGGCCTCACTCACGGCCCGGAACACGAACCTGTGCACGGCCCCGCTGTCGACGAAGCGCACTTCCGTCTTCGCCGGGTGCACGTTGACGTCCACCGTCTCCGGCGGCACACGCAGATGCAGCACGACGAACGGGTGTCGACCCCGCTCCAGATGCGCCGCGAAGGCCTGCTGCACGGCGCCGACGAGGACCCGGTCACGGACGGCGCGGCCATTCAGGAAAAGGTGGTAGTGGCGCGCGGAACCGAAAGAGGTCGTCGGGCTTGCCACGAGCCCCGAGAGCGAGAACGCGCCGACGACGTCGACGGGGTGGAGTTCGCCCCGCGTCTCACGCCCGAAGAGGGCGCGCACCCGGTCCGCGAGGCGCGCGTGGGGGGCCACGTCGACCGTGACACGCTCGTCTCGGATGACCTTGAACGCGACTCCCGGCCAGGCGAGCGCGAGCTGAACGACGAGGTCCACGACATGTGTCGCCTCGGTCTCATCCTTCTTCAGAAACTTGCGGCGAGCGGGCACGTTGAAGAAGAGGTCCTCGACGAGCATCTCCGTCCCGGGCGGCGCGCCAGCCTCGCTGACCTCGACGACGCGCCCGCCCTCGACGCGAATCCGGGTCGCCGCCAGGGCCGTCGGCTCGCGGGTGCGCAGCGTGAAGCGGCTGACGGAGGCGATCGATGGCAAGGCCTCGCCGCGAAAGCCGAGCGTGTCGATGTGCGACAGGTCTTCCGCCGTGCGCAGCTTGCTGGTCGCGTGGCGTTCGAGGGCGAGCAGCGCGTCCTCACGGTCCATCCCGTGGCCGTCGTCGGTGACCCGCAGCCGCCGTACGCCGCCCCCGACGACCTCGACGACGACCGAGGTCGCGCCGGCGTCGAGGGCGTTCTCGACCAGCTCCTTCGCGGCGCTCGCCGGGCGCTCGACCACCTCGCCCGCGGCGATCTGGTTCGAGAGTGTCTCGTCGAGGCGGCGAATGCGTCCCACGCGGTGCGGTTCTACGTCGAGCGGGCGGCCTCCGCAAGGCCGCTCGGCCCTACCCCGTGAACGGCTCTTCTTCG